>NZ_JBQQCF010000026.1:0-80136 GCF_052245755.1 Mycobacterium sp. 4D054
GGATCGTCGCCGCGCCCACCCCTCCAACTCGGCCCGCTCGTCAGTGGTCAAGACAATCTTCGCGGCATGAGGTGTCGGCACAACCCAGTCTAACAACTAGATCGCAATTAATGACTCAGGACACTAGGCCGGCGCTGCGTGGTGGTCGAGCTACGTGGGCACGGCCAAAGTGATTCTCCGGCAACCGGTTACGATTCCGTGACGCTGAGCCGTGACGTCGGCGCGGTGGTCGACGACATCACCGACGGTCCGGTGCATTTGATGACGTTCTCGCGGGGAACGCCGTACGCGCTGGTCTGGGCGCTCGCCGATTCCGCACGCGTGCGTTCGGTGTCGATCGGCGATTACGTGCCCGAGGAGATCGTGCTCACCGAGGAGATCATGCTCGGTCTGCTCGGCGGTCGCTGGCGTGGGACACCGGTGCACCAGCGCGTCGACCGCGACGCCGGAATCGCCGTGGTGCGATCGGCGCGCCCTCAGTCGTTCTGGGAACCACTGTCGGTCTGGCAGCCGCCACTGCTCGCGGTACGCGCCATGAACAGCCCCCTGATCGACGACGCGACATGGGCGCGCTACCGGGACCTTTTCCCCACTGCGACGCTGCACGAGTTCGCCGATTCACCGCACGATATCTTCCGCCCCGACCGTGGCCGGTACCCGAGGCTGGTCCGAAAACACATCGACACCGTCGACGCCCGCTGATTCCTCGCCGAAACCCCTACCCGGCCCCAGCGATCAGCCTATGGTCGACGAAGGAGTCGATCGGCGGAGGAGTCGCCATGCCGAACGGAAAACCGAACATTCTCGTCATCTGGGGCGACGACATCGGCATCACCAATCTCAGCTGCTACAGCGACGGTCTGATGGGTTACCGCACCCCGAACATCGACCGCTTCGCCGCCGAGGGCATCCGCCGGCGAGCTTCACGATCGACCAGGCGCTCGAGAAGCTGCAGGAATTCCTGGCGAAGGACTAGATGCTCGAAACCTGGAACGAGGGCCCCGCCAAGGCCGCGATCATCGCGTTCGCCGAAGACGCCGCCCGGTAGGTCGACCCGCAGGAGCGAGTCGCCGTCTTCGACAACGACGGCACCCTGTGGTGTGAGAAACCGGCATACATCCAACTGGACTTCCTGATCCGCCGGCTGGCCGCCCAGGCCGCTGCGGACCCGTCGCTGACCGCGCGTCAGCCGTACCGCGCAGCGGCCGAGGGTGATCTGGCTTGGTTCGGCGACGCGGTGAGCAGGCACTACCAGGGGGACGACTCCGATCTCAAAACCCTTGCCGCAGCGATTCTCTCGGCCAATGTGTCGATCACCGTCGAGGATCACGCGGCGCGGGTGAACGCGTTCTTCGCCGATACCCGGCATCCGACGCTCGACCGGCCGTACACCGCGTGCGGCTACGCGCCGATGATCGAGTTGCTGCGCTTCCTGGAGTCACACGGCTTCACCAACTACATCGTCTCCGGCGGCGGACGCGATTTCATGCGCGCGGTGACGGGACAGATGTACGGCATCCCGCCCGAACGCGTGATCGGCAGCTCCGTCGGGCTGATCTATCAGAACGGCAGTCTGATCACCACCTCGCAACCGGAGTTCTTCGACGACGGTCCGGTCAAGCCGGTCCGCATCTGGGCCAGGATCGGCCGACGTCCGATCTTCGCGGCGGGAAACTCCAACGGCGACATCGAGATGCTGCAGTTCACCGGCGCGGGCGCCGGCCCGTCGATGTCGGTGCTCGTGCGCCACGACGACGCCGACCGCGAATTCGACTACAGCGCGGGCGCCGAGAAGGCGCTTGACCTGGCGGGTCCGCACGGCTGGGTGGTGGCCAGCATGCGCAGCGATTGGACCAGGATCTTTGCCTGAGCCCGGTGTCGGCATGGTGTGGATCCCGGAACAGACCTGCGTGCTCGGATCCGACGCGCACTACCCCGAGGAAAGGCCCGCGCGGGCCGTCGCCGTCGCCGGGTTCTGGATCCAGCCCAAGCAGGTGACCAATGCCCAGTTCGCCGAATTCGTCGCTGCGACAGGCTATCTCACGGTCGCCGAGCGCCCGCTCAACCCTGACGACTACCCGGGCGCGCCGACGGAGAACCTGCAGCCCGGTTCGATGGTGTTCACCAGAACCGCGGGCCCGGTGAATCTGCGCCATCTCAACCTGTGGTGGACGTGGACACCGGGCGCATGCTGGCGCCACCCGGCGGGCCCGTCGTCGTCGATCGAACGGCGGGCCGACCATCCCGTGGTGCACGTCGCATTCGAGGACGCCGCAGCCTACGCCGCATGGGCAGGGCTGGGGCTGCCCACCGAGGCACAGTGGGAGACCGCGGCCCGCGGCGGGCTGTCCGGTGCGACGTACACATGGGGCGACGATCCCGAACGGCCTGGGCAGCGGCTGGCGAACTACTGGCACGGTGAGTTCCCGTGGCGGCCCGACCGCGGCTACGGGCGCACCCGCCCGGTCGGCAGTTTCCCACCGAACGGCTACGGGTTGTTCGACATGGCGGGCAACGTCTGGGAGTGGACCACCGATTGGTACTCTGACCGCCCGGGTACGCGATCCTGTTGTGAGGCAGAAAGTTACGATCCTCATCAGCCACAGTTCAAGGTGCCGCGCAGGGTCGTCAAGGGTGGTTCGTTCCTGTGCGCCGACAGCTATTGCATGCGGTATCGCCCTGCGGCGCGCAGGCCGCAGCCGGTGGACACCGGCATGAGCCACATCGGATTCCGCTGCACGGCGCGGTGACTCGGGCCGATCAGGTGAGCTGGCCGGCCAATCGGACCAGATCCGGCACGGCGGAGGCGTCGATCGGCCTGCCGAAGTAGAAGCCCTGGCCGCCATCGCAACCGCTGTCACGCAGCCACTCCGCGGTGACATAATTCTCGATACCCTCGGCCACGACCGTCATCCCCAGCCCGTGGGTGAGCTCGATGACCGCACGCACCACGGTGGCCGCCCGGTGGTCGGTGGTCACCGAAGCGATGAAGTGGCGGTCCAGTTTGATCTCGTCGATCACCAGATCCCGCAGGTAGGACAAGGCCGAGTACCCACTACGAAGTCGTCGATGGCGACCCGAATTCCATGCCCGCGAAGCTGCTGGAGCACGACGGTGACCAGGTCGAGATCCTTGATGACGAGATCCTCGGTGATTTCGACGGTCAACAGCTCGGCGTCCAGGTTCCGGTCGTGCAGCGCCTGGGCCAGCCTCTCCGGCAACCCGGTGTCGCGCAGATAGGGGGCGAACAGGTTCACCGCGACGGGCATCTGCGTGCCGGCCGCCACCCACCGCGCCGCGTCGTCGAGCACCTTGTCGATCACCAGGTCGGTCACCGGGCGCATTAGGCCGTGCTCACGGACCAGCTGCATGAAGGCACCGGGGTGCAACAACCCCAACTCCGGATGCGGCCACCGCAACAGCGCTTCGACGCCGGCGACGCGGGCGGTGCGCAGGTCCACCTTGGGCTGATAGGCAAGGTCCAGTTCGCCGTTGTCGACGGCAGCGCGCAGCTCACCCAGCAGGCGGACCCTGGCCGCGCCGCCGCCCGAGACCCGATCGGTGTCGTCGGCGGGCTGCCAGGTCGCCATGCCGACATGGAAGAAGCGGACGTGCGAGGAACGCGAGTCCTTCGCGGCGCGCACCGCAATGGCGGCGCGTTCCAGCAAGGTGTCGGGGGTGAGATCCCGGTCGTGCGGTGACGCTACGGCCACTCCGACCCGGCATCGGATCGACACTTGCTGCCCGTCGACGGTGAACGGCTCGTCGAAGGTCTCGACAGCCCAACGCAGGATCCGGCGGGAGTCGTCGACGTCGCCCTCCAGCAGCAACACGAATTCGTCGCCGCCGCGGCGGCCGACTGTGTCGCCGGGCCGCAGGCAGGCCGCGATCCGGCGGCCGGCGTGCACCAGCAGCCGGTCTGCCGCCGGATGTCCCAGGTTCTCGTTGACGAACGAGAAATCGTCGAGATCCAGCATGGCCACGACCACCACCCGGTCGTCACGGGACTGCATCGTCAACGCGTGGGTCAGCCGGTCGTGGAACAGCGCCGTGTTGGCCAAACCGGTCAAAGGATCTCGGAAGGCTTGATCGGCCACGGCGCTCAACAATTGCCGGTTCTCCCAGGCTGACACCGCTTGTCTGCAGCACACCGCGACGGCAACCATCGGAACGACGAAGGACTCCATGCCCGACATGATCAGCGGCGGGGCCACCGTCCCGGCCAACAGTAGCGGCACGTACGGCGCCCACAGCGAGGTGTTGGACGGAACCGAGACCGTCTGCGCGCGGGGCGGCGGCGTCTTGCGAGCCAGCGCAGCGGCGGCACAGACCGCCACAAGAGGCAGGGCCCAACCGATGACGAGGTAACCACCTGTCTGGTAGCTGCCCACTGCGACGGCGTAGGCGAACGCGCTGTCGGTGATCGTCATCAGCGCAAAACCCCCGGCGAGCAGTACCAGCACCGCGCGGTGCCGGACGTCGACACGGGCGAGCACCGCGACCGTCACCGCCAGGATCACGATGTCGGCCGCGGGGTAGAAGAAGGCCAGCCCCAGCGCCAATCGGTCTTCGCGGTAGGTGTCGTACACGCTCGTCAGCGCAAAGATCCAGGCCAAGAAGAACGTGCACAGCGCGATCGTGACGCCGTCGAGCGCGATGCGCAGCCTGGCCGCTTGCCGGGACCAGTGGTCCGACGGCGCCATCGCCAGCACGGCCGGGACGGCCAGCACACGCCAGGTAGAAGAAGTCCGCCGGTGACGGGAAGGGCTCGACGTGGAACACAAACTCGGAGGCGAACCAGATCATGTCCGCGAGCGCCCACGCGGCCAGCGCCGCCGCCATCATCAACCACGCGGCACGCATCCGCCCCTGCAGCGATCGAGCCGCGAGGATGGCGCACCCGGTGGTGTAGGTCGACAGCCCCAGGATGACGAGGTCGTCGATCAGCGGCGGCACCGCACCGCCTCCGTCGACCACGATCAGGATTGCCAGCCCGACCGTCATACCGATCGGAGCCGCCATGCCGCCCACGCCGAAGGCCGGACACGGCCCGCCCCCGCAGCGTTCACCCGCCTTACCACTGCTCGTTGCCCCGCTTCGTTCCGGCACGCCTACGCCGGTGTGTCACCAGACGCTAACGCAAAAACTCGTTCCGAACGCAAATTTGCTGGAGATCCGTTCCGGTCCGAGGGCCGACCGGTGCCGCTGACTACGACGGCGCGAGGACGGACCTGCGGCGGTGAGCGCCGTCAGGCATTCTCGGCGGTCTGCTTGATCGCCGCGAGCGTGGCAGGGATCCCGCTGCGGGCCGCCTCGCTGCGCGTGCGGATCTCTGCCTCGGTGGTGTCACCGAAACGTTCGTGGAATCCGCTCACCCCTTTGGGCAAGAGTTCCCACGACTCGGTGAGGAGGGTGCCGCCGTTCTCGTCGGCCATCTCGTAGCCCCAGTACACCCAGCCGTTGTTGACCTCCCAGGCGAACTTGCGGCCGGGGTCGGCGGCGACGACCGCAGACCTCGTCTCCCACGTCCGCTCCGGGGTCTCGTTGCGCCCGGTGAACCATGACCCGACCGACGGTCCGGCCCCCTCGTCCCACCAACAGGCCTTGCAGATCGGAGCCCAGTCACCCATTCGGGTGATGTCGGACACCAGCGCGTAAACCTCATCGGGTGAGGCGGCCACGAAGATCGACTCGGACATCTTCAACTCGGTCACCCGCCAGAGTCTGCCAGTCACACCATGGCTATTGCGCTTTCGGGTTCGGGGTGTGACTTTAGAACGCGTCAATTCCGTCGTCGAAAGGCCAACCGGATGAGCAACGGCAGCGTGCGGACCGCCGGTGGGGACCGCAGGGCGGTCGTCGTCGGCGGCGCGTCCGGTATCGGCTGGGCGACCGCGACGGCGCTTGCAGGCCGGGGATGCCAGGTGACGGTCGCGGACCGCAACCACGAGGCGGCCCGCGAGCGCGCCGCCGAGCTTGGCGATCCGCACGACGCGGCGTACGTCGACGTGACCGACGAGGACTCGGTGGAGCGGCTGTTCGACTGCGTCGGGCCACTCGACATCGCGGTGAACTGCGCGGGGTTCAGCAACGTCGGACTGATCACCGACATGCCCGCGGCGGACTTCCGTGCGGTCATCGACGTCTGCCTCAACGGGGCGTTCATCGTGACCAAACACGCCGGCAGGCATCTGCGCGAAGGTGGCTCGCTGGTGCAGATCAGCTCGCTCAACGGCCGCCAGCCGGCGGCCGGGATGAGCGCCTACTGCGCGGCCAAGGCTGGGCTGTCGATGCTCACCCAGGTCGCCGCCCTGGAGATGGGGCCGCGCGGCATCCGCGTCAACGCGGTCGCGCCCGGTTTCGTGCACACACCGCTGACCGCCGCCGCCGCATCGGTGCCCGGTGTGGTCGAGGACTATGTCGACAACACCGCGCTCGGCCGCGCCGGCACGCCCGAGGACATCGCGAATGCCGTTGTCTACCTGTGTGACCCGGGCTCGGCCTGGTTGACCGGCGAGGTGCTCGACATCAACGGTGGCGCTCACCTGAAGCGCTACCCCGACGTCATGGGCCACGTGATGAAGCTGGTGGAACAGTCCTCGTGAGACAGGCAGTGCGGACGCGAGGAGCAAGACACGCAGTAGTCACGGGCGGCGGGTCCGGGATCGGTGCCGCGCTGTGCCGGGCCCTCGATCGGGCCGGGGACCACGTCGTGTGCACCGACATCGATCTCGCGGCGGCCGAGGCGGTGGTGTCGACACTGAGCCCGCGGGCCCGGGCGGTAGGCCTGGACGTCACCGGCGCCGCCGCGGTGCAGGCCGTCGTCGACGAGGTGGTGGCGCGGGAGGGCCGACTGGACCTGATGTTCAACAACGCCGGCATCGTGTGGGGCGGCGACACCGAGCTGCTGACCCTGGACCAGTGGAACGCGATCATCGACGTGAACCTGCGCGGCGTCGTGCACGGGGTGGCGGGGGCGTACCCGCAGATGCTTCGTCAGGGCCACGGACACATCATCAACACCGCGTCGATGGCCGGCCTGGCCGCTGCCGGCCAGGTGACCAGCTATGTGGCGACCAAACACGCCGTCGTCGGCCTCTCGATGGCGCTGCGATCAGAGGCGGTGCCGCGCGGGGTGGGTGTGCTGGTGGTCTGCCCCGCCGCCGTGGAGACCCCGATCCTGGACAAGGGCGCCGTGGGCGGGTTCGTGGGCCGCGACTACTTCCTGCAGGCCCAGGGAGGCAAAGCCTACGACGCCGACCGGTTGGCGTGCGACACGCTGCGCGCGATCGACCGCAACAAGGCCATCCTCGTCAAACCAGCTGCCGCACAAGCTCAATGGTGGTTCGCCCGGCTGGCCCCAGCCGTGATGAACCGGTTCGCGATGAAATTCGTCAGCCGGCAGCGCTCCCGGCAGGTGGGGAGATACCCGTCCCGTACCACCGACAGCGGATAGGGTTGCGTTCGGCATCCGAACGGGCGGGGTCGGGAGGGCGTGCATGAGAAACGAGTTCACCCTCACCCAGAAGCGCGCGCTGGCGGTGCTGACGGTGGTGGCGGTGGCGTTCGGCGTGTACTTCCTGCGCAGCTATGTGCTGCTCATCGCGGTATCGGCGGTGTTGGCCTACCTGTTCACGCCGCTGTTCAACTGGCTGCGTGGCCGGATGAGACCGGCCGCTGCGGCGACGCTGACTCTGCTGGCCGCGATCGCGACCGTGGCGCTGCCGCTGGCGGGTGTCGCCTTCCTGGCCTTCCTGCAGATCAGCCAGATGGTGACGAGCATCGGGCACTGGGTCGAGCAGACCGACTTCACCGCGCTGGCCCAGCGACTGCTGGATTCGGCCAACGAACTGCTGGCCCGTGTCCCCTTCGTGAACACCAGGCTGACACCGGACTCGGTGCGTGACGCGCTTGCCACTGTCGGTCAGAAGGGCGGCGAGTTCGCACTGGATATCGCCCGCGAGTCGGTCGGCGGGATCGTCGCCACGGTCACCGGGCTGATCATCTTCATCTATGTGTTCCTGGCACTGCTGACCAACGGCACCAAGGTGCTCGATCTGTTCCGCGACCTCAACCCGTTGGGAGAGCAGGTCTCCGACATCTACCTGGACAAGATCGGGGCGATGGTATCGGCAACGGTCAAGGGGCAGTTCATCATCGCCGTCTGTCAGGGTGTCGCCGGAGCGATCTCGGTGTACGTCGCGGGCCTCCACGACGGCTTCTTCATGTTCGTGATCTTCCTGACCGTGCTGTCGTTCATCCCACTGGGCAGCGGCATCGTGACGATCCCGCTGGGCATCGGCATGGCCATCTTCGGCAATCCGGCGGGCGGCCTGTTCGTCATCATCTTCCACATCGTCGTGACCACGAACATCGACAACGTGCTGCGTCCGTTCCTGGTGCCCAGGAGCGCGCATCTGCATCCGGCGCTGATGCTGCTCTCGGTGTTCGCCGGCCTGCAGATGTTCGGCTTCATCGGCATCGTGCTGGGACCGGTGCTGATGATCGCCATCGTGACGACGATCAGCGTGCACCGGGTGGTGTACAAGGGCGCGCCGATGGAGTCCATCACCGGCACCGACGCAGACCGGTCCGATGACGACGCGGCCCGGCAGACCCCGTGGTGGCGCAGGCTGCTGCCGGGGAAACCGAAATCGGCTCCGGTTAAGTCAGCCGCTCCTTGAGGAATTGGACGACGCGCTTGCGCGCCTCGTAGGCGGGATGACCGTCGCGTTCCACCACCTGATCGGTGAGCACCGAGTGCGCCGCACGGCCGATGCCGTCGGGGTTGCCCCGCTTGGAGCTGATCTCGATGACCTCGAACGCGTCCCCGAGCCGGGACTTGAGAGTGCGCAAGCGCGCCGCCGGCGCCATCGGGTCCTCGCTGAAGCGCAAGCCCAGCGCGCACAATCCCTCGTCGGCGGCGCGACGCTCGATGACCTTGAGTTCGGCCTCCGACACACCGGGGTCGCGGCGCCGGCTCGGGGTCAGCGGCAGCGGTAGCGACGGCTGGCTCATCACCGGCGCGAGCACGGCGTCGTCGACCGCGGCGGCCAGGGCGAATCCGCCCGTGAAGCACTGACCGATCACCCCGACGCCTTTCCCCGGCGTCTGTGCGTTCAGTTCCCGCGCGAGCGCGCGCAGGTAGTGCGCCACCGGACGGTCGGCGTTGGTGGCGAACGCCGCGAACTCCTTGGCGATGCACCCCTTCACCAGCACGGGCAGCGCCCCCGGACTCAGTGCCGGCTTGCCCGGCGTGCCGAACAGCGACGGCGCCCACACCGTGAAGCCGTTGTCCACCAGATGATTCCCTAGGGCGAGCACCCCCGGGTGCAGTCCGGGCATCTCCGGGATGAGCACGACGCCGGGGCCCTCTCCCTTGCGGTACACGTCATAGCTGAGGCCGGCCGCGGTGAACGGCTCGGCGGTCCATCCGCGCAGATCTGCCTCTGGTCCGCTCATGGCTTCTCCTGGGTTACGCGACCGGCAGCGGCGCCTGGGATTGCGTCGCCGCGGCCAGCGTACGGTACTCGTCGGTACCCGCGGCGCCGCTCACGGCGAGTTGCGCGGGCCCGGTCGGTCCGCGGACCTGCGCGGTCCACACCGGCTCGTTGGGTTTGCCGTCGCTCTCCCCGCCCTCGTAGACCACCCACCGGACTCCGTCGACGTCCTGAACGCCGGTCGGCACCAGCTCGGGGCTGAACGACGCGACGAGCTTGTCCTCGTCGGCGTTGCTCTGGGTGACACCGAGGTACATCCCGCTCGGGGTCAGGTAGCCGACGACAGCGCCGACCGCGCGGACGGACTGACCGGTGACCGGGTCGGTGCGGCCGCCCTCGATTCCCTTGCGGCTGCCCGAATTGGCCTGCCAACCGTCGGGCAGCTGCGGCACCCGGATCGGGATGCCGAGCGCGTCGGCGTCGGCCCGCAGGGCGGCGGCCGCGTCGTAGTCGGGCGCCGGCCCCGGGCCGGGACCGGTCGGGGCGAACGAGCACATGCCCAGCAGGCCGGCCAGTACCAGGCAGGCGACCACCAGCGGGGCCATCGACCAGAACATGTCGCGGCCGTCCTGCAGCAGCCGCGACTTGGCGGGCGGCGCCACCGGCGTGACGACATAGTCGACAGGGCGCTGGCCTGCGGTGCCGGGTTCACCGGTGACCTCGTGGCCCGGCTCGGGCGGCATCGTCATGGCTGCCAGTATCCCAGCTCCCAATTGTGAACCCGCTAATGGGACAATCTGCCCATGACTTCACCGGATGCTCATCGCGCAAGCGGCTCATCGACCTCTCGGCGTGAAGCCCCGGACCGAAATCTCGCCCTTGAGCTCGTGCGGGTGACCGAGGCCGGCGCGATGGCGGCGGGCCGCTGGGTCGGCCGCGGCGACAAGGAAGGCGGCGACGGCGCGGCCGTCGACGCGATGCGTCAGTTGGTGAACTCCGTGTCGATGCGCGGCGTGGTCGTCATCGGCGAGGGAGAGAAAGACAACGCGCCGATGCTCTACAACGGCGAGGAAGTCGGCAACGGCGACGGGCCCGACTGCGACTTCGCCGTCGACCCGGTCGACGGCACCACGCTGATGAGCAAGGGGATGCCCAACGCCATCTCGGTCCTCGCGGTCGCTGAACGCGGCGCGATGTTCGACCCGTCGGCGGTGTTCTACATGAACAAGATCGCCGCCGGGCCCGACGTCGCCGACTTCATCGACATCACGTCCCCGATCGCGGCGAACATCCAGCGCATCGCCAAGGTCCGCAAGGCATCGGTCTCCGACATCACCGTGTGCATCCTGGACCGCCCCCGCCACACCAAGCTGATGGCCGAGGTGCGTGAGGCAGGCGCCCGCATTCGGCTGATCTCCGACGGTGATGTCGCCGGCGCCATCTCGGCGTGCCGGCCCGACTCGGGCACCGACCTGCTGGTCGGTATCGGCGGCACCCCCGAGGGCATCATCACCGCCGCGGCCATCCGGTGTATGGGCGGCGAGATCCAGGCCACGCTGGCGCCCACCGACGACGCGGAGCGCCAGAAGGCCGTCGACCGGGGCTACGACCTGGACCGGGTGCTGACGACCACCGACCTGGTGTCCGGTGAGAACGTGTTCTTCTGCGCCACCGGCGTCACCGACGGTGATCTGCTCAAGGGTGTGCGGTTCTTCGGGGGCGGCTGCACCACCCAGTCGATCGTGATGCGGTCGAAGTCGGGCACCGTCCGCATGATCGAGGCCTATCACCGGCTCTCCAAACTCAACGAGTACTCCGCAGTGAACTTCACCGGCGACAAGACCGCCGCCTATCCGTTGCCGTAACCCGTAACCATCCCGCCTATCACAAGACGAACAGGGAGCCGCATGGCCGACAACAGCGCCGTTGACAACCAGGCCGAGTACCGCATCGAGCACGACACCATGGGCGAGGTCCGGGTGCCCAAGAACGCGCTGTGGCGCGCCCAGACCCAGCGTGCGGTGGAGAACTTCCCGATCTCGTTCCGGCCGCTGGAGCGCACCCAGATCCGCGCGCTGGGTCTGCTCAAGGGCGCCTGCGCTCAGGTGAACAAGGACCTCGGCCTGCTGGCCGCGGAGAAGGCCGACGCGATCATCGCCGCCGCGGCCGAGATCGCCGACGGCCGCCACGACGACCAATTCCCGATCGACGTGTTCCAGACCGGGTCGGGCACCAGCTCGAACATGAACACCAACGAGGTGATCGCAAGTATCGCCGCGGGCTTCGATCCTCCTGTCACGGTGCACCCGAACGACGACGTCAACATGTCGCAGAGCTCCAATGACACCTTCCCCACCGCCACTCACATCGCAGCCACCGAAGCCGCTGTGCGCCATCTGATCCCGGCTCTGGAGGTGCTGCACGAGTCGCTGGAGGCCAAGGCCCGGCAGTGGCGCACCACGGTGAAGTCCGGTCGCACCCACCTGATGGACGCGGTGCCGGTGACCCTGGGCCAGGAGTTCGGCGGCTACGCCCGCCAGATCCAGGCCGGCATCGAGAGGGTCAAGGCGACCCTGCCGCGACTCGGCGAGCTGGCGATCGGCGGCACGGCCGTCGGCACCGGGCTGAACGCGCCGGACGACTTCGGGGCCAGGGTGGTCGAGGTGCTCGTCGACCAGACCGGCATCGCCGAATTGCGTCCGGCGGTCGACAATTTCGAGGCCCAGGCCGCGCGCGACGGACTCGTCGAGGCGTCGGGCGCGCTGAAGACAATCGCGGTGTCGCTGACCAAGATCGCCAACGACATCCGGTGGATGGGTTCCGGCCCGCTGACCGGCCTGGGCGAGCTGCAGCTGCCCGATCTGCAGCCGGGCAGCTCGATCATGCCGGGCAAGGTCAACCCCGTCATCCCCGAGGCCGTCACCCAGGTGGCCGCGCAGGTCATCGGCAACGACGCGGCTGTCACCGTCGGCGGGCTGTCGGGCGCCTTCGAGCTCAACGTCTACATCCCGATGATGGCCCGCAATGTGCTGGAGTCGTTCACGCTGCTGTCGAACGTGTCGAAGCTGTTCGCCACCAAGTGCATCGACGGCCTGGTGGCCAACGAGGACCGCCTGCGTGAGCTGGCGGAATCGTCGCCGTCGATCGTGACGCCGCTGAATTCCGCGATCGGCTACGAGGAGGCGGCCAAGGTCGCCAAGCAGGCGCTGGCGGAGAAGAAGACGATCCGGCAGACGGTCATCGACCGCGGCCTGATCGGTGAGAAGCTCTCCGAAGAGGAGCTCGACCGACGGCTGGACGTGCTGGCAATGGCCAAGGTGCGCGACGAGCGCTAGCGCGAGGAGCCAACAGCAGAGGTCGGGCGCCAGTACTGATTCCTGCCCCCGAGATCTGCCAATCGCCTGACGAATCGTCAAGACCGGCACAAGATTAGGGGGCATCGGACTCGCTGCCGGCGCCTGGACGTGGCGGCGGGTCGCTCCCCCAGGCAGGAATCAGGAGGTGCGGTGTCCGCTTATCCCGACCCCGCAATCGCATCGTCCCCAAGCACTCTGGTCACGACGGCCACCAGCCAGCCCGCGCTGCGCACCGGCGCCGTCGTGCTGGGTCTGGCCTCGCTGGTCGACCTGTCGAGGGCCAAACGCAGCCGGGGTGGCGCGGATCGCGTGCTGGCGATGTCGGGGGCGGCCGCGGCGGGCTGGTTCCTGGTCGAGGGGTGCAAGCAGCGCTGACGCGGGCTCAGCGCCCGGGCTCGGTCAGATCGAAGGCCGGCGGACCGTTCGCGCGCCCGCCGTACAGGCTCCCGGGCGCCCGTGGGCCGAGCAGCTGCGAGACCGTCACCAGGTGGTAGCCGTTGGCGGTGAGCACCGGCAGGAACTCGGCCATCAGCTCGACCGTCGACGCGAACGTATCGTGCAGCAGCACCACCGATCCCGGGCGGATGTGGCTCATCAGGAGTCGGCGGGTGGCCGCGGTGTCGGCGGCGTGCTGCCAGTCGTGGGGCACGACGTCCCAGTTGACCGCGGCCAGGCCCTGCCGTCGCGCCTCGGCGAGCACCGTGTCGTCGATCGCGCCGAAACCGGTCCGCGCGAGTGTCGGGGTCTGACCCGTCGCGGCCTGGATCGCCGCGGTGGCCCAGCGCAGCTGCGCGGCGATCTCCTCCGGGGGCAGCGTCGTCATGTCCGGGTGCTGCCACGTGTGATTGCCGATCTCCATTCCGGCTTCGGCGATGCGGCGGGCCGCGGCCGGGTCGGCGGCCACCTTGTCGCCGATCAGGAAGAACGTCGCGCGAGCGTCGTTGTCCCGCAGTATCTGAAGAAGGCGGTCGGTGAAGGGGCCCGGGCCGTCGTCGAACGTCAGTGCCACGCACTTGACGCGTGCGCAGTCCGCCGTGGACGCGGCGGCGGGAGCAGCGACGGGGCCGGCCAGACCACCCGTCACCAGCGCCGCCACCACCGCGACGAAGCGGAACCGGCGCGCGAAGGCACGCTGGGTGCCGCGTTGCGCGCCGGATCCACTCGTCACGGTCGGAACGGTCGGGTCACGGCAGGGCGCCCGGGCTGATCTCCTCCAGCATCTCGGTCACCAGGGCCGCGATCGGCGACCGCTCGCTGCGCAGCAGGGTGATGTGGGCGAACAGCGGATGACCTTTGAGCTTCTCGATCACCGCGGCGACCCCGTCGTGCCGACCGACGCGCAGGTTGTCCCGTTGCGCCACATCGTGGGTCAGGACGACCCGCGACCCGGCGCCGAGCCGTGAGAGCACGGTCAGCAGCACGTTGCGCTCCAGCGACTGGGCTTCGTCGACGATCACGAAGGAGTCGTGCAGCGAGCGCCCGCGGATATGGGTCAGCGGCAGTACCTCGAGCATGCCGCGGGACAGCACTTCCTCCAGCACGGCCGGGCTGGCGAGGCCTTCGAGGGTGTCGAAGACGGCCTGGGCCCAGGGACCCATCTTCTCGCTCTCGCTGCCGGGCAGATACCCCAGGTCCTGTCCGCCGACGGCGTAGAGCGGGCGGAACACCACGACCTTGCGCTGGGTGCGCCGCTCCAACACGGCTTCCAGGCCCGCGCACAGCGCCAGGGCCGACTTGCCGGTGCCGGCTTTTCCGCCGAGCGAGACGATGCCGACCGATTCGTCGAGCAGAAGATCGAGGGCGACGCGCTGCTCGGCGGACCTTCCCCGGAGGCCGAACACCTCGCGATCACCTCGTACCAACTGCACCAACTTGTCGGCGTTGACGCGCCCGAGTGCGTGAGAGTTGCTGCCCAGCAGGCGGATTCCGGTGTGGCACGGCAGGTCTCGGGTGACTTCGAGATCGACCTCGCCGTCGGCGAACAGCGCGTCGATGTCCTCGCCGGCCACCTCCACCTCGGTCATGCCGGTCCACCCGGAGGTCACCACGTCCTGGGCGTGGTATTCGTCGGCGAGCAGGCCGACCGCGCCGGCCTTCACGCGCAGCGGGATGTCCTTGCTGACCAGCGTGACGCGCTTGCCCTCGGCGGCGAGGTTGGCGGCCACGGTGAGGATCCGGGCGTCGTTGCTGTCGTTGCGAAAGCCGGCCGGCAGCACCGTGGGATCGCTGTGGTTCAGCTCGACGTGCAACGTACCGCCTTCTGTCCCAACGGGAATGGGCTCGTCGAGGCGGCCGTGTTCCAGGCGTAGGTCGTCGAACATGCGCAAGGCCTGTCGGGCGAACCAACCCAACTCGTGGTGGTGACGTTTGGCTTCCAGCTCGCTGATGACGACCAGCGGGACCACCACTTCGTGTTCGGCGAACCTTGTGAAGGCCCAGGGATCGGACAGCAACACGGAGGTGTCGAGCACGTAGGTCCGGAGTTCGGATGGCCGGTCCGGACGGGTGAGCGAATCAGTCACGTAGCGCTCCTCGAGGCTGCGCGAGTTCCTGCGGCCCCACACGAACTTCTCGGTGGACACACAAGCGGTCTCAGGACCGGGGCCGGCCCTCTCAATCGGGACCGCCCGGACAGCAGAGCATGTCGCTAGCCATCGGAATCGACGCTACTCCCGCTGCAGCAACCACGCCTTGCAGGCGCGCCGGGACTGCGCGTCGCGTGCGTTAAGAGCTGATGAACTGCGCGAGTTGCGGATCGTCGGCCACGCCCCACGCGGTGATGCGGTCGGAGATGACCTTGCGCAGGTCGTCGCGATCGAAGATGTCCGCCTCGGCGACCGTGGCCACCTTGTCCTGGTAGGCGTCGATGTCGCCGCCGACGACGTCGAGACCGGCGGCGCGGCGCGCGATGGCCGCAACGGTCTCGTCGCGCGTGTAGGTCAGGCAGTGGGCGACGAGGTTGGCGAAGAACTCCTCGTGCCGCTCTTCGTCCTTGGCGATCCGGCCGACGAGCGCCTTGAGCACCGGCTCGTCGATCCGCTGCTCCAGGTTGCGGCAGAACACCGCGTGCGCGCGCTCCCACAGCGCCATGAACGCCAGCGTCTCGACCTGGGTGTAGGTGTCGGCGCGGTAGCCCTTCATCACGTGCTGGACGCGGACGTCCTCGTTGGCGGCCGGGTCGACCTCGCGGGTGACCACCAGGTAGTTGCGCAGCGCGACCGCGTGCAGGTGCTCCTCGGCGGTCCAGCGGCCCATCCAGCGGCCCCATTTGTCCTCGAGGATGAAGTGTTCGACGAGCTCGCGGTGGTAGCCGGCGAGGTTGTCCTTGGTGATCAGCAGAATTTCGAGGGCGTCGGTGACGTGCTTGGGCAAGCTCACGTCCGACGGTTCCCAATCCCGCCCGCCGAGGAAGGCGAAGTTCTCCCCCTGGTCGAAGGGCACATAGTCGTGGGCGAACCAGACGTCCTCGGTGTCGAGGTGGCGCCGCAACTCCTGCAGCACCACGGGCTCGAGTTCGAGAGTCAGCGCATTAGCGACAGGTTTCTGTGCCATGCGGTTACAGTAACCCAATTCTGTGGGGATCGTAAAATTCTTGACCCCCGACACTCCGCCGAAATCGCATTCCACGCGGCCTGTCGCGCCCGAGGGCCGCGTGGAATGCGATTTCGGCGTGCATCAGAGCGTCAGAGGGTGAGCCCTGGGTAGAGCGGGTTTGCGTCGAGCAACTCGGCCGAGGCGGCGCGCACCCGCTCGGCGGTGCCGTCGGCCAGGATGTACTTGGCCTTCGACGGACCATTCGGCCCGGCGGCGGGCTGGGTATTGCTCAGCACCTCCACCACCAGTTCGGCGACGCGGTCGAAGTCGTCGGCGCCGAAGCCTCGGGTGGTCAGCGCGGGTGAGCCGAAGCGGATGCCGCTGGTGTACCAGGCGCCGTTCGGATCGGCCGGGACCGCGTTGCGGTTGGTGACGATGCCGGCGTCCACCAGCGCCGATTCGGCCTGCCGCCCGGTGAGCCCGAACGACGTCACATCCAGCAGCACCAGATGGTTGTCGGTGCCGCCGGTCACGAGCCCGGCGTCCCGCTTGAGCAGGCCGTCGGCCAGCGCCTGGGCGTTGTCGGCGACGGCCTGGGCGTACTCGCGGAACTCCGGCCGCCGGGCCTCGGCCAGCGCGACGGCCTTGGCCGCCATCACGTGCGACAGCGGGCCGCCGAGCACCATCGGGCAGCCCTTGTCCACGGCGGGCGCGTACTCCTCGGTGGCCAGCACCAGGCCGCCGCGCGGGCCGCGCAGCGACTTGTGCGTGGTGGTGGTCACGACGTGCGCGTGCGGAACCGGGTCCTCGTCGCCGGTGAACACCTTGCCCGCCACCAGGCCGGCGAAGTGCGCCATGTCCACCAGCAGCGTGGCGCCGACCTCGTCGGCGATCTCGCGCATCTTCGCGAAGTTGATCCGGCGCGGGTAGGCCGAGTAGCCCGCGACCAGCACCAGCGGCTTGAACTCGCGGGCAGCAGCGGCGACGGCGCCGTAGTCGATGAAGCCGGTGGTCGGGTCCGTCCCGTACTGGCGCTGATGGAACATCTTGCCGGAGATGTTGGGCCGGAACCCGTGCGTGAGATGCCCGCCGGTGTCCAGCGACATGCCCAGCAGGCGCTGGTTGCCGAGTTTGGCCCGCAGCTTCTCCCAGTCCGCCTCGGACAGGTCGTTGACGTGCTTGGCGCCCAGCTCGGCGAGGCCGGGGGCCTCGACACGGGTGGCCAGGATCGCCCAGTACGCGACCAGGTTGGCGTCGATGCCGGAGTGCGGCTGGGCGTAGGCATACTGCGCGCCGAACAGCTCGCGGGCGTGCTCGGCGGCCAGCGCCTCGACGGTGTCGACGTTCTGGCAGGCCGCATAGAACCGGTGCCCGACGGTGCCTTCGGCGTACTTGTCGGAGAACCACGTGCCCATGGTCAGCAGGACCGCCGGAGACGCGTAGTTCTCGCTGGCGATGAGTTTGAGCGAATCCCGTTGATCGGCAAGCTCTTTACGGGTGGCGTCGGCGATGCGCGGCTCGACGGACTCGATCACCCGCAGCGCGGCGCGGTAGGCCTCGCTGGCGGTGTCGGCGTACTCGGCACCCAGACCTGACGGGGACGAAGAAGTCATGGCAGAAAGCCTAAACGTTCAGGCGGCGCGCAACGACGACGGGATCAGCGGCTCGTCCAGCAGCGTGCGGAACCGCTCGGTCAGACCGACACCGTCGGGCCGCGCGTCGAGCCATTCCCGCAGCAGCCGGTACCCCTCGACGTAGGTGCTGGTGTAGGCCCGCCACAGCGGCGAGGACAGGAACCGCAGCATCTGCCGGGCCCGTTCGTCGTTGACCAGCAGCCACCGCTTCAGGAAGTCGACGACGTCGTCGACGTCGCGGTGTTCGTCGTGCAGCATCAGCGCCGCGTCCTGCCGCACGTCGGCCAGCGCGGCCGTCGCCTCCGAGATCGCCGCCGCGCGCTCGCCGTCGAACCGCATACCCAGGTCGGCATAGATGTCGGACGCCCAGCTTCCCCACTGCGGTCCGACCGCCGCGTACAGCGCCAGGTCGGCCAGCCCCTCTGCCATCAGGCACTGCGGGGTGTTGACCAGGAAGATCGTCTGCTCGGCTTGATTTCGACCGGCCACCAGCCGTTCTTCTTTGCGGCAGTGCTCGGTGTGGTGACCGGGGTAGGACTCGTGGGCCACCAGCCGCGGCAGGTTCGACATCTGCTGCTTGAGGTCGGCGTTGACCGCCACCGTGGACTGGTAGTCGCCTTTGTAGTAGTTGAACCCCGACCACGGTTTGTCGGTCACCACCTCGTAGGTGATGGTCTCGCGCGCCGGCAGCGGAAACGTGGCCCTCACCCGGTCCCGCAGGGCGCTGGAGAACGCATGGATGGCCTCCTCCAGGCGGGCCGGCGGGATCTCCTCGGCCGCCCGGTAGGCCTGGATGCGCTCAGCCAGCGGGCCGCTCCCGCCCAGCGCCTCGTCGAGCGCGGCGTGCGCCTGCCGGTACCTGTCCGGATCGCCCTTGCTGATCCGGACGTCGAAGTACGCCTCCACCTCGTCGACGAACCCGACCTGCTCGCCGGCGAACTTGCGTCCCGCGCAGGCCAGGGCGCGCAGGTGGGAGCCGACGAACGCTGCCCGGTCGTCGTCCAGGCCGGCGGGCAGTTCGGTCAGCAACCGCTCGGCCTGACGGGCCAGGTCAGCAGGGTCGGGCCGCGGCTCGGATTCCACCATCCGCTTCAGGGCGGGGTCGCCGGTGAACGAGTCGACATAGCCTTCCTCGACCCGGTCGAAGCGCAGCCCGAGCAACAGGTATTCGGTGACCAAGGATGCTGAAGCCCCAGAATCGATACCTACGTCCATGGCTCCCCAACCTAACTGCAAGACTGTGGCCATGGCGCGGCTGAGCGAACCCAGCCCTTACGTGGAGTTCGACCGGACCCAGTGGCGGGCGCTGCGTATGTCGACACCGCTGAAGCTGACCGAGGATGAACTGGTCCGGCTGCGGGGTCTCGGCGAGAAGATCGACCTGCTCGAGGTCGAAGAGGTCTATCTGCCCCTGGCGCGATTGATCCACCTGCAGGTGGCGGCCCGGCAAGCGCTCTTCGCGACGACGGCGGAGTTCCTCGGGGAGCCGCAACAGAACCCGGACCGGCCGGTGCCGTTCGTGATCGGCGTGGCCGGCAGCGTGGCGGTCGGCAAATCCACCACCGCCCGTGTGCTGCAGGCACTCCTGGCACGCTGGGAGCACCACCCGCGCGTGGACCTGGTCACCACCGACGGGTTCCTGTACTCCAACGCCGAGCTGAGCAGACGGAACCTGATGCACCGCAAGGGTTTCCCCGAAAGCTACGACCGCAGGGGGCTGATGAGGTTCGTCACCGCGGTCAAGTCGGGTTCCGACGCGGCGTGCGCGCCGGTGTACTCACATCTTCTCTACGACATCGTGCCGGGCGAGAAGCAGATCATCGAACATCCGGACATCCTGATTCTGGAAGGCCTCAACGTCCTGCAGACCGGGCCGGCGCTGATGGTGTCGGACCTGTTCGACTTCTCCGTCTATGTCGACGCGCGCATCGAGGACATCGAGAACTGGTACATCTCCCGGTTCCTGTCGATGCGGGAAGGCGCGTTCGCCGACCCGGCCTCACACTTCCACCACTACTCCACGCTGACCGACGAGCAGGCCGTGTTCGCCGCCCGTGACATCTGGCATTCGATCAACCGTCCCAACCTGATCGAGAACATCCTGCCGACCCGCCCGCGCGCCACCCTGGTGCTACGCAAGGACTCCGATCACTCCATCAACCGGCTGCGGCTTCGGAAGTTGTAGCGCGCGCGGCGGGTCCTAGGCCGTCCAGAGGCCCGCAGCGCACGCCGCACCGCTCCCGCACGGTGTCGAGGACCTCACGCAGGTGGGCCCGTTCGCGTCGGTGGGTCAGCACGAAGCGCAGCGCGCCGGCAGTGCGGCGCGGCCACGGATACCAGCGGTCGAAGTCCAGGCCGCATTCGCCGAAGACCTTCGACGGCATCACATCGGCCATCAGACCCAGGTTGTACTGCGCCAGCGCGAACATCGCATACGGCAGCACCGCCTTGTGCCGGTTCATCATCTCCTGCAGGTCGAATTCGTAGAGCGGCACGTCGCGCACCTTGTCCAGGAACATCAGGTGGGTCATGAAATAACCCATGAACGACGACAGATGCATTGTGGCCGAACGCGTTTGGATGGACAGCACAGCACCGTCCGCGGACGTGTAGGGCTCGTAAGGGTAGTCCCCGTTGTCCAGATAGCCGGTGCAGTTGACGATCCAGCTGCCGTTGTCGACGGGCCTGGACGCACCGCTGCGCAGGACCAACTCCGCGGCGCCGTTGCGGTCGACGACGTCGTCGAAATGGTCCATCACCACCTCGTGGATGCCGCCGGCGATGGTCTTGTTCTCCGCCTCGGACAGCACCCCGAGCAGAAAGTTGTTCGTGTACGGGGTCATCCACGTGCCATAGGTGGTGCGGAACCAGTCGGCGACCTCTTGCTCGTTGGTGCCGTCGAACCGCCGGCACATGTCCACGGCCATGCTGCTCAGCAGCGTGCTGCCGACCCACCGCCGCCGTCCGGACGGAAAGAACTTGTCCCGGCTGGCGAAAAAGGTGCCGGAGCCGGCCACCAGGTTGATCTCCCGGCCGGGGCAGTTCGTGATGAGCGTGTGCGCGGTGTCCATCGCGGTCTTGCCACCGCCGATGATGTACACCGGACTGCTGCTGGAGCCGATGTCACCGGTGCGCACATCGCAGGTGTCCGGCGACACCGACCGCACCCGCCTGCTCGACACGGGCAGCGGGTCGTTGGGCGTCACCCGGATGCCGTAGGCCTTGATCAGCCGCTCGGCCTGGATCACCCGGGTGCCTCCGTCAGGGGTACGGCAGGTGATCCGGACTCCGCCGGCGAACGGTTCGTCGGACCGGTACTCCCAGCCGTAGCGCTCGTCGACCGTCACCCGTTTCCTGATCTCGTCAAGACAGTGGTTCAGGTGAGCGAGGACCTCGTCCTTGGCGGGCAGGTACGACGGCTCCCGGCCCAGCGTCCAGGCGATGTTGCCCGCGGTGAACATCGGATGGGGCTGGTGCAGCCGCACATAGGAGTAGGTGTCGACCCACATGCCACCGGCGCTGGGGCGGCGGTCGATGAGGACGATCTTCTGGTCGCGGCCCAGATAGCGACTCGCGGCGAACATCGCATTGAGCCCGGCGATCCCGGCGCCGACGACGCAGAGGTCGCACGTGTCCGCCGAGGTGGTGTGATCTGCGGTGACGGACACGGCGACCTCCCTCTGACCGACGTGTTCTCAGTGTGAGCGCGCGGCGCGGCGACGGTGTAGGTGGTCGACTACCTGTCTTTGATCTGGCGTAGTCCGGCGTATTGGACGGCCCCTATCACGGCTGTGTAGGCGGCGCCGCCGAGCAGCATCGCCATGCCCCAGCCGGTCACCGGCCATAGGTCGGCGAACGCCGTCGCGGTGAACCCGACCGTGAAGAGCGCGTTGGCGGTGATCGTCGCGATCGCGCCCGGACGGACGCGCCGCACACCCGCGAGCCGGTAGACGACCACGCCGTAGACGAGGAAGAAGATCCCGAGTGCGTATTCGACGGCCACCGGTATGCCGGTCAGCGCCGACAGCCAGCCGGCGGCCGCGACGAACGGCACACCGGTCACGCCGACGAGTACGGCGTCCAGGCGCATCGCGAAACGGAGCAGCCCGTCCCGGGCGGTGGTGGTGGAGGCGGTCAGTGCGGTCATCGTGCAGTCCTTCCTCTAGGTGCTGCGAGTCGCTGCAGCGGGGACCGGTTCCGGAGCCGACGCCACGACCTCTTGTGACGGCGACTCCGGACCCGGAGTTCGGGTCCGGGTCACGCCAGCCGGCGCAACCCGAGGTATTGCAGAACGGCAAGGCCGACGGTGGCGGCGGTGAACGCGGCCGCCGAGGCCATGCCGAAGGCCGTCAGCGGCAACCAGCCCGCCGCCAGCACCACGACGGTCGCCAGGGTGAACGCAGCGTTGCCGGCGACCACGCCCATCCCGACGCGCCGAATGTCGCGTAGACCGGCCGCGCCGTACAACAGCACGCCGTAACCGACGAGGGCCGCGCCGGCCACCCACTCGGCTGTCGGGGACAGCCCGGACAACCGGGACAGCGCGTCGGCGGCCATCGCGACGAACAGGCCGACGCCGCCGCACAGGGTGGCGTCGGCGCGTAACGCGAAGCGCAGCAGCTGCGCATCGGAACGGTGTGCCGGGCGGTGCCGGGTGGTGATGGCGGTCATGGCTCACAGCGTCCGTGGCGGCCGCTGCCAGGTCGATACCACATGCTGCCAGTTACTGCCAACCGCAGGTCGCAGCCCTGCGCCGACGCTAGTGGGCGGCGACGAGGTTGCTGCGCAGGTCGGTGGCGATGACGCGCGCGGCAGCGTTCTGCCAGTTGTGCAGCGAGCGCTGGGGCACCTCGGTGACGAACCACTGCCAGGCCTGCCGGGCGAGCGGATCGAGCCCGGCGGCCGTCGCGTTCTGCGCGTAGGCACGGACGCCGACCACGTACGGGAAATACAGCGAGTTGTAGTGCCGCCACTGCTCGCTGGTGCCGAAATCCCCGCCGTTGCGCGGCTTGAGCGCGGCGATCCGCTCGGCCAGCAGCGCCCGCAGCTCGTTGGCCCGTTCCAGCGGCTGATCGGGTGCGCCGCGCCGGGCCAACCGCTCGTCGATGACCGGCAGCGCGGTCAGCGGACTGGCGACGAGCTTGGATAGGTCGCCGTAGTGGCCGAGCGCGCGGCGGGTGACCCGCACGAAGGTGTCCTCATCCATGCCGTCGAGCGGGCTGGCCGAGCGCAATGGCAGCGCCGATTCGGTGTTGCGCAACGCCGCGCGGTCGGCGCGCAGATCCGGCGAACGCGAGAACGCGAGCCGGTCCAGTAGTCCGGCCAGCGGATCGGCCAGCACGTTGATCGCGATCGCCACCCCCAGGCTGGTGAACAACAGCACCGTCAGCGTCGTCGACCGGCCGGCCACCGCCAGCGCGATCAGCACCTGACCACCGAAGAGCACCGCGACGGCCGTGGTGCCCACGAAGGAGCGCAGCATGTCCCGGCGCAGCGCGTGGCCCTCGTCGAACGCGTCACCGATCGCGACGGCGATGCCGAGCAGCGCGACGTCGAACCCGGTGGACGCCAATGCCAGCCAGCTCGGCACCAGCCCGAGCGGGATCACCAGGATCGCGTTGCCCAACGCGAAGAACAGCGTCGCGACGACGACGAAACCCACGACGGGGCCGGGCTGGGCGCGACGCAGCACGGCGCGCACCATCGCGGCGACCGACGGCACCGACACCGCGGCGAACAACACCCAGTGTCCGAGGCGCAGCGGGCCTTGCACGTCGCCGGCCATCGCCGCCCCCAGGAACGCCACGGTGGCCACACCCGTGACGAGGGCGACCTCGCCGGCCCGGCTGCGCCAGGTGTCGCGGGGCCGGGACAGTTCCAGCAGCACCGCGAACCACGCGATGCCGGGCACCGCGACCAGATAGATCTCGACCCGGCTCAGCGCCGCGGAGTCGCTCACCACCCGGACGGCGTCCAGCGCCACCACCGACGCGAAGCTGGCCAGGCCGACGGCCGCCAGCACGAGCACGGTCTTGCGCGGGTCCCGCGCGAGCAGATACAGCCCCAGCCACCAACTCAGTGCGAACACGAGCGCGGACAGGGCGAGCATGTCAGCGTCCGTATCTGCGGTGGCGTGCCGTGTAGTCGCGCAGCGCGCGCAGGAAATCCACCCGCCGGAACTCCGGCCAGTACGCCTCGGTGAACCACATCTCCGAATAGGCGCTCTGCCACAACAGGAATCCGGACAGTCGCTGCTCCCCCGAGGTGCGGATCACCAGATCGGGGTCGGGCTGTCCCGAGGTGTACAGGTTCTCCGAGATGCCCTCGGCCGTCACCGCCTCGATCAGCTGTTCGCCGGTGGCGCCGTTGGCCAGTTCCTTGCTCAGCAGTGCGCGGACCGCGTCGACGATCTCCTGCCGGCCGCCGTAACCGACGGCGACGTTGACGTGGAAGTCACCGCCGTTCCCGTCGGTCGAGGCCACCGCCTCGCGCAGCCGGCGCGCCGGCTCCTCCCCGATCAACTCCAGATCCCCGACGGTGCGCACGGTCCAGCGGTTGGCCGGGGCGCAGATCTCCTCGACCACCTCGGTGATGATCTCGATCAGCGCCGCCAGTTCGTCGTCGTCGCGCTGCAGGTTCTCGGTCGAGAGCAGGTACACCGTCGCCAGTTCGATGCCGGCCTCCTGGCACCAGCGCAGCATCTCGGCGATCTTGCCCGCCCCCGCGCGATAGCCGAAACTGACGTCGTCGTGGCCCAACTCACGTGCCCAGCGGCGATTTCCGTCACACAGCACGGCGATATGGCGGGGCAGTTCCGAGCGTGATGCCGTGAGCCCCTGGCGCAGGCGCATCTCGTAGAGCCGGTACATCGGTTCTTTGAGGCGCCGCGGAATGAGGTCCACGATCAACCAGACTACTGTGACGCGAGGAAGCTCCTGAGCCACTCAGCGGAGGTGAGATGCCGACATCGCTCGAACCGTGGTACTTCGCCGAATCGCCGCGGGAACCTCGGGAAGCCGAGGACTTTCCCGAAGCCGTCGCCGGCGGCGTCGCGCAGTTCCTGGGCAAGCCCAGGCTGCGGGGCTGGATTCACGTGTACTCGGCGGTGATCGCGGTGATCTGCGGCGCGACACTGGTCGCCGTGTCGTGGTCGCTGCAGTCCACCCGCGCCGGCATCGCGACGCTGATCTACACGCTGACCATCGTCGCGATGTTCACCGTCAGTGGGGTCTATCACCGGGTGAACTGGACGTCGGTGACGGCGCGCAAGTGGATGAAGCGCGCCGACCATTCGATGATTTTCCTGTTCATCGCCGGCAGCTACACGCCGTTCGCGCTACTGGCGCTGCCCGAGAACGACGGTCTGGTGCTGTTGTGGATCGTGTGGAGCGGCGCGCTGGCCGGCGTCGCGCTGAAGATGCTGTGGCCGTCCTCGCCGCGCTGGCTCGGGGTACCGCTGTACATCCTGCTGGGGTGGGTCGCGGTCTGGTTCATCGGTCCGATCATGCACGGCGCCGGGGTGGCGGCGGTGGTGCTGCTGATCGTCGGCGGCGCGCTCTACAGCGTTGGTGGTGTGCTGTACGCGCTCAAGTGGCCCAACCCGTGGCCCAGGACGTTCGGGCACCACGAGTTCTTCCACGCGTGCACCGCTGTCGCGGCGATCTGCCACTACATCGCGATGTGGTTCGCCGTCTTCTGATCTCCCTATGGGCGCGTGCGTCTATGGGCGCGACCATGTCACCTGGCGAGCGTGCGTCACCTGGCGCGAGCGTGCGTGTCAGCGGGCGACACGCCGCGGCAACCCTATACTTTGCGCACGCTCACCACTACGTAGCCGGGGGGTCCCGACGAGCGCGGCCGCAGTCGAAGGCAAAGCTCCGCCGTCTGCTGCGCGCAGAGAGGCGACGCCGTGGCGGCACTCCGGGACAGCGGCGACCGGCGAAGGACGGCCGGACCATGGCATTCCCCGACGATCGCACTCCCGGATGTGGCACTCCCGGACGATCGCACTCCCGGACGACGGACGAGCGTGCGCAAAATCCGGTTCTGGCCCGGCGTGTCCACCTCAGACACGCACGCTCGCGCTGAAAAGGCTGGCGCGCTAGAGCTGCGTGACGTCCTGCGGGCCCCAGTAGGCCTTCATCGACGTGATCTGGCCGTCGCCGTTGAACGTCATCACCTCGATGGGCTCGATCCGCATCGCGCCGCCCACGGTGATCGCGAACACGAACGCCGCCTCGTGCCCGCCGGCGCGGAAGTTCAGCAGTTCGGTGGTGATCTGGCCGCCGGCCTCGATGGACTTGTAGAAGCCGGCGATGGCCTGCCGGCCGATGTGCACCTCACCACCGCCCACGGGGTCTTCGAGGGTGGCGTCCTCGGCGTAGAGCGCAGCGACGTCGGTGGCGGTGCCGCCGGCGACGGTGTCGAGATAGCGCTGGACGAAACCCTGTAAGACATCCGGCTCGAAACTCATGAGCGGCAGGCTACACGGACGGCCCGAGCGCGGCGGCGAGATCCTCGACCGTGGTGACGGGCATATCGCAGACCCGGCCGCGGCACACGTACGCGGCGTCCGCGTCGCCGACCCGGGGCCGGGCGCGCAGCAGCTCGGATGAATCCACCTCGCCGCCGATCACGACCGCTCCGCCCGGCGCCAGCCTGCGCGCCGCCGCCAGCAGCGCCGAATCCGCGCCGCCGGCCACCGCGACCTGGATCGGACCGCGCACGGCGGCCTCGGACACCGCCAGCCAGTGCCCCGCCGAACGCGGAGCGCGCTCCAGCAGCACGGTCGCGGCGGCCAGGGTGGCCTCGGCCGCCGCCGAGTACCGCTGCGCGGCGGGTTCGGCCGCCAGATGCGCGGCCAGCTGCAGAGCCTCGGCCATCAGCGATGCGCCTGAGGGCGTGGCACCGTCGAGCGGGTCCGACGGTCGCAGCACCAATTGCTCGGCGTCGTCGGCGACGTCGAACCAGCGGCCGGGGACCTCCGGGTCTGCGAAGTGCTCCAGCGCGAGATCGAGCAGTCGGCACCCGTGATGCAGCCACTCCGGCTCCGCGGTGGCCTGGTGCAGTGTCAGCAGACCGGTGGCCAGCGCGGCGTGATCCTCGAGCACCGCCACACTGTCGCCGACGACGCCGCCGAGGCTGGAGCGCCGCAACCGGCCCTCGACCACATGCAGGGCGAGTAGCCGCCGGGCGCTTTCGGCTGCGGCGTCGAGGTATTCGGGCCGGGCGCCGGCGAACGACGCCTCGGCCAGCGCGGTGATCGCCAACCCGTTCCAGGCCGTCACCACCTTGTCGTCGCGCGCCGGTTGCGGCCTGAGGCGCCGCGCGGCGCGCAGTGCCGTGCGCACCCGCTCGAAGCGATCCGGGTCGTCCGGGTCGGTGTGCAGCTGCAGCACCGAGGTGCCCGCGTCGAAGGTCCCTTCCTCGGTCACCCCGAAAAGCGCTGCCGCCCAACGCCCGTCACCCTCGCCGAGCACTTCCGTGAGTTCGTCCGAGGTCCACACGTAGGTCAGCCCCTCGACCCCGGCGGCGTCGGCGTCCAGTGAGGAGACGAACATCTCACCGTCGCGCAGGTCGTCGAGCAGGAACCGCGCTGTCTCGTGAAGAACCTTGTGCGCCAAAGGATTCGCGGTCCGGCGTGCCCAGTGCGCGTACACCCGCAGCAGCTGGGCGTTGTCGTAGAGCATCTTCTCGAAGTGCGGCACCACCCACGCCGCGTCGACGCTGTACCGGGCGAAGCCCCCGCCCAGCTGGTCATAGATGCCGCCGCGCGCCATCGCCTCACAGGTCCGCACCACCGGGGCCAGGGACGATCCGGTGCGTTCGTGGTGACGCAGCAGCGCTTCCAGCAACGCCGACGGAGGAAACTTCGGGGCGCGCCCGGGACCGTTGGCGAACCCACCGTCGACGGTGTCCTCGTCGCGCAGCACCGCCTCCACCGCGCCGTCGCACACCTGGGCCGCGACAGCCGGGCCGCCGCCCGGCAGGCCGGAGGCCATCGACCGCAGCTCGGCGGCGATCCTGTCCGACGTCTCCTCCACCTCGGCGCGGCGGGTGCGCCAGGTCTCGGTGACCGCGGCCAGCAGTTGCAGGAAGGTGCCCTTCGGGTAGTAGGTGCCGCAGAAGAACGGTCTGCCGTCAGGGGTCAGAAAGCACGTCATCGGCCAGCCGCCCTGACCGGTCAGGGCCACGGTGGCGTTCATGTACACCGCGTCCAGGTCGGGACGCTCCTCGCGGTCGACCTTGATGCAGACGAAGTTCTCGTTGGCGGCCGCTGCGACTTCGGCGTCGGCGAAGGACTCGTGAGCCATCACATGGCACCAGTGGCAGGCCGCGTATCCGATCGACAGCAGGACGGGCACGTCGCGTTCGGCAGCCCATGCCAGCGCGTCCGGCGTCCACTGCTGCCAGTGCACCGGGTTGTCGGCGTGCTGCCTCAGATACGGGCTCGTGGCCCGCGATAGGGAATTTCTCGAGCCGTCAGCTCGAGCCACGTTCCGTCCCGTCGGCCGGATTCTCGGTGGCCAGGTCGGGGTCGGCGCCGATCTCGCCGACCGGGGCGGCACCGCCTTCGACACCGTCGGACTCGGCGGTGTCGAAGGATTTCGGCAGTTTGCGCAGATGCCGGTTCATCGACCACACCAGCCCGAATACCGCGATCAGCAACAGGATCACGATGATCAGCCCGAACGGGCTAGCCTTGCCGAAATCAGGCCCGGTCTGGCGGGGACCGTCTTCCTGGGCCACCGTCAACAGCTCCAGGCCCAGAGTCAGGACGTCGTTCATCAGCGTTCCTCGATCCCGGAGAACAGGTCGGTCTCGGGCAGCACCACCGGCACCCTCGACCTGGCCAGTTCGAATTCCTCCGTCGGCCACAGCCGCTGCTGCCATTCCATCGGCGTGGTGAAGAAGAAGCTGTTGGGGTCGATCTGCGTCGCGTGCGCCAGCAACGCGTCGTCACGCTGAGCGAAGTACTTCGAGCACTCGATCCGCGTGGTCACCCGCTTGGCGAGCAGGTCCTCCTCCGGGTCCCAGCTCTCCAGCCACTTGCTGAACGGACCTTCCTTGCCGTGCTTGGCGAACTCGTCCTGCAGGATCTGCATGCGCTGCCGCAGGAAGCCGTGGTTGTAGTACAGCTTGGACACGCTCCACGGTTCGCCGGCATCCGGGTACAGCAGGTGGTCGGCGGCGGCCTCGTAGGCCGCGACGGAGACCTGGTGGCATTTGATGTGATCGGGGTGCGGGTAGCCGCCGTTCTCGTCGTACGTCGTCATCACGTGCGGCTTGAACTCCCGGATCACCTTCACCAACTCCCGGGTCGGTATCTCCAGCGGCTCCAGCGCGAAACAACCCTCGGGCAACGGCGGCAGCGGGTCGCCCTCCGGCAGCCCCGAGTCGACGAACCCGAGCCAGTGATGCTCGACCCCGAGGATCTGCGCGGCCCTGGCCATCTCGTCGCGGCGGATCTCCGGCATCCGGCCGTGGACCTCGGGTAGGTCCATCGCCGGATTCAGGATGTCGCCGCGCTCCCCGCCGGTCAGCGTCACGACCATCACGCGAACGCCCTCATCGACGTAACGCGCCATCGTCGCGGCACCCTTGCTGGACTCGTCGTCCGGGTGCGCGTGCACGGCCATCAACCGCAGTTCGCTCAACCTCGTCCTTATCAGCTGTTTTTCTGCTTGCCCACTCACGCTTCAGTTCAACCACGGGAGTGGCCCTATAGTTCCAGGTCTAGTAGACCCATCCGACCGACGGGCATGCAAAACGAGATGATCGACCGCCCTACCGAGCGCTACGGACAACAGCGGCTCAGCCGGCGCGCGCGCCGCCGGATCGCCATCGGACTGACCGTCCTGGTGGTGTTGACCGGCATCGTCATCGCCATGGTGGCGTTCAGCCGCTTCGGTTCCAGCGAGGTCAAGGGCGAACTCGCCGGCTACCGGGTGGTAGACCCGCACACCGTCGACGTCACCGTCAGCGTCACCCGCGACGACCCGTCGCGCCCGGTGGTGTGCATCGTGCGCGCCCGATCCTACGACGGCGACGAGACGGGGCGGCGCGAGGTGCTCGTGCCGCCGTCCGCGGACGTGACGGTGCAGGTCACCACCACGGTGAAGGCGAGCAGGCCGGCCGTCATCGGCGACGTCTACGGGTGTGGAATCGACGTCCCCGGGTATCTGGTCGGTGGCTGAGAACCGTCTGCACGCCCAACGGTCGTCGACAAAATTCTGAAGTTCGCCCGATCCGACGGTGCTATGCTGGGCCGATACACGGTTCCTGCTGGGGCCGTGTATTGCTGCATTTGGGAGCTCAGATCCGACGCTGCCGATGCCGGCGATACACGCACGAGTCACCCGGCGCCGTGCCAGACATCGAACGCGACAAGCGCGGAAGCAACAACGACAGGAGCAGGACATGACCGACACTCAGGTCACCTGGCTGACCGAAGAGTCCTACGACCGCCTCAAGGCGGAGCTGGACCAGCTGATCGCCAACCGTCCCGTCATCGCCGCCGAGATCAACGACCGCCGCGAAGAAGGAGACCTCCGGGAGAACGGTGGCTACCACGCCGCCCGGGAGCAGCAGGGCCAGGAAGAGGCCCGCATCCGCCAGCTGCAGGAGCTGCTCAACAACGCCAAGGTCGGCGAGGCCCCGAAGCAGTCCGGCATCGCACTGCCCGGCTCGGTGGTCAAGGTGTACTACGACGACGACGAGAACGACACCGAGACGTTCCTGATCGGTACCCGGGAGCAGGGCGTCAGCGACGGCAAGCTCGAGGTGTACTCCCCCAACTCCCCGCTCGGCGGCGCGCTGATCGACGCCAAGGTCGGCGAGTCGCGCACCTACACCGTGCCCAGCGGCAACACCGTCAAGGTGACGCTGGTCAGCGCCGAGCCGTATCACGGCTGACCGGAGCGGGGCGGCCTGCGGCTGATCCGCGGCCTCGCCGCGCCGCGTTAGTCTCCGACGCATGGCGCAGATCGCAGAGGACCTGTTCCTGCTGCTTGTCGACAACGCGTCCGCGCAACCGGCTCTGGACAGCCCGCGCCGTGAGCGTGCGCTCGCGGCCGCGATGCTGCTCGACCTGGCACACGCATGCCGGGCGCGTCCGGCGGTGGCCGGCGAACCGGTTCCGGCGGGCCGACTGGTGGCGCTCGACGCCGCCGGTCCGCTGGACCCGCTGACGGCCGCGGCGTTCGAGCTGCTGCGCGCCAAACCCCTGACGCCGGGCCAGGCCGTCAAGAAGCTGAGCAGAGACAGCGAGAACCTCGTCGCCGGGCAGCTGGAACGCGGCGGGCAGATCCGTCGAATCCCTCACTCGGGCAAGCTGTTCGGTCGTACCTACGCGTACCCGCTGACCCATCGCGGCCGCGCGGACGCAGCCCGCGCGGCGCTGATGGCCGCGCTGTTCGAACGGCGGCCGCCGGCACCGGCGACGGCCGCGGTCATCACCGTGCTGCACACCGTCGACGGGCTCGGCGCGCTGCTGAGCCTCAACGACCGCGGTTGGCGCTGGGTGCATGCCCGCGCCGGGGAGATCGCGCTTGGCAGCTGGGTCGACGAGTCACCGACCGGGCTGCCCGAGGTGAACCTCGCCGTCACGGCGTCCGCGGTCCGCCAAGCGCTGACCCAACTCGTCTAGTCGTACGACGTCCAGCTGTAGCGGAAGCTAACCGAGGGAGCCGAGCGCCTGCTCGACGTCACCGAGCAGGTCGGCGGTGTCTTCAATTCCGACGGACAGGCGCACCAGGTCGTCGGGCACCTCCAGCTGAGAACCGGCGGTCGACGCGTGGGTCATCGCGCCCGGATACTCGATCAGCGACTCCACCCCGCCGAGCGACTCGGCGAGGATGAAGATCTCGGTGCGGGCGCAGAAGTCACGGGCGGCCTGGGGGCCGCCGCGCAGCCGCACCGACACCATCCCGCCGAATCCGCTCATCTGGCGGGCGGCGACATCGTGATTGTGGTGGCTGGGCAGGCCCGGGTAGAGCACCGTCGTGATGGCGGGGTGCCCGTCGAGGAATTCGGCGATCGCGGCGGCGTTCGCGCTGTGCTTCTGCATCCGCAGCGGGAGTGTCTTGAGCCCGCGGATGGTCAGGTAGGCATCGAACGGTCCGGGCACCGCACCCGCGCCGTTCTGCAGGAACGCGAACGCGTCGTCGAGTGCCTCGTCGTTGGTCAGCAGCGCTCCCCCGACGACGTCGGAGTGCCCGCCGATGTACTTGGTCGTCGAGTGCAGCACGATGTCGGCGCCGAGCGACAGCGGCTGCTGCAGCGCCGGCGACGCGAACGTGTTGTCGACCAGCACCTTCGCCCCCGTCGCCGCGCCCACCTCGGCGATGCCGGCGATGTCGGCGATCGACAGCAGCGGGTTGGTCGGCGTCTCGACCCAGATCAGCTTGGTGCGGTCGGTGACGGCCGCGCGCACCCGGTCGAGATCCGACAAAGCCACCGCGGTGTAGCTGATGCCCCACAGGCTGAACACCTTGTCGATCAGCCGGAAGGTGCCGCCGTAGGCGTCGTCGGGGATCACCAGGTGGTCGCCGGGACGCAGCACCGCGCGCAGTACGCAGTCGGTGGCGGCCATGCCAGAGCTGAACGCGCGTCCGTAGGACGCGCCCTCCATCGCCGCGAGCGCCCCTTCCAGCACCGAGCGGGTCGGGTTGCCGGTGCGGGCGTATTCGAAGCCGCCGCGCAGCCCGCCGACCCCATCCTGGGCGAAGGTCGAGCTGGCGTAGATCGGCGGGTTGACCACGCCGGTGGCCGGGTCGGGCCGGTAACCGGCGTGAATGGCCTTGGTGGCCGGCCCGTAAGCCCGGTAATGATCGGCCGCGCTGCGCTGCTCACTCATGACTGCCAAGGCTAGCTGTGTACAACGTGGGCATGTCTGCCCACCAGTCATCGCCGACGACCGCCACGCCGGATTTCGGCTCCAATCCCGGGGGTATGCTTCGCCCGGCGCAGTCGGCGCGGCACGGCACTGTCTGCAGACGACACTGGACTACGTCGGCACCCGCGCGGTATTCGACGGGCCGCACTCGAGTGATCAACCGAGCCAGGCAAAGATCGCCCGCGAATGCCGAACCCTTTTGGGGGCCAACGGGAGCCCCTCACCGGCGTCAGCGCCTTCCGGTGGCCACGCATACGGTCCCGACGAGTTTGTCGGCCAGGGTCTGCCTCCTGGCATCCCACAGCGGGAACAGAAAGCCGAGAAAGCAGGCGGCCGCGTCGACCACATGCACCAGCTGCCGTAACAGCGAGGCGCTGAATCCGATTGGCTGCCAAGTCTTCTCGTCGACCACGCGGAAGCGCAGCACCGACTTGCCCAGGCTGGTGCCGGTGGAGCCCTGGCGGACACCGTAGTTCCACAGCAGGTAGGCCGCCGACAGCACGAACATCAGCGCTGCCAGTACGCCGGTCGCCGTCGTGGTGACCGACGCGCACGCGACGCCACCGTTGTCGAAGGTGACACAGTCCATCGCGGTGCTGCTGATCGCGACGGCCTCCCAGATTCCCCACCCGAGGCAGAGCGGGATCACGTCGATGACCGTGGCCGCCACCCGCGCCGTCCACGTCGCGTAGGCCCGGCGCCCAAGGCCCGGCGCAGTTCGGTTCACGACCCCATCATCCCCGGGCCGCACTGCGGCACAACGAGATGTCGGCGTGTCCGCGTCAGGCGGACACGCCGACATCGGCCAGGTCAGGAGTTACGGGATGGCGGGCGCGACGTAGCCACCGTTGAGGGTGCGGTAGGTGTACACCAGCAGCAGGGCGGCCAGCGGTGCCGCCACGAGCAGGCCCACACCGCACAGCAGCGCGCCGACCAGGACCACCGCGATGCTGGTGAGCCAGATCAAGAACACCGGACCGACGTTGTTCTTGGCGGTCTCGAAGCTCGACTTGATCGCGTCCATCGGTGACAGGTTGCGGTCGAGCACCGCGATGGTGGTGAACATCAGCAGGAAGCTGGCGATCACGCCCGGCACGATGCACAGGAAGAACCCGATGGTGGTGATGACGCCGACGATCAGTCCGGCGATGATCACGTTGCCGATATTGCGCGGCCGGAAGAACGACCCCACCGTGACCTGCTGACCGTTGGCGATGTCGAAGATACCGCCCAGGAACGCCGATTGGATGGCGGCTCCGACGATCAACGACAGGAACCAACCGACGATCGACACCAGGATGCCGGCGACACCGGTGGTGGCATACGAGAACGACAGGCCGCTGTCGTCGGCGACATAGCTGGTGTCTCCGGGCGACACCAGCATCTGCACGATGCTGATGATGCTCTGCAGCGCGATGATCACGACGGCGAAGACCAGCGTCGCGACGATCAGCGGGATGGCGTTCTTGCTGAACTTGTTCCACGCCCAGTTGAACGCCTCACCGACGGTGAGTGACGGCCGAGCCGCCGGCGGGAATCCGCCCTCCGGTCCGAAGCCGCCGCTGGGCATCCCCGGTGGCGGAGGGGGTGGGTAGCTGCCCTGGGCGTGCGTCGGGGGCGGGAAACCGCCGCCGGGCGGCGGCCCGAAACCGCTGCCGGGCGGCGGCGGAGGTGGCGACTGGTAGCCCCCGGGCGGCGGCGGTGGCGGGTAACCGCCCGGTGGCGGTGGCGGATAGCCGCCGGGCGGCGGATTCTCTGTCATCGATTTCTCCTGATCTCGGTTGCGAACGAAGCGCGAACCGTCCCCTTCATCTTGTGTGCCACGACATCACTGTCGAAGTTCGAATCGCGATGAGCCTGAGGCCTTCTCGCCGACTCCGGCTGGAAGGTAGCCGACGGGGCAGGCGTGATCAACAGCTTTCCTGCTCCGGGGGCGTCCCCCAGGCGGACCGGCGGCGGACCCGGTGAACACGTGGCGAACGATGGTCGGTCGATCATGGACGCCCTTCCGCTCGCACGTGGCTGGACAAGCGTGCTCACATTACCTGAGCAGGGCGGCCGAACAGCGGTTTCTCGCGCGACCGTGCGTCAGCCGCGTGCGCTGCCCTCCGACAGGTAACCGAGGAGGTCGTGACGGGTGAGCACGCCGACGGGCTTGCCCTCTTCCACCACCATCACCGCGTCGCACTCGCGCAGGTTCTTCGCCGCGGTGCTGACCAGTTCGCCGGCGCCGATCAGCGGCAGCGGCGGGCTCATGTGCTCGGCGACCGCGTCGGCGAGTTTGGCGCGGCCCTCGAACACCGCGGAAAGCAACTCGCGTTCGGACACGCTGCCGGCGACCTCGCCGGCCATCACCGGAGGTTCCGCGCCCACCACCGGCATCTGGGACACCCCATACTCGCGCAGGATGCCGATGGCGTCGCGCACCGTCTCGGACGGGTGGGTGTGCACCAGATCGGGCAGGTTCCCGGACTTGCCGCGCAGGACATCGCCGACAGTGGACTCCTCGACGGACCCGTCGAGCCGACTGCGCAGGAATCCGTAGGAGGACATCCAGTTGTCGTCGAAGATCTTGGACAGGTAGCCGCGGCCGCCGTCGGGCAACAGGACCACCACGAGCGAGTCAGGGCCCTCGCGTTCGGCGACCTTGACCGCGGCCACCGCCGCCATTCCGCACGACCCGCCGACGAGCAGCGCCTCTTCGCGGGCCAGCCGCCTGGTCATGTCGAACGAGTCGGCATCGGAGACGGCGATGATCTCGTCGGGAACCGTCGGGTCGTAGGCCGACGGCCAGAAATCCTCGCCGACACCCTCGACCAGATACGGCCGCCCGGTGCCGCCGGAGTACACCGACCCCTCGGGGTCCACGCCGACGACCTTGACCCGTCCGCCGGAAACCTCCTTGAGGTAGCGGCCGGCTCCGGTGATGGTGCCTCCGGTGCCGACCCCGGCGACGAAGTGGGTGATCTTGCCCTCGGTGTCGGCCCAGATCTCCGGGCCCGTCGTCTCGTAGTGGCTCTCCGGCCCCATCGGGTTGGAGTACTGGTCGGGCTTCCACGCACCGTCGATCTCCCGGACCAGCCGGTCCGAGACGCTGTAGTAGCTGGCCGGGTCGTCGGGTGCGACGGCGGTCGGGCACACCACGACCTCCGCCCCGTAGGCGCGCAACACGTTGCGCTTGTCCTCGCTGACCTTGTCGGGGCATACGAAGACGCACTTGTACCCCCGCTGCTGGGCGACCAGGGCCAGCCCCACCCCGGTGTTGCCGGAGGTCGGTTCGACGATGGTGCCGCCCGGTTTGAGCTCACCGCTGGCCTCGGCGGCGTCGATCATCTTGACCGCGATGCGGTCCTTGGAGCTGCCGCCCGGGTTCAGGTACTCGACCTTGGCCGCGACCATGCCCGCGCCAGGCGGCACGACCGAGGTTAGCTCTACCAGAGGAGTGTTACCGACGAGGTCACTGATGTGCCGGGCGATGCGCATGCGTCCATCGTCCCAGGCCCGTCACCGCGCAGCCAGGCGGCCTCCGGCCGGTGCTACCAGGTGGCCTCGCGAATGTACTCACCGATTTGCCGAAGCGAGCGTTTGGCCTCGGGCACCGTGGGCGCGCCCAGCTGGAACACGTGCATCTGCCCCGGCCAGACGCGTACCTCGACGGGCACTCCGGAGGCGGCGAGCAGCCGGGCGGCCTTGCGCGCGTCGCTGAGCAGGACCTCGGACCCCGACACGTGGATCAAGGTGCGCGGCAGGCCGGGTTCGATGTGGTCGAGCGGCTCGTACACCTCTTCCGGCCGGCCGTCGACGATCCGGCGTTCGGCGGCCGCTTCGATGAGCTCGACCAGCGCGTGGAACGCCTTCGGCGGGAACATCGCGTCCGTGCGGGCGTTCGGGTGGTCGGCGCGGGCCTCGTTGTCGATCTCGAACAGCGGGGACATCGTCACGACGGCCGCCGGCGTCTCGCCGACGAAGCCGTTGGTGCCCTCGGCCTGCAGCCGCTCGGCCAGCGACAGCGCGAGATAACCCCCGGCCGAGTCCCCGGCCAGCACGATCTGGTCGGGCTCGTAGCCGAGGTCGCGCAGCCAGCGGTAACCGTCGTAGCAGTCGTCGAGCGCCGTGCCGACCGAGTGCTTCGGGATCATCCGGTAGTTGACCACCAGAACGGGCGCATCGGCGTACCTCGACAGCGCGGTCACCAGGCGCCCGTGGGTGTTCACCCCGCAGGTCAGGAACGCTCCGCCGTGCAGGTAGAGAATCACCGAGCGATTACCGTCGGCGGGCAGCACCCCGGCGGCGCGGACCAGCTGGGCGTTGCAGTGCGGCAGGCCGATGGTGGCGCGCACGGTGCCCGGCGCCGGCTTGAGTACGCGAGCGGCGAAATCGACCAGGCCCCAGGGCCACGGCAGCTTGGGCGCGTAACTGCCCACCGTCAGGAACGGCCTGATGGTGGCCATGGCGGCCAGCCCCATGAGCCGTCCGGCGATGCTCGGACCGTCTTCGACCACCTCGACGGGAGCTCCGTCAGAGACCGGGAAGCGGCGCGGCTTCTGCCCTCGTGCTGCCCTGATGCCCAGCGGGGATGAGCTGGGAATCTTGCTCGGTGCCGTCATCGCCACCACTTCCTACGACGTTGTAGTCCGGGATAAGCCAAGTTATTCAGACGAGCTCGTAACTTAGCTTGACACCTGTAACCACTATCACAATGGGTTAAACGCAGATGGTGTCGGAGTCGATACCGCACTGTGATGGCTCTTCCGCTTAACGAGCCGGGTAGCCGCGCATTTCCGCTCTAAACTTGCGGAGTGGGCATCCTCCGTCGTGCTCCGCGCGGTCGTACACCGCGTCGTTCCACGGTCGCGCTGGCGGCCGCAGCAACGCTGGCGTCCACCGGCACCGCCTACGTCGGGGCCCGCAACCTCCTTAGCGGACAGGCCGATCAGGCGCGCCGCGTCATCCCGAAGGCGTGGGACATCCCGCCCCGCGCCGACGGCGTGTACTCCCCCGGCGGCGGCCCGGTCGAACCTTGGCACCGTGGTGTCCCGTTCGACCTGCACCTGATGATCTTCGGCGACTCGACGGCCACCGGGTACGGCTGCCAGGCCGCCGACGAGGTGCCGGGCGTATTGCTGGCGCGGGGGCTGGCCGCCGAGTCGGGCAAGCGCATCCGGCTGAGCACCAAGGCCATCGTCGGCGCGACGTCGAAAGGGCTGTCGGGGCAAATCGACGCGATGTACGTCGCCGGGCCGCCACCCGATGCGGCCGTGATCATGATCGGCGCCAACGACATCACCAAACCCAACGGCATCGGCCCGTCGGCGCGCCGCCTGGGCCGGGCTGTGCAGCGGCTGCGCGCCAGCGACGCGGTCGTCGTCGTGGGCACCTGCCCGGACTTCGGTGTCATCACCGCGATCCCGCAGCCGTTGCGGTTCGTCGCCCGCAACCAGGGGTTGCGTCTGGCGCGCGCCCAGGCGGCCGCGGTACGTGCCTGCGGCGGGGTGCCGGTGCCGTTCAGCGATCTGCTGGCCCCGGACTTCTACCGGACTCCGGAGCTGCTGTTCTCGCCGGACATGTTCCATCCGTCCGCGGCGGGATACGAGCTGGCCGCGATGCAACTGCTGCCCGCGCTGTGCAACGCGTTGGGAGAGTTCGTCACCGGCATGCCCGCCGCGCCGGCGCTGGAATCGCGCGCGGGCGACGACGGCTCGCTGCTCGCGCGCCTCGGCGGGCTCAGCCGGCTGTGGCGACGCTCGACCGGGGTGCCCGCGCCGATCGTCGCGCCCGCGGGCTAGGTTTCTTGCAACACGTTCCACCCGGTTCGAACCTGAGGAGCCCGTCATGCCCGAAGCCGTCATCGTCGCCACCGCCCGTTCCCCGATCGGCCGGGCCAACAAGGGTTCGCTGGTCTCGATGCGGCCCGACGACCTCGCCGCGCAGATGGTCAAGGCCGTGCTCGACAAGGTGCCCGCGCTGGACCCGCGCGACATCGACGACCTGATGATGGGCTGCGCGCAGCCCGCCGGTGAGGCCGGCTACAACATCGCCCGCGCGGTGGCGGTCGAACTCGGCTACGACTTCCTGCCCGGCACCACCGTCAACCGCTACTGCTCGTCGTCGCTGCAGACCACGCGCATGGCGTTCCACGCGATCAAGGCCGGCGAGGGGCACGCGTTCATCTCGGCCGGGGTGGAGACGGTGTCGCGGTTCGGCAAGGGCGCCGCCGACGGTGCGCCGGATTCGAAGAACCCGGTCTTCGCCGATGCGCAGGCCCGCTCCGAGCAGGCGGCCGCCGGCGCGACGGAGTGGCGCGACCCGCGCGAGGACGGCCTGCTGCCCGACGTCTACATCGCGATGGGTCAGACCGCCGAGAACGTCGCGGCGTTCACCGGCATCAGCCGCGAGGATCAGGACCACTGGGGCGTGCGTTCGCAGAACCGCGCCGAGGAGGCCATCAACAGCGGCTTCTTCGAGCGCGAGATCGTGCCTGTCACGCTGCCCGACGGCACCGTGGTGTCGAAGGACGACGGCCCCCGCGCCGGCACCACCTACGACAAGATCAGCCAGCTCAAGCCGGTGTTCCGGCCCAACGGCACGATCACCGCGGGCAACGCGTGTCCGTTGAACGACGGCGCCGCGGCGGTGGTGATCATGAGCGACACCAAGGCCAAGGAGCTGGGCCTGACCCCGCTGGCGCGGATCGTGTCGACGGGCGTGTCGGGGCTGTCGCCGGAGATCATGGGCCTGGGTCCGATCGAGGCCGTCAAGAAGGCGCTGGCCAACGCGAAGATGAGCATCTCCGACATCGACCTGTACGAGATCAACGAGGCGTTCGCGGTGCAGGTGCTGGGGTCGGCGCGTGAACTGGGCATGGACGAGGACAAGCTCAATGTGTCCGGCGGTGCGATCGCGCTGGGCCACCCGTTCGGCATGACCGGCGCCCGCATCACCGCCACGCTGCTGAACAACCTGGCCACCCACGACAAGACGTTCGGCATCGAGACGATGTGCGTCGGCGGCGGCCAGGGCATGGCGATGGTCGTGGAGCGGCTCAGCTAGCTCGCCATAGAATGCCGTTCCGATGACCACCATCGGAACGCCGCTGTCACCGCGCGCCACCAGAGTCATGTTGTTGGGTTCGGGGGAGCTGGGCCGCGAGGTCCTGATCGCGTTGCAGCGGCTCGGCGTCGAGACCATCGCCGTCGACCGCTACCCGAACGCGCCCGGCCACCAGGTCGCTCACCATGCCCGCACCATCACCATGACCGACCCTGGTCAGTTGCGTGCGCTGATCGAGGACGAGCGCCCCGACCTGGTGGTGCCGGAGATCGAGGCGATTGCCACGCCGGTGCTCGAAGAGCTTGAGGTCGAGGGCGTGGTGACGGTGATCCCGACGGCGCGCGCGGCCCGGCTGACCATGGACCGCGAGGGAATCCGGCGGCTGGCCGCCGAAACCCTCGGCGTGCCGACCAGCCCGTATCGGTTCTGCGATTCGCTGGAGGAACTGCACGCCGCCATCGAGGGTCATATCGGGTATCCATGTGTGGTCAAGCCGGTGATGAGCAGTTCCGGCAAGGGGCAGAGCAAGATTGACGGACCCGAGGGCGTCGCGGCGGCCTGGGAGTACGCAATGTCCGGCAGCCGCGTCAGCAACACCCGGATCATCGTCGAGGGCTTCATCGATTTCGACTACGAGATCACGCTGTTGACGGTGCGCGCCCGCGGTGCTGACGGCGAGATCGAGACCCGGTTCTGCGAGCCGATCGGACACCGGCAGGTCAGCGGTGACTACGTCGAGAGCTGGCAGCCGCACCCGATGTCGGCGACCGCGCTGGAACGCGCGCAGCAGATCGCCGGGGCGGTGACCGGGGATCTGGGCGGACAGGGCATCTTCGGCGTGGAGTTGTTCGTCAAGGGTGACCAGGTGTGGTTCAGCGAGGTCAGCCCGCGCCCGCACGACACCGGAATGGTGACGATGGTGACGCAGTGGCAGAACGAGTTCGAGCTGCACGCCCGGGCCATCCTGGGCCTGTCGGTGGACACCGCGCTGAGGACGGCGGGCGCCAGCGCGGTCATTTACGGCGGAGTGGACGCCGAGGGCGTCGTCTTCGACGGCGTGGACGCGGCGCTGCAGGTGCCGCACACCGAGCTTCGACTGTTCGGCAAGCCGGAGAGCTTCGCCAACCGGCGGATGGGTGTCGCCTTGGCGTACGCCGACGACGTCGACACCGCGCGGCGCAACGCCGCCGAAGCGGCGGACCGCGTCAAGCCACGGGTCCCGTAGACCGCCAGTTCTGCCCCGACTCCCGCACCCACGTCGGCCCCGACAGTGCGCTCAGATCGCAATCTCGTGAAAGTTCTCGCGCTGCGCGCACTCTCGCGTCGTAGGCGCGCCGGACCCGGCGAAGAACGTCGTCTGCGTGGGCGGCTTTGACCACCCGGACCCGCGTCCACTCGAGTTCGTCGAGGTCCTCGGCGCGCAGGATGTCGTGGGCGAACTGCATCGGGTCGACGCGGTGTTGGTCTCCGTCGTACTCGACAGCCAACTTCAGGTTCTCCCAACCCATGTCGAGGTAGTAGCGCCGTCTGCCGTCGGCGCTGATCACCGGAATCTGCGTGGTCGGGCGTGGGAATCCGCCGCGGATCAGCAGAAGACGTAACCAGGTCTCCCGGGGAGACTGCGCCCCAGGATCGTGGAGGTCGAGCGCGGCCGCCAGTTGTCGCATGCCTCGCTTGCCGGCATGGCGTTCCCTGGCCCACCGCAACAGTTCACCGGCGTCGAACGGGGTTGCATTGCCCAATGCGTCGAGCCTCGCCACCGCAGTATCGAGCGGTCCCCGGCGGCCCAGGTCGAATGCCGTCCGCTGCACCGTCGTCACCGGCAGTCCCCCACGGCGGGTGCTCTCGTCAGGGTGCAGGTCGTGCTTGTGGGTCCTGATGCCGCGCGGCGCCCGCCCGTTCGACCAGACCAGCTCGATGGGCTGCCCGTCCTCGAGGTAGCGCGCCCCGTGTAATGCCGCGGCGGTGAGACCCGCGAGAACGCCACCGCGATGCGACCACAGCCACGCAGCCTTCGCCCGGTGGTGGACGCTCAACTCGATACCGGGCCGGGTGTACACGTCGGGATACAGCGCGACGTATCGGCTGCGCAGCACATGCTTTCCGACCAGCCCGGCGGCCACCGCTTCGCTACCGATGAACGGCACCTGCATGCGTCGAGCCTCGCGTACCGGCGATGCGTCGCACACCCCCAATCTGCGTCCTGTGGAAAGGCGGCCTCCTGCGGGCAGCGAGAGAGCGCTCAGACCGCGAAATATGGTGATTCGACGCGCTGAGCGCACTCTGGCGGCGGGTAGCCGTGCCGCGGGGCCCGGGCACGAAAAAGGGCGCCCGCACGCGGCGGACGCCCTTCTCGTGTCGGACTGCTAGTCCTGATTGAAGTAGCTGAGCAGACGCAGGATCTCCAGGTACAGCCAGACCAGGGTGACGGTCAGGCCGAGGGCGATGCCCCACGCCGCCTTCTCCGGCGCGCCGGCACGAACCATCTGGTCGGCGGAGTCGAAGTCGATCAGGAAGCTGAACGCGGCCAGGCCGATGCACAGCAGCGAGAAGCCGATGGCCAGGGCGCCGCCGTCGCGCAGGCCGAGGCCCGCGCCACCACCGACGCCGAACACGGCCAGCACCAGGTTGAGCAGCATCAGCGCGACGACGCCGAACAGACCCGCCACGATCATCCGGGTGAACTTCGGGGTGACGCGGATGGCGCCGGTCTTGTAGACGACAAGCATGCCGAAGAACACGCCGAGGGTGCCGACGATCGCCTGCGCGATCATTCCGGCGCCACCGACAGAGGCGATGTTGGCGATGACGAAGGACACCGCACCGAGGAACAGGCCCTCCAGCGCCGCGTAGCTCAGCACGATGGCCGGGTTGTCCTGCTTGCGGCCGAAGGTCGCGACCAGCACGAGGGCGAGGCCACCGAGCGCACCCACCAGGGTGAACGGCATGGCCAGGCCGACGTTGCCGCTGACGAGGAAGTACGACACGACCGCGACGGCCGTCAGCACACCCAGCGTCATGCCGGTCTTCATGACGACGTCATCGATGGTCAGCGCCCGCGAGACACCCGCCTGCTGCTGCTCCGGGTACTGCGTGACGTACGGATCGGCGTGTACCGCCTGCGCACCGTAGCCGGCGGCTCCGGTACCGAATTGCGCATAGCCGCCCTGCTGCCCCTTGGGCAGTGTGCGGAACACCGGGTTGCTGCTTTCGCGCACCGTCGTGTCCTTCCTGTCTCGATGTCGTGTATCAGACCTGTGACGATCACTGGTTCAACGTGTGAGGTTCCCGGGCAGTTCCCGCCGCGGTGGCGGATTTTTCCCAGGGCCTTCACAGGAACCTTACCCGGGCAGAGCGTGACCAGGGCGACGATCTAGATTGCATTCCGTGGACGAAAACGAGGATGTCCTAGTAACTGCCGACCGCGGGGTCGGCCGAATCACGCTCAACCGGCCCAAGGCGATCAACTCGCTGACCCATCCGATGGTCGGCGCCATCGCACGGGCGTTGAAGAGCTGGGAGACCGACGACGCGATCGACGCCGTCGTGGTGACCGGCGCCGGCGACCGCGGCCTGTGCGCCGGCGGTGACGTCGTGGCGATCTATCACGACGCCAGATCCGGCGGCCGTGCGTCGCGCGAGTTCTGGCAGGACGAATACCTGCTCAACGCCTACATCGGGCGCTACCCGAAGCCCTATGTCGCGATCATGAACGGCATCACGATGGGCGGCGGAGTCGGCATCAGCGCGCACGGCAGCGTCCGGGTCGTCACCGAGACCACCAAGATGGCGATGCCCGAGGTGGGCATCGGGTTCATCCCTGACGTCGGCGGCACCCACATCCTGTCCCGCACCCCGGGTCTGCTCGGCGTCCATGCGGCGCTCACCGGGGCGTCGTTCTCCGGCGCCGACGCGATCGCAATGGGTTTCGCCGACCACTTCGTGCCGCAGGACCGGCTCGCCGCGTTCGTCGACGCGATCGCGTCCGGCGGTGTCGACGAGGCGGTCGCCGCATTCGCCCAGGAGCCACCCGCGAGCGAGCTGCTCACCCAGCGCGAGTGGATCGACCGGTGCTATGCCGCTGAGACGGTCGCCGACATCGTCGCCGCGCTGCGCGAGCACGGCGGTGCCGCGGCCGATGCCGCCGACCTGATCGCCTCCCGCTCCCCGATCGCCGCGTCGGTCGCGCTGGAAGCGGTCCGTCGGGCCGCGAAGCTGGACACTCTCGAAGATGTGCTGCGCCAGGAGTTCCGGACCTCGGTGGCGTCCTTGCGATCGCATGACCTCGTCGAGGGCATCCGCGCGCAGCTGATCGACAAGGACCGCAACCCGAAGTGGTCGCCGGCCTCCCTGTCCGAGGTGACGGCAGCCGACATCGAGGCATACTTCGCATCTGCCGATCCCGACATCAACTTCGAGGAGCAGTCATGACCTTTGAGACCATCCTGGTCGACCGTGACGACCGGGTAGCGACGATCACGCTCAACCGGCCCAAGGCACTCAATGCCCTCAACACCCAGGTGATGTACGAGGTCACCACCGCCGCAGCCGAACTCGACGCGGAGCCGGGTGTCGGCGCCATCATCCTCACCGGCAACGAGAAGGCCTTCGCCGCCGGCGCGGACATCAAGGAGATGGCCGGCCTGTCCTTCGCCGACGTCTTCTCGTCCGACTTCTTCGCCGGCTGGGACAGGTTCGCCGCGACGCGCACCCCGACCATCGCCGCGGTGGCCGGATACGCGCTCGGCGGCGGCTGCGAGCTGGCGATGATGTGCGACATCCTGATCGCCGCCGACACCGCGAAATTCGGGCAGCCCGAGATCAAGCTCGGCGTGCTGCCCGGCATGGGCGGGTCACAGCGACTGACCCGGGCGATCGGCAAGGCCAAGGCGATGGACCTGATCCTGACCGGCCGCAACATGGGCGCCGAAGAAGCCGAGCGCGCCGGGCTGGTGTCGCGGGTGGTTCCGGCCGACACGCTGCTCGAGGAGGCCAAGGCGGTGGCCCAGACCATCGCGGGCATGTCGCTGTCGGCGTCGCGGATGGCCAAGGAGGCGGTCAACCGCGCGTTCGAGACCACGCTGAGCGAGGGCCTGCTCTATGAGCGCAGGCTGTTCCATTCGGCGTTCGCCACCGAGGATCAGACCGAGGGCATGAACGCGTTCACCGAGAAGCGGCCGCCGAACTTCACTCATCGGTAAAGTCCATGCGTGACCGATACCGGTGAAGCCGCCGCCGCGGTGATCGACGAGACGCCGGCGCGCGAACATCCGTCGACCACACGGCGCGGGTGGTGGGTCCGCCGCTACACCTGGACCGGTACCGCAGTCGGTTTCGTCTTCCTCTGGTTGTCGCTGACACCGTCGCTGTTGCCGCGCGGTCCGCTGTTCCAGGGACTGGTCAGCGGCGGCGCGGGCGCGATCGGCTACGGGCTCGGGGTGTTCGCGGTGTGGCTGGTGCGGTTCATGGGCTCCAAGGACTCCAGCCCGCCGGCGCCCCGGCGGGCGTGGCCGGTGCTCGTCGTCATCGGCGTGATCGGCTTGGTCGTCATGGTCATCCAGTTCCACGACTGGCAGGACGACGTCCGTGACCTGATGGGTGTCCCGCGCCTGACGTTCTGGGATTACCCTCTGGCCGCGGTGATCTCGGTCGTGACGCTGTTCGTACTCGTCGAGATCGGGCAGCTGATCGGCCGTTTCGTGCGCTTTCTGTACCGTCAGCTCACGCGCGTCGCCCCGCCGCGGGTGGCGGCCGTCGTCGCGGTCGCGCTGCTGCTGGCATTGACGGTCGCGCTGCTCAACGGGGTGGTGGTCCGGTTCGCGATGAGCACGATCAACAAAACCTTCGCCGCGGTCAACGACGAGACCGACCCCGACTTCGCGGCGCCCACCTCGGATCTGCGGTCCGGCGGACCGCAGTCGCTGGTGAGTTGGGAGTCGCTGGGACATCAGGGCCGGATCTTCATCTCCGGCGGACCGTCGGTCGAGGAGCTGACCGAGTTCAACGGCAGCCCGGCGACCGAACCGATCCGCGCCTACGCGGGACTGAACTCCGCCGACGGCATCAAGGAGACCGCGGCGCTGGCGGCCCGCGAACTGCAGCGCACCGGCGGCCTGGACCGCGCGGTGGTCGCGGTGGCCACCACGACCGGCACCGGCTGGATCAACGAGGCCGAAGCCTCCGCGCTGGAGTACATGTACAACGGTGACACTGCGATCGTGTCGATGCAGTACTCGTTTCTGCCCAGTTGGTTGTCGTTCCTGGTGGACAAGGAGAACGCCCGCCAGGCCGGTCAGGCTCTGTTCGAGGCGGTCGACGCGCTGATCCGCGAGATGCCCGAGGCACAGCGCCCGAAGCTGGTGGTGTTCGGCGAGAGCCTGGGCTCGTTCGGCGGTGAAGCGCCGTTCCTGGCGTTGAACAACCTGATCGCCCGCACCGACGGGGCGCTGTTCAGCGGGCCGACCTTCAACAACACCATCTGGACCGACCTGACCCACAATCGCGATCCCGGCTCACCCCAGTGGCTTCCCGTGTACGACAAGGGCGCCAACGTGCGGTTCGTCGCCGAGGCCCGGGACCTGCAGCGACCGCACGACCCGTGGGAGCAGCCGAGAGTGGTCTATCTGCAGCATGCGTCCGATCCGATCGCGTGGTGGAATCCCGACCTGCTGTTCGCCCGGCCGGACTGGTTGCACGAGCGGCGCGGCTACGACGTCTCCCCCGAGATGGAGTGGATCCCGGTCGTGACGTTCCTCCAGGTCAGCGCCGACATGGCGGTCGCGGTGAACGTCCCGGACGGGCACGGTCACGTCTACGTCCGCAATGTCGCGGACGCGTGGGCGTCGATCATGCTGCCGCCGGGATGGACCCAGGCCAAGACCGAGAAACTGCGCGGACTCCTCAGGAGCGACGAGAATTCTTAGCGCAGAACGTTTTTGAGTGCGTGGTAGCCGCCGATGACGTCGGTGGCGCGATGCAGTCCCAATTCCTGCAACGACGCTGCTGCCAGGCTGGAGGTGTAGCCCTCCGAGCACAGCACCACCCACTCGACGTCGTCGTCGACGGCTTGGGTAATCCGCGCGTCACTGGTCGGGTCACACCGCCACTCCAGCACGTTGCGTTCGATCACCAGCGCCTGCGGCACCTCACCCTCGGCGGCACGCTGGGCCGCCGGCCGGATGTCGACCAGGACCGCGCCCCGGGCCAGAGCGGTGGGCACCTCACCGGCCGGCATGCGGGTGAGTCTGGCCCTGGCGTCGGCGAGGACGGCATCGATTCGGCTGGCCATCAGTCGCCCTCCGGCTGGTCGGTGAGCTCGGTCCGGTTGCGGCGCAACGTGTTCTGTTCAGTGACCTCGTAGTAGGACATCGCGGTCAACGGCGGCGAGTACGCGTGCACGCTCAACGTCGGGCCGGCCGGCGCGGCACCGCCGGCGGGCGCGGTCTCGCGAGCCCACACCACGTCATGCACCCAGCCCAGCGGGAACGCCGCCTGATCACCGGCCCGCAACCGTCGCTGACGCAAAGTCACACCGTCCCAACGGGTTTCGCTCAGCACGCCGGACACGACGGTCAGCGCGCCGAGCGAGCCGCCGTGGTCGTGCAGTTCGGTGGAGCGGTTCGGCACCCAGCTGATCAGCCACACGTCGAGTTCGTCGGTGCCGTGCAACCGGGTGAACCAGCGCTCCCCGGCGGGCAGACCGGCTTCGGGCAGCAGGCGATCGTAGTCGCCGCTGAGAACGTCGTCGGCGAAGCGGTCGGTGACGTGCAGCAGGTCGGCAGGACGCAGACGGGTAGGGGCCAGGATCATGGGGGGACTCCAGGAGGAACGACGGACGGATGCGAGGGGTCGGCGACTAGGCCTGACAACACTCCTGAATCCGCGTCACGTCGATCACGGCGGCCAGTCTGGCACAGCTCACTCACCGGCCGCCAGCGCCAGGGTTTAACTTCACCGTGAATCTAGGAAGCGGCAGGTCACCGCCCCGACTGAAACCGCTGTCCCGGCGCGGCTTCCGGCCGGCTTTCGGCCCTTTGCTGTCACCGGGCGCCACGTTGCATAGATTTGGCGGGATGAGCAGGAACCGTCTGTGGCGCACAGGCGCCGTCGCGGCGGCCGTGATCCTGTCCGGCTGCTCGTCTGAACCCGGACCCCCACCGGATACCACCGCGCTGTCCTCGGCCCCGCCCTCGTCGACCCGCGCGGAGGGGCCTCCCGCCCCCCCTGTGCCGTCGGCCGGCGGAGTCGGTGTGTCCCCCGGCGGGGTGACGACCGCTGTCGCCGCCCCGGCGGAATCCACCGAGGACGACTACTTCCAGGCGTGCCGGGCCGCCCGGACGTGGATGGATCGGCAGGGCGGTGACCCCCACACGCAGATCGAGCCCTACCTGAAGACCGTGCAGGATGCGGAGTCCGTGGGTCCCGGGACGTTCGACCGGAAGTGGTCGGAACTGACACCCGGCCAGCAGTCGGCGGTGATCGTCGCGGTCGAAGCGGCTGCCGACGCGCTCTGCGGCTGACGCCCGGCGCGATCCGGGTCGGCGATGTCACCGAGTCCCCGCGACACGGCCGGACCCGATCCGGCGCAGAATTGTCGGATGCGGGTCGCACTGGCTCTGGGTAGCGGCGGTGCACGCGGCTACGCCCACATCGGCGTCATCAACGAGTTGCACGAACGCGGTCACGAGGTGGTCGGCATCGCCGGCTCGTCGATGGGCGCCCTGGTCGGTGGTCTGCAGGCGGCGGGCAAGCTCGACGAGTTCACGACGTGGGCGAGCTCGCTGACCCAGCGCGCGGTGCTGCGCCTGCTCGATCCGTCGATCACGTCGGCGGGCGTCCTGCGGGCGGAGAAGATCCTCGACGCCGTCCGCGAGATCCTCGGCGACGTCACGATCGAGGAGCTGCCGATCCCGTTCACGTCCGTGGCCACCGATCTGATCACCGGGAAATCGGTGTGGATGCAGCGCGGTTCGGTCGAGGACGCCATCCGCGCGTCGATCGCCATCCCCGGCCTGATCACCCCGCACGTGCTCGACGGCCGGCTGCTGGCCGACGGCGGCATCCTCGACCCACTCCCGATGGCGCCGGTGGCCGCCATCGCCGCGGACATCACCCTCGCGGTCAGCATCTCCGGCGAGGATCCCGAGGCCAGTCGCCGCGACCGCGACGCCCGGTCACCGTCGGGTGACTGGTTGAACCGGATGTGGCGCAGCTCGTCGTCGCTGCTGGACACCAGGGCGGCGCGGTCGCTGCTGGAGACCCCGACCGGGCGCGCGGTGCTCGGCCGGTTCGTGGCCGGGGACGACGAACCGGTGGACGGGGAGAAGGACCTCGGCGAACCGATCGCACCGGTGATCCCGAAGCTGGGCAGCTTCGAGGTGATGAACCGGGTGATCGACATCGCGCAGGCCGCCCTGGCCCGCCACACACTGGCCGCCTACCCGCCCGACCTGTTGATCGAGGTGCCCCGCACGGTGTGCCGCAGCCTGGATTTCCACCGCGCCACCGAGGTCATCGAGATCGGGCAGGAGCTGGCGGCCACGGCGCTCGACACGATCGAACAGCGTTCCTCAGGCTCAGGCACCTAGGAATTCGGCAACCCGGCCGGCTTCCCGCCGCCCCTGCGCGCGACCGGCCCGCGCCGCGGGCGCACGGCAGGCCGGGTCAAGCGGGTTGGCCCCGAACGCGGCCAGTGACTGCTCGTCGGCGAACACCGCCAGTGTCGCGCCGGGAAACGCGTCGATCTCGGCGACGGTGCCGGTACCCCACGGCGACGGACTGTCGGCGCGGGAGGGCACCAACACCACCGCGGCCCCGCAGTCCTGTGCGGCGGACATGTTGACCGTGCTTCCGACCCCGCCGTCCATGTAGCGACGGTCCCCGATCGTCACCGGTGGCCAGACGCCCGGCACCGCGCAACTGGCCGCGACGGCGTCGACCAGGCCGACGCCGGAGTCTGCGTCGAACACCACCAACTCGCCGGTGGCGATGTCGATCGCGGTGACCCGCATCGCGCGTGCCGGCCATCGCCGGGTCGGCAGCCGGTGTTCGATCACGGCGCGGCGCACCGCTTCTGCGACGGTGTCGGTGTCCGCGGCCACGGCGCCGATCCTGCGCAGTTTCTGTTCTCTGGTGGCACCCGGGGTCGTCATCGCGGTCAGGAACAGGTCGGTGATCGTGTCGATCGAGACGCCGGGGTGGATCTCGCGGGCACCGTGCTCGTCGGAGAGCTGACGGTCGAACAGATCCTGCAGCGGCAGGCCGCTCCCGAGCTGGGCGACGACCGTCGAGCCTGCCGAGGTGCCGACCAGGACGTCGGCGTCGAGCAGCTTCTTGCCCGCGGCGGGTGCCTCCTCGCAGATTCCGAGCAGCACGCCGGTTTCCCAGGCGATGCCGGCCAATCCGCCGCCGGCGAGTACCAGCGCACGTGTGGAGTCGGCCGCCGAGTCACTCATCATCGCAGGTTTCTCGCCGCCTTCCCGCTGACCAGCGGCAGATCCAGGTACGTCGCGATCCCGGGCGGCGCCGCGCACACCGCCGGCACCGAGTTGACGCAGTGCGCGGCCGTGCCGACCACGCCGTATTCCGGCCCCTCACCGCCGATCTCGGACTGAAAGCCCTTGACAGACACCGTGAAATCCGGGTTCCCCCGCACCTCGATCTCGTAGCGCTGCCCTTCGGGGCCGAAAAACCATGCCGGATCCAGGTTCTCCTCACCCATCAGCCAGTTGACCGTCACACGCACCACGGGTTCGCCGTCGACGAGTGCCTCCCAGTGAAATCGGCGGCCTGCCACCTGGCCGGGCTCGATCGCACCCATCGGCGAGTCAATCGGCGCGGTGGCGACCGCGATCTCTTGCGTCGCACGGATTCTGGGATCGGCGGCGAAACCCAGTTGGTCCACGCACATCCGCACCGCCTGGATGAACCCGGTGTCGAGCATCTTCTGCATCGGGCCGGTCAGCGCCTTGTCCGGGGTCTCGCCGAAGCCCATCACGTGGCGCAGCACATCCGGGGCCTCGTAGCTGCGCAGATCCGAGAACTCCTCCGCGCGTACGAAACTCACCCCGGTGGACATGGCCGAGAGCATCAACGGGAACTTCTCGCTGATGCCGCCGGGCGCGATCCCGGTGCCGTGCAGCGTCGCGTTACCCGCCAGCGCGGCCTCCCGTATCGCCGCGCCGCTGCGTGCGCTCGGATACAGCCAGCCCACCGGGGTGACGACGTTCTTGCCGGACCGCAGCAGCGCGGCGACCTCGTCGGGGTCGGCCATCAGCGGCGAGTAGATGACCGCGTCGGCCTCCGCCGCCAGGATGTCTTCGGCACTGTCGGTCGCGAGTACCCCGATCGGGTCGACGCCGGCGATCTCGCCGGCGTCGCGACCCGCCTTCGCCGGTGAGTGCACCCAGCACCCGACCAGCTCCAACTCGGGATGTTCCAGCACGCCTCTGATTGCCGCGACGCCGACACCGCCGGTGGCCCACTGCACGACCCGCAGCGCCATCTCGTCTCCTCTCCGGAGCCTCGGAAAAACTAGAACGCGTTCTATTCACCACTACACCAGATCGCCGACGGAGGTGGCTGGAAATCGGCAACCCGGCCCGTTGGCACTGTGCAGCGGGACCGGCCGCACTAATCTGTGTTCGCCGGTCGAACAACCTCGAAGGAGCCGTGATGACCGATCCGCAGCAGGGTTCCCGCGTCGGCTCCCAGGTTGGCCCCTACCGGTTGCGGCGGCTGCTGGGCAGGGGCGGCATGGGCGAGGTCTACGAGGCCGAGGACACGGTCAGAGACCGCGTCGTCGCGCTGAAGCTGTTACCGGAGGCGGTCTCTCACGATCCGGTGTTCCGGGCCCGGCTGCAGCGCGAGGCGCACGCCGCGGGCCGGTTGCAGGAACCGCACGTGGTGCCGATCCACGATTACGGCGAGATCGACGGACTGCTGTTCGTTGACATGAGGCTGATCGATGGCACCGATCTGCGCAAGATCCTCAAAGAGCAGGGGCCGATGGCGCCCGCGCGGGCCACGGCGATCGTGCGCCAGATCGCGTCGGCGCTCGATGCGGCGCACCAGAACGGCATCCTGCACCGCGACGTCAAGCCGGAGAACATCCTGCTCAACCGCGACGATTTCGCCTACCTGGTCGATTTCGGCATCGCCAACGCCGCCACCGACGAAGCGCTCACCCAGCTGGGTACCGCGGTGGGCACGTACGCCTACATGGCTCCCGAGCGATTCACCAACGGCGCCGTCGACCACCGCGCCGACGTGTACGCGCTGACCTGCGTGCTGCACGAATGCCTGACGGGGGCACAGCCGTTCCAGGGGGACAGCGTCAGCGTGGTGATCGCCGCGCACCTCAACGAACCGGTGCCGCGGCCGAGTGCGCTGCGGCCCGGGGTTCCGGCCGGCCTGGACCACGTCATCGCCCGCGGCATGGCCAAGCGGCCCGAGGACCGTTACGCCTCGGCCGGCGAGATGGCCAGGGCCGCGGCCGACGCGGCGGCCGGTGTGCCGGAGGACCAGGCGGCGACGATGATGGCGCCGCTGCCGTACCCCGGGGCGCCGACGCCTCCCCCGCCACCGCCCCCGCAGCCACCGGCCGGGGTGTCCGGCTTCGCGACTGCGCCGCCGCCTGCCGGTCCGCCGCCCGGTTGGGCACAGCAGTCGCCGCCGTCGTCGCCCGGTGGCGGTTCGAAGGGGCCGATGGTCGCGTTTGTGGCCGCGGGAGTGGTGATCCTGCTGACACTGGCCGCACTCGGCATCTGGCTGGCGGTGCGGCCCGACGATTCGACGAACTCGGTGGCGTCGCAGACCAGTTCGTCGGCCGCACCGACGACGTCGTCGCGGGAACCGACCCGGCGGACCAGGACGAGCACCACCCCGCCCCCGGCGTCGGCCTCCTACGACCAGCAGTTGATGGGCCTGCTCTCCGGCGGCCACGACAGCTCCAACTGTCAACCGGTGACTCCGCCCGCCGCGGGCACGGTGGCGACGGTGGACTGCACGCAGGCGATCACTCCCGGCGGTCCGGCGTTCACCCGCTATTCGCTGTTCGGCGACAAGAACACCCTCGACGCCGCGTTCCGGGAGGCGGTCAACGTGAACTCCGAGCTGCTGCAGTGCCCGGGCAGCGGCGTCGAGTCCCCCACCACGTGGCACTACACCGACACCCCGGATCAGGTGGTGGGCCAGATCGCCTGCGGCACCTACAACGACAACGCCGACATCGTGTGGACCAAGGACGAGGATCTGCTGCTGGCCGATGCGCAGGGACCGGATCTGGAGGATTTGCACGACTGGTGGCTGGAGTTCGGATAACCCGGGCTAACGTGCTGCAGGAGACCACAACCGCAGCGAAGGGATCGATATGAGCCGGGTTTTTGTCGTCGGCGTGGGAATGACGAAGTTCGAGAAACCCGGGCGACGCGAGGGTTGGGACTATCCCGACATGGCGCGGGAGTCCGGAACCAAGGCGCTGCAGGACGCCGGCATCGAGTACAGCGAAGTCCAGCAGGGCTATGTGGGCTACTGCTCCGGTGATTCCACCTCGGGCCAGCGGGCGCTCTACGAGCTGGGCATGACCGGCATCCCGATCGTCAACGTCAACAACAACTGCTCCACCGGATCGACCGCGCTCTACCTGGCGGCCGCCGCGATCCGCGGCGGGCTGGCCGACTGCGTGCTGGCGCTCGGATTCGAGAAGATGCAGCCGGGCTCGCTGGGCGGCGGTGCCGAGGACCGGGAATCCCCGATGAAGCGACACATCCTGGCGCTCAACGAGATCGACGCCATGCAGTTCCCCGTCGCACCGTGGATGTTCGGTGCGGCGGGGCGTGAGCACATGAAGAAGTACGGCACCACCGCAGAGCATTTCGCCAAGATCGGTTACAAGAACCACAAGCATTCGGTGAACAACCCGTACGCACAGTTCCAGGATGAGTACACCCTCGACGACATCCTGGCCGCGAAGATGATCTCCGATCCGCTGACCAAGCTGCAGTGCTCACCGACCTCGGACGGGTCCGCGGCGGTGGTGCTTGCCGGCGAGGACTATGTCGCCGAGCACGATCTGGCCGGGCAGGCCGTCGAGATCGTCGGTCAGGCGATGACCACCGATTTCGCGTCGACGTTCGACGGCAGCGCGGCCAACATCATCGGATACGACATGAATGTCAAAGCCGCGCAACAGGTTTATCAGCAGTCCGGACTGGGGCCGGAGGACTTCCAGGTGATCGAGTTGCACGACTGCTTCTCGGCCAACGAACTGCTGCTGTACGAGGCGCTGGGCCTGTGCGGGCCCGGTGAGGCGCCGAAGCTGATCGACGACGAGGACACCACCTACGGGGGCCGCTGGGTGGTCAACCCGTCGGGCGGGTTGATCTCCAAGGGCCACCCGCTCGGGGCGACGGGCCTGGCCCAGTGCAGCGAGCTGACCTGGCAGTTGCGCGGCACCGCCGACAAGCGTCAGGTCGACGGCGTCACCGCCGCGCTGCAGCACAACATCGGGCTGGGCGGCGCAGCGGTCGTCACGGCCTACCAGCGGGCCGAGCGGTAGGGCCGGCCCCTTCCGCGAGCGGGGCCCCACGGCGAGAAGACACAAACTCGCATCTTCCGGGCAGCGTCCATGCGAGTATGCGTCTGGTCGCGGTCAGGGGTGAACCATTCGGGTGCGCGCTTCGTGTCACCATCGGGAGGCCATGCAGGGCGCCTCCGATGGAGGTCCGGCCATGCGCTGGTGGTGGATCGTGGCGGCAATGCCCGCGATGCTGGGTGCGCCGGTGGCGCCGGCGGCCGCGCAGCAACAGAACGCGTTCGACGTGATCGAGCAGTGGGAGTCGGCGGGCTACCAGGTCAACATCGACCGGATCGGCAGTGCGCCGATCGGCGACTGCGTGGTGATCGGGGTGCGTAATCCTCAGCAGGTCACCCAACCGGTGCTCGTCATCGGCGGCCGCGACGACGATGACGGCCTCGATGTGGTCGACGTCGTGGTGCACCGGTCGATCTCGGTGTCCCTGGACTGCACGGGCTGAGGCCAGTCGGCGAGCAGACGCAAACTCGCACGATTTCCGGTGATTTCGTGTGAGTTTGTGTCTGCTCGCGGGTCCGGGTGCACGGAAAAGCCCGGCCGGCAACAGGACCGACCGGGCTTTCCTACCCGTGACCTACACCGTCGCAGGGACTCTCTCCTGCGGCGGCTCCGCGACACGGGAGCCGTGATCGGAATCCAGCATCGTCAGCTCGTCGAACGGATCCTCGCCTGCCAATACCGAATTCACCTTGCCCTTGTCGATCGTGTGCGTCCACGAACCGACCAGCAGGGTGGCGACCGCGTTGCCGGAGAAGTTGGTCAGCGCCCGCGCCTCGGACATGAACCGGTCGATGCCGACGATGAGCCCGACACCGTCGAGCAGGTCCGGCCGGTGCGCCTGCAGGCCACCGGCCAGCGTGGCCAGCCCGGCGCCGGTCACCCCGGCCGCCCCCTTGGACGCGACGATCATGAAGACCAGCAGCCCGATCTGCTCCGGCAGAGACAGCGGGTCGCCCAGCGCCCCGGCGATGAACAGCGACGCCATCGTCAGGTAGATCGCGGTGCCATCCAAGTTGAACGAATAGCCGGTCGGCACAACCACACCCACGGTCGAGCGGTCCACACCGAGGTGTTCCATCTTGGCGATCAGGCGCGGCAGCGCGGACTCCGACGACGACGTCGACACGATCAGCAGGTACTCGCGGGCCAGGTAGCGGACCAGCTTGAAGATCGACACCCCGGACACCACCCGCAGCAGTGCCCCGAGCACACCGAACACGAAGATCGCGCAGGTCAGATAGAAGCCGAGCATCAACGCCATCAACTGCCCGACGGCCGCCCAGCCGGTCTGACCGACCACGTTCGCGATCGCGCCGAACGCGCCGATCGGCGCCAGCCACAGGATCATCACCAGCACCTTGAATACGAGCTTCTGCAGGTGCTCGATGCCGCGCAGGATCGGCTCACCGGCCGACCCCAGGCCCTGCAGCGCGAAGCCCACCAGCAGCGCGACGAACAACGCCTGCAGCACGCTGCCCTCGGTCAGCGACGAGAACATCGACGTCGGGATGATGCCCTGAACGAAGTCCATCAGCCCACCGGCCTCATGGCCCTTGTCGGCCAGCTCGGCGCCCTTGCCCACGGTGGTGTCGGTGACATGCAATCCGCTGCCGGGGTGCAGCAGGTTGCCGACCACCAGGCCGATCGCCAGTGCGAACGTCGACATCGCCAGGAAGTAGACGAACGCCAGGCCGCCGACCTTGCCGACGGTGGCCGCCTTGCGGACCGACCCGATTCCCAGCACGATCGTGCAGAAGATGACCGGCGCGATCATCATCTTGATCAGCGCCACGAACATGGTGCCCAGGACGCCGACGCTCTTGCCGACGTCGGGGGCCAGGATGCCGACCCCGACACCGGCGAGGACCGCGACGATCACGGCGATGTAGAGCCAGTGCGTGCGGTCTCGTCTGGGTCGGGGGGTGTCGGGTGGGGTCGGCCGGTCCATCGTGGTCGTCATCGCACTGTCCTCCGGGGTCGCTGTGTGCAAAAGGTCTGCAAGGATGCTCTGCGAGGACGTGAGCCAGGTCACGTTTTAGTTCATTACGTTCACGGGAGGCAGGCGATGGGACGGATCCGGCCGCCATCCCGACCCCCGTGGCCGCGGTCGTTGGCGGGCCAGGCCATCGCGTTGCAGATCCTGGTCATCGCGGTGATCGTGCTGGCCGGCAGCGCACTGGCCGCGCTGGACGCCCGCCGCGACGGCGACGCCGCGGCGCAGGAGCAGGTGGTCGGGATCGCGACCGCGCTGGCCGACTCACCGTCGACGGCCGAGGCCATCGAGTCCGGGCGGGCCACCGAGATGCTGCAACCGGTCACCGAGCTGGTGCGCAGGCAGACCGACATCGCGTTCATCACGATCATGGCGCCCGATCGCACCCGCTTCACCCACACCGATCCGTCCCAGATCGGCGGCGCCTATCTGGGCACCATCGAACCCGCACTGCAGGGCGAGACGTTCACCGAGGTGTACACCGGCACGCTGGGTTCGTCCATCCGTGCGGTGGCCCCGGTCTACGACGGCGACGGCCGCGTCATCGGCCTGGTCGCCGCAGGCATCCTGCAGCAGAGCCTCGCCGAGCGCTGGCAGTCGCAGCTGCCCGTCATCGCGGCCGTCAGCCTTGCCGCGCTTGCGGTTTCACTGCTGGGCGTGTGGGGCATCCGCCGGCGGCTGCTGCGCCAGACGCACGGACTGCGCCCCGACGAACTGCGCGTCATGTACGACCACCACGACGCGATCCTGCACTCGGTGTCCGAGGGACTGATCGTGCTCGACCGCTCCGGCGTGGCGGTGGTCAACGACGAGGCGCGCCGACTGCTGTCGTTGCCGGCCGGGGAGGTCGCCGCCGACGACCTGCCCGAGTTCCTGCGCACCTACAACCCCGGCGCCCGCGATGAGGTTCACGTGACCGACGACCGCGTGCTGGTGGTCAATCGGTCGCGGGTGCGGTCCGATGCCGGTTCGTCGGAAGTGGTCACCATCCGTGACCGCACCGAGTTGCAGGGCGCGCTGGGCGAACTCAACTCGCTGAAGGTGCTGACCGACTCGCTGCGGTCTCAGGCCCACGAGGCGGCCAACAAACTGCACACCGTCGTCACGATGGTGGAGATGGAGCGCACCGAGGAAGCCGTCCGGTTCGCCACCGCCGAACTCGAGCTGTCCCAGCAACTCGTCGACCGGCTCTCGGATGCGGTCGGCGAGCCGGCCCTGGTGGCGCTGTTGCTGGGCAAGACAGCCCAGGCCGACGAACGCGGTATCGAGTTGACCGTGACCGAAGATTCCGAATTGCCTTCGGACACCGAAGATCTGCTCTTGACAGGCCAGGAAATGGTGACCGTGGCAGGCAACCTCATCGACAACGCGATGGATGCCTGCGATCCGGACGACCCTTGGGTGGAGGTCACCGTGCAGCAGAACGACGAACGGCTGCTGATCCGGGTGGCCGACAGCGGGGAGGGCATGGACGCCGGCACCTTCGAGAAGGCGATGCAGAGGGGTTACTCGACGAAGTCCGGTGACGACGACGGCAGGCACGGGCTGGGGCTGGCGTTGGTGGCCCAGGTGGTCAAACGCCACGGCGGGCAGCTCACCGCGGATGTGACCTACGGTTCGGTGGTGACGGTGACGGTGAATCGCCCGTGATCACGGTGTTGATCGTCGAGGACGAACCGTTGATCGCCGAGGCGCACCGGACTTATCTGATGCGGCTGCAGGGGTTTTCGGTGGCGGCAGTGGCGCACACGGCGCGCGATGCGATGCGGGCGGCCTCCGAGGCGGCAGCGTCGGACGCCCCGATCGACCTGGTGCTGCTCGACATCGGGCTGCCGGATGCCAACGGGATCGCGCTCGCGTCGGCGCTGGCCGGCCTGCGGCCGGCGCCGGACATCATCACGATCACCTCGGAGCGCGATCTGGAGATGGTGCGCGCCGCGGTCGGTCACGGCGCGCTGGCGTACCTGTTGAAGCCGTTCACCTTCGCCGCGTTCCGCGAACGACTCGAGAGGTACCGGCGCTACCGCGAAGCGCTGCCTGCCGGTACCGATGCCGCCAGCCAGGCCGAGGTCGACCGGGCGCTGGCCGAGCTACGGGTCAACCCCGACCGGTCGGTGGCCCCGAAAGGGGCGGCAGCGGGCACGAACGACGAGATCGCCCGTGCCGTACGCGATTCCGCCCACGGTGTGACCGCCGATGAGGTGGCCAGGCAGGTGGGGGTGTCGCGGGTGACGGCCTGGCGTTACCTCGAGCGGCTCGCCGACGAGGGCACGGTCAGCCGCCACACCGACTATGGAAAGGCCGGGCGACCGAAAACCCGCTATCAGTGGCGGTGAACTCGAGTGACGCCGTCAGGCGGGGGCTGCCTGCAGCCGGCGCGGGGCGCCCACCGCGATCTCATCGGTCGCCAGGAACTGCGAGTACAGCGTCTCGATCGAGGACTCGACCGAGTACACGCTCACCGCGCCGGAGTAGTCGGCGACGTAGAGGCGCGAACTGTCGGCGCCCTGAGCGACGCACGACGGCCTGGCGTCGACCGTCAGCGCGTCGACGACGTCGAGGCTGAGCGTGCACAGCACCGCGACACGGTCGTAATCCACGATGTATGCGCGGGTCTGGTCGGCGCTCATCGACAGCTGCGTGGGGGCACCACCCACGGTCACCCGATCGGTGATCCGCATCGCGCCCAGATCGAGGATGTGGACGGCGCCGCCGACCACTCGGTCCGAGGTGAGCACGTAGACCGCTCCCCCGGCGTAGGCGATGTCGCGGATCGGTGCGCCGACAGGCACCACCCGATGCACCTGCGAGGTTTCGGTGTCGACGACGATCACGCGGCTGCCGACCGCATCGGTGACGGCGACGTACAGCCGCTTGCCGTTCGGGTCGGCGCAGAGCGCGTCCACGTTGGCGGCCGGACCGGATCCGATGCCGATGGTGCCGACCCGCTCAGCGGTGACGTCGATGACCGCGACGTCGATGCGGTCCTGCGCACCGCGACCGGCATACACCCGCTTGCCGCCGGGACCGGCCGTCAGCGCGGTGACCCCGAAGGCCACCGGGTAGGTAGCGACGACGGCGCGGCTGTCCAGGTCGATCACCTTGACCGCGTCGAAGCTGCCGGAGGTGACGCCGACGAAGGCCCGGTCGTCGGACACGGCCACCGCGGTCGGCTCACCGTCGACCGCGACGGTGGCGACCACGTTGAGGGTGGTGTTGTCGATCAGCGACACGCTGGCGTCAGCGGCATTGGCCACGACGACAATGCCCTGGGCCGCGGCGATGTCGCCGATGGGGCCCAGGTTCGGCGTGAGGCGGCGCTCCAGCACCACATCGCCTTTGGCTGTCCCGTCGGTCCCTCGGGACCCTGCCGCCGCCGACGGCGCATCCGTCACATTCGACTCGGTTTTACCCTTGGACATCAAGCGCCTCATCAGCACCGAAAAGTTTGCCATGTGTTGTGGTACCTCCGCCGGCACGACGTCTGCCAAGCTCTAGATTCCGTGTCAAGGCGCCCGAACGGGCGCCGCCTGAGTCGAGTGTAGCGACGGAAATTCGGTATGGACGCCGACGAATTCGCGCTTCGTCACGGGGAGCGCCGAAGCTCTCAGGGCTCGCTTAAGAACCGTTCCGTTATAAATTCGTTACTTCGAAACAGCAAAGCCGAAACCGCAGCTGAACAGTGCCTGAACGGAGGCAGCAAGCCCACCGCGAAAATCGGCACAAAACATATTCGTAACGATTTCTTAGCTTTGCCCCGGAAAGTGAGCGCGAGATCACAGCGGCACATCGCAGCAAAACCACAATGTGGATAACGGCTGTGGAGAACTCCGCACCTGGGCGGCAGCACGCGTCTGCGAAGGCTGCGCCGTCGTGTTCGCTGGAAAAGCGTCAGGCAGGTTTGGCGGCGCGCACCGACGGGATCGTTGTTGCCGGGATCAGACCCTCGGGATCACAGAGTTCGAGCACGCGTGCCACTGCCGGCCCGGCGACGACGCACCAGGTCACTTCTTCGCGAGCCAGATGGGCGCTGATGGCGTACAGCGCCGAGGCGCCGTCGAAGGCCATGAAATTCACGTCGGTGAGATCGAGCACCACGGCAGCGCTGCCGGCGCTGACTTCGCGCACGGTGTGGGCGAAGTGTTTGGCGTTGGCCGCGTCCACTTCGCCGCACACCGCTACCGTGGCCTTTCTGTCGGCCCCCACGCCCTCCTCACGCCAGGTGAAGGTCAGCGACGTCGACGCGATTGCGAAGCTCCGACTGTCGGCTGACCTGCTGCGGATGGAGGTAGCGGTCATCGCAGGACAATCTACCTGCGTGACGGTTACGACTGTTCGGCTTTTTGCCGCTCCTCGTTGGCCTTGGCGGCCGCGCGGGCACTCTCGGCCTCGGCTTCCTTCTGTGCGGCCTCGCGCTGTGCGTCGGCCTTGTCCTGCTGGGCCTGGCCCTCGCGTTGCAGGTCATCCCGGCCCGTGACGACGCCGACGACCTCTTTGGCCTTGCCCTTGACGCCTTCGACGACGCCCTTGACGGCTTCTTCCGGACCAGAATTGTGATCGCTCACCAGACACTCCTTTTTTTCTGCGGGGCTACCGCTGGGCGAAGCGTCTGTTCCCCAGGCGCCAAAATGTCAAACCTGCCGGTCAGCACGACAGACAGGCGACCTAGCTTTGACGTGCGCCACGGCGACGTCGAGCGTCGAGAAGAGATCGACGTAGTCGGCCACCCCGGTGATCTGGAGCGGGCGACTGGTGGCCGGTCCGTCGGCGACGACGGCGAACTCGACCGAACCGTCGACCTGCTTGCGCGTGACCATCAGGACCTGCATGCCCGCCGACCCCAGAAAGTCCACGTCGGTCAGGTCGACGATCAGGCCCGACGGCCTGCGCGCCAGCGCCGCGGCGATCACCGCCTGCAGTTGCGGCGCGGTGAGCATGTCGACAGCGCCGACCGCGGCGACCACCGCGATATCGTCGACCTGCTGTTCGCTGAATTGCTGCACGTCCTCAAGCCTCGTCTCATAAATGCGGCCGAAGAGCGGTCGCAGATGATCTCGGGAGGCTGCAGTCTGAACCCGGAGCGGTGTCTTACGTATGACAACCTCACACAGGTTAGCGAAGTCATCCGCAGAACGAACAATTGCGGCGATCAGCGCCTACCGTCCGTCGGCGCCCGCGCCATCACCGGCTGAACTTCCCGATCCCCCGCGGGACGCACTGGCCGCCGTTAGCGTGACCCTGCACAGGGACCTACGCGGGGAGCCAGCATGCGCGCCACACCGTCACGTCACACCGAAGGCGATCGAGCCACCTCCGGCCGATGTCGGCTCGCCACACTCGTACTGACCGCGCTGGCAACCCTTCTCGGGGTGGGCCTGCTGACCCCGGGGACGGCGGCGGCGCAGGACCCCAACTACGTCATCGCCACCGACACCACCTTCGCGCCCGTCGAATTCCAGGACGCCGGTGGCCAACTCGTGGGCATCGACAGGGATCTGACCCGCGAGCATCCACGGCTGCGGGACTTCCTGTCCAAGGTGCTCTAGGCAGCGGTACGCCGAAACTGCCCGGGATCTCCATGAAATCTCCATCCGGACTCCAAGCGTTGCACGGCACGCGTCGCGACGATGGTGTCACTCGATGTCCTGGCCACGCCGGTGACGCCCTCACACAAGGAGTTGCACGATGACGAAGTTACTTGCCGCGGCCCTGCTGCCGCTCGGTGCCGCGTTGACCCTGGCCGCGCCGGCCCAGGCCGACACCGCGACCTCGACGATCAACCAGCTGCGGTCCCAGGGCTATGACGTGCGGGTCAGCCGCGTCGGCAGCGCCCCGCTCGACCAGTGCACGGTGATCAGCGTGCGCAGCCTGCCGATCGCCAACCAGCAGTTCCCGGTCGACGACGACGACGTCAACGTGTTCACGGTTACGCCCAAGCAGAAGGTGAATGTGACGCTGGACTGCGCCGGCTGATCCGAGCCCGGCGGGCGCTACACACGGTGCCCGTCTAGGTTTGGATCCCGTGTCTTCGGCGCCCCCGTCCCGATCGTCGTTCCCCCGCGGCATGGCGCTGCTCGTGGCCGGTGCCATGTTCATGGAGATCCTGGACGCGACGATCATCGCGACCGCCATCCCGGCCATCGCGGCGAGCTTCGACGTGGCCCCCGTCGATGTCAACATCGCCGTTTCGGCCTACCTGCTGACCGTCGCGGTCCTGATCCCGGCCACCGGGTGGGCGGCCGACCGATTCGGCATCCGGGCCGTGTTCCTCTGCGCGATCGTCATTTTCACGCTGGCCTCGGCGGGATGCGCGCTGAGCGTCTCGCTGCCGATGCTCGTGGCGATGCGGGTCCTGCAGGGGGTCGGCGGCGCGATGATGGTCCCTGTCGGCCGGCTGGCGGTGTTGCGTTACAGCGAAAAGACCGATCTGGTGCGCGCGATCGCACTGCTGACCTGGCCGGCGCTGACCGCGCCGGTGGTCGCACCCGCACTCGGCGGGGCGATCGCGACCTACGGGTCCTGGCGTTGGATCTTCCTGATCAACATCCCGATCGGGATCGTCGGATTCTTGTTGGCGCTCAAGCTGATCCGCGGCGGCCCGACAGCAGAGGTACGGCCGTTCGACTGGCGGGGGCTGCTGTTTCTCGGCACGGGCATCGCGGCGGCGCTGCTGGCCCTGGAGCATGTCCGGGTCAGCGGCACCGACTGGGTGCTGGTCGGAGTCGGCGGCACGGTCGCGGTCGTTCTGCTGGCCGCCGCGCTCTGGCACCTGCGCCGCTCGCCGGCGCCGCTGATGCGGCTGTCCGTGCTGCGGGTGCGGACGTTGCGCATCACGGTATCGGGCGGCTCGCTGTATCGCCTGGTGATCACCGCGGTGCCGTTCCTGCTGCCGCTGCTGTTCCAGCTGGAGTTCGGCTGGTCGGCGTTCACCGCGGGATTGATGGTGGCCGCGCTGTTCGTCGGCAACCTGACGATCAAGCCGATCACCACGCCGTTGATGCGCCGGTTCGGCATCAAGCGTGTGCTGCTGGTCAACGGTCTGGTCTCGGTGGCGTGGTTCGCGGTGCTGGCGGCGTTGCGACCGGACACCCCCGTCGTGGTGATCGCGGTCGCCCTGTATGTCAGCGGCGCGCTGCGGTCGATCGGGTTCACCGCATACAACAGCCTGGCGTTCGCCGATGTCGACGGCGACGAGCTCACTCACGCGAACACGCTCAACGCCACGGTGCAGGAAGTGGCGGCCGGCCTCGGCATCGCGGTGGCCGCGCTGCTCCTGACGGTGCTGGCGTCGTTCTCGTGGGCTTTCGTCGCGCTTGGCGCGCTACTTGCGCTCACCCTCGTCGAGACGCTGCGGTTGCCGGCCGATGCGGGCGCCCATGTCAGCGGCACGCGTTGAGACGCCGCCAACGGAGACGGCTCAGCGCAGTTCTTCGCGCGCGCCTCCCGCAAAAGTCTCGACCATCACTTTAGCCTTGGGGGCCGTGACCACACTGCTCGAGCCGTCGCTGGCGGAACTGGATTTCGACCCCGAGATCCTGTGCACCTGCCGCAAGTTCTGCGGCCCGCTCGCCCACCCGGCGCAATGGTGGGTCACGCTGTCGTGCGGATGCCCCTACCCGATGTGCCGTCGCGCGCTGCGGATCGCCAACATCCGGCTCAAGGTGCGCCCGCTGACCTGCCGACACTGCGAGACCGACCAGATCGCGATCCGGTCAGTCGTGCCGATCTGAGGTTGCCGAACCCGCGCCGACCTCGGACTCCTCCCCGGCCTCGGCCGGGGAGGGCAACCGCGCCGGCGACGTCCTTAACACCGCAGGCCGGAGCCGCTCGGGCAATGCCCACAGGGTCGCACCGAAGGCCGCCACGAGCGCCACGGCGAGGGCCGCGATGGCGACCGTCGACAGCGACGGCCACAGATTCTCCAGCAGCATGGAGAAGCCGAACACCAGGAACAGCGCCGCCGCGGTGACCTGGATGAACCGCTCAGGAAGGTGCTTGCCGGCCACCGCGCCGACCGCGATGGCCAGGCCGTCGGCGGCGACCATGCCCAGGGTCGACCCGATCCACACGCCGAGCCAGTCACGGTCGGCCGCCAGCGTCACGGTCGCCAGCATCGTCTTGTCACCGAGTTCGGCGAGTACGAAGGCCGAGGTGACCACGAAGAACGCAGGTGCGGTGGCCTTGTCCGCGCGTGAGGTCTCGTCGTCGGACAGGCTGTCGCCGCGCAGCGTCCACAAGCCGAAGAACACGAACATCGCGCCGGCGATGAGTCCCAGCAGGTGCGTCGGCAGCGCGGCGCCCAGGTAGTGGCCGATCGCGACCGAGAGCACGTGCACGACGGCGGTGGCGACGGTGATGGCGGACAACACCACCCACCACCGGTACCGCAAGGCGAACATCATCGCCACCAGTTGGGTCTTGTCCCCCAACTCGGCGACGAAGATGACGGCGAAGCTCAACAGCGCAGCGGCGAGCACCACAACTCCTCGGAGTTCGAGGTCTGCCGCTCGGAGAAAAAACGCCTCCGGCCGGCAGACCGAACGGTCTGTACGGCCGAAGGTCTCGCCCACCGGCCGTACAGACCGGTCCGGACAACCGGGCCGCGCAGCACGTCGCGCAGCCAGTATGTCGATTGCCGATTTGGGGGCTACTCCCCTTCGCTTCTGCCACCGTACACAGCCCACCACATACCTCGCAACCCGTGGCAGTCGAAACATGCTCTCGCACAATAAGTTTGGGTTACCCAGCGCGAAAGTTTGGGCACCCTCACTTCAATGGAGAGGGTTCCCGATTCACCAGCCGGCTCAGGCCTGCGTGAAGTGAGACTTGTAGACCTGTCCGTGCACTCCGACGGTCCGATCGACCACCTGTGATACCGAAAAGTCAGCTGCGGCAGAGAGGTACGCGTAAGCCGTGGCACGGTCCATGCCCTGGTCGGTCTGCAGGAAGTCGAGGGCGTTGACCACCGCCCGCCGCATCGCGACGTCGAGGTCACTGCCCTGGCCGCCCACCGAACCGTCCGGATCCGACAGACCGATGGGAACCCACGCGTCAGCGGTCTCGCCGAACGGGTACCGGTAGGCCACCGACGGGGCGTCACCGGAGCCGGGCTTGCACACCGACAGCCGGTAGGTGCCGCGCAGCGAACCCTCCATCGCCGTCAACGCGACCTCCCCGTCCCCCATCGCCATGTGCGGGTCCCCGACGTAGAACAACGCCCCTTCGGCGAACACCGGCAGGTAGAACGTGGCGCCTTCCCCGAGCAGACGGATATCGATGTTGCCGCCGCCGACCGTCGGCGGAATGGAATTGGCCGACGCCGCGGTCGGGTCGGTGTCCTGCGAGTACGCCACTCCCATCATTCCCATGAAGGGACGCAACGGGAAACGCACCCGGGACGCGCCGTAGCTCATGACCCCGTGTCCGTCTTCGACAGCGGTGAACGTGGAGACGTTGCCGTAGCGCTGCGGATCCGGGCTCGGCCTGCCGTCGGTGTCCACCGGCGGCATCACCTCGGCGAGGGTGATACCGGCCGGCGCACCCTGGTCGGCGGTGCGTGCGAGTGCTCCCTTGCCGTGACGGCTCGACACCACGCCGTAGGGAACGCGCGGAACAGCTTCCAATATCTCGATTTTCAGCACGTCGCCGGGCTCTGCGCCCTCGACGAACACCGGACCGGTGACCACGTGCGGCCCGTCCTTGTCGAAGTTGCGCGGGGTGCGGCTGTAGTCGGCGGCGATCGCGATCGCGTCCTGCAGCACCTCCGAATCGGCGACACCCCGGGCACCGAAGTACTCCACGGGATCGCGGCCCTGGTCTTCGAGGATGCCCTCGTGGCTGACCGCGTCGATGGTGACCGTCTGCCCCGAGGTCATCTGCAGCACCGGCGAGGCGTGCACGGTCGGTACGTACCCCCACAGCACCTGGTCCGGGACCGATGGCAGATAGTGGTCGCCGGTCGGCTCCCCCTGCCCAGGCTGCAGAACGGTGAAGCTCTCATCGGTCGACGAGGTGGCCGACGAGCCCGTCGAACAGGCCGCCACCCCGGCGACACCCGCCCCGGCTCCGACGGCGGCGACGGCGCGCAGAAAGTCCCGCCTTCCGAGCCCGTCCCACAGAATTTCGGCGGCGTAGCGTGCGATCTCAGTCATGTCAGGAACGTTCCCGCGGGGTATTTCCGGCCCGCAACGGCCGTGATACATCCTTTTTGCCAGCTTCGCGCGCTTTACTGGAGTGCCCATGGCCCGACGTCCCGGAGGACAGACATGCCGCCAGCCGACCGCCGTCCGTCGTCACCGTGGCTGCGCGCGGCGCGTGTTTTCGCCGTGCTCACCCTCGGCGTGGTCGTCATGATGTTCGTGACCGCCGGTGAAATCGTCCAGTATCACCGGTTCGAGGACTTGCACGGCGCCGGGGCCATCGCGCTGCACGTCACCTCGGGTGGGCTGCTGGTGGGCCTGACGGGTCTGGCCCTCGACCGCAAGACGGGATGGTGGGCCGCCGTCCTGGCCGGGGCGTTGTTCGTGTTCACGTTCGTGCAGGCTGCGATCGGCGAGGCAACGACGCTGGCCCTGCACGTGCCGGGCGCGCTGGCGGTCACCGCGGCCACGGTCTGGCTCACAGCATGGGTCTTCTACGCTGCCGACGCGACCGGCACCGCGCGCGGCTAGCTGGCTGCCCGCATCCCAGCGCCGCGGACGCACCGGGTTTGCGCCCGGGCCGATCGGGACAACCCGTGCATCATGGAACCCGACAGCGCCGCCAACCCGAAGGACGCCACCGAGGTCACCGAAGAGCAGCGTGACCTGCAGGACAAGCTGAACCACCAGGATGACGATCCGGACGCGCCCGCGCGCGGCCAGACCTACCGTCAGATTCCGGACGAGAACTGACCCGGTTTCATCCGCTCACGCAGGTCGTCATAGATCGGACGGGACCCCACCATCTTCGCGACGGTCACCGCCGCGGCGGTCGCGACCATCATGGGCACCGCCGCCGACGTCGTCGCCGTCATCTCCATCACGATCACCAGCCCGGTCAGCGGCGCACGTACGGTCGCACCGAAGAACGCCGCCATTCCGGAGAGCACCAGCGGGACCGCGAGATGCGTTGTGTCCTCGGGCCATACCGCGTCGAAGCAACCGAAAAACAGCGTTCCCCACAGCGCGCCCACCGCGAGCAGCGGCGCGAACAGCCCGCCGGGCACCGCTGCCGAGTAGCACACCGGGCCGGTCAGGAACCGGGCCAGAAGCAGCCCGGCGACCGCGAGCAGGACGAGGTCATGCCCGTCGAGCAGCATCTGGGTCAGCGTGTCGCCGTCGCCCACGGTCAACGGCGCCGACCACAGCAGCAGCCCGACCGCGGCGCCGATAGCCGCGGCCGTCGCCGGGGCCGGCATCCGACGGACGGCGCCGAGATGGTCCAGCGCCCACAGCACCGCCCGGTTGTACACCGCTGCGAGCAGTCCCGTCCCGACGCCGAACACGAGAAAGACCGGAAGCCAAGCGATGTCGGGCGCATCGAGCGGTTCGACCTGGAAGTCGGGGCCGTCCCCCAACACCGTCTGGGACGCCCCGACCGCCGCGGCCGCCGCGAGGACCGAGGCCAGCACGATCTGCGGCCGCCACGATTTGGTCACCTCTTCGAGGGCGAACAGCACACCGGCGATCGGCGCGGTGAACGCGACCGCCAGGCCGGCGCCGCTCAACGCCACCTGCATCGTGCGGGCCTCGTCGTCGGGCAGCCGGGTCCGCCGCGCCGCCTCGGCGCCGATCGCCGCCCCCATGTGGACGGTGGGGCCCTCGCGGCCGAGGACGAGTCCCGAACCGATGGCCAGCACACCGCCGACGAAGCGCGCGAGGACGACCTGCAGGCGCGGCGCGGGCGCCCGACCGAGGAAAACCGCCTCGACGTGCGGGATCCCGCTGCCGATCGCCATCGGTTCCCAGCGCACGATCAGCGCGGCCAGGGCGGCGCAGGCGGCCACCGCGGACACCGGTACGAGCCAGCCCGGTCCGGGAAGCTGCTGCGCCCACTCGAGAAGATCCGACCGGACGGCTTCGGCGGTCTGCAGGCACCAGCGGAACGCCCCGCCGACGAGCCCGACGATCAGACCGCCGATGACCGCTACGGCGCCCAGAATGGCGATGCGGGTGGGCGACGCGTCTGGATGCACCGGTCGAGACCCCTTTCTCCGAGCTGGCCCGGTCCTCCATCCTCGCGCGCAGAATCGGGTGGAGCACGCATTTCCCCGACCGAGGAGGCGACAAGGTTCTCGATCGACCGCACCGACTGGCCCCAAACCATGTTCGGGTAGCTGGTCACCCGCGATCGGTCAGGGCGGCGTACTCCGGGTGCCGGTCGATGTATTCGGCCACCATCCAGCAGGTCGGCACGATGCGCAGCCCCTCGGACTTGGTGACCCGCAGCGCCTCCGCGACGAGAATCGTTGCCAGACCCCGGCCTTGGAACTGCGGCAGCACCTCGGTGTGCGGGAAGACCCGTCGGCCGTCACGGTCGTGGTAGTCGGCGAGCCCCACTGTGCGACCCTCCACCTCGATCACGAAGCGTCCTGGTTCGCGGGTGACGGTGGTCGGGGCCCCGGTACGGTCGGGCGGCGTTTCGACACTCATCACCCCACGATAGGTCCGGTGCCGATCTCCGCTGTGCGGCAGGGGACCTCGGTCGCCTCCCGTAGAGCACAAAGACCCCGATCCGCGCTACACCGCTGTGGCGGGGCCGCATTGCGTTCTACCGTGATCAACGGGAGCACATCATGAGCGAATTCATGCGAAGCAGCGACGCATTCACCTGGTCGATGGAGAGCGATCCGCGACTGAGGTCGACGGTGGTGACCGTGCTGATGCTGGACCGGGTGCCGGACTGGGCGGAGGTCCGCGACCGCGTCGAACGGCTCAGCCACGACCTGCCGATGCTGCGGCAGACCGTCGTCGAGTCGCCGCCCCCGGCGCCGCCGCGATGGCAGGACTGCGCCGACTTCGATCTGGATTTCCATATGCGCAGAGTGGCCGCGCCGGCCGACGGATCGTTCGCGGACGTGCTGGAACTCGCCCGCCTGGCGCAGATGGAGGACTTCGACCGGGCCCGTCCGCTGTGGAAGATCACCCTGATCGAAGGACTGCCCGACGGCGAGGCCGCCGTGCTGTGCGTTTTCCATCACGCACTGTCCGACGGCGTGGGCGGGGTGCAGATCGCGATGGCCCTGTTCGGCCTCTCCCCCGAACCCTCGTCGGCGGACGCCGAGTCGCCGCCTCCTCCGCGCCGATCCCCGCTCGACGACTACCGGGATGCCGCACGGTACGGCCTCGGGGTCGTCGGAAGCGCGGTGATCGGTGTGCTGGCCGCGGCGCCGAGGCTGATCGTCGACGGTGTGCGCAGCCCGCTGCGGACGGTGGCCTCGGCAGCGGGGCTGGCGACGTCGGTGTACCGGACCGTACGGCCGGTCAACGCCACCGGATCACCGCTGATGACACGGCGCAGCCTGATCCGCAGGCTCGACGTGCTCGAGGTGCCGAAAGCCGCGCTGCGCGACGCCGCGCACCGGGGCGGAGGCGCGCTCAACGACGCGTTCGTCGCCGGGGTGGCCGGCGGGTTACGGCGCTACCACGAGAAGCACGACGTCGGTGTGGGGTCGCTGCACCTGACGATGCCGATCAGCCTCCGCACCGAGCGTGACGCCCCTGGCGGGAACCGGATCACGTTGATGCGGTTCGACATTCCGGCTGATGTGGCCGACCCGGCGGAACGGATCCGGCAGATCCACGAGCGCACCGAGCGGGTCCGTCACGAGAAGTCGCTGCCACACACGCAACTGATCGCCGGTTTCCTGAACCGGGTGCCGCGGTGGTACATCGGCACCATCCTGCGGCACGTCGACTTCCTGGCCAGCGACGTGCCCGGGATACCGGTGCCCGTCCAACTCGGTGGGGCGAACGTGCGGGTGCAGTACGCGTTCGGGCCCACGATCGGCTCGGCGGTCAACGTCACCCTGCTGACCTACGTCGACACCTGCGCGATCGGCATCGATGTCGACAGCGGGGCGATCCCCGACATCGCGCTGTTCACCGAGTGCCTGCGAGCGGGTTTCGACGAGGTGCTGGCGCTGGCCGCCGACTGATATCGGATCATGCAGCGTCTCGGTGACCCGCCCGATGAGATCCTGAATCCCCTTTGCCCGCATGCCCTTTGCCATCGCTACCGCCTTTGGCGTCTCCACCGCCGTCATCGCCGGCGTGGTCTTGGGTCTCGGCGTCGTCTTGCGTGCCGGCGTGGTCTTGCTGGGTATCAGCTGAGCCTTCCGTATCGGCGCGGTCTTCGGCGCCGCCACCGCTCTCGGCGCCCAGGCCTCTGCCGCCGTCGACGTGACCCCTCTGCACGTCGTCGGCGCGCGGAGCCGGCACATTCACGTCGCCGTCACCTGGGATGGACTCCTCGGGACTCGACACCGCTTCCAGTCCCTGTGCCGACCTCCACGGCTGCGCATGGCGCGGCCACGGAGAATCGACCCCCGCACCGTCCCCCCTCTCCCCCGTGTAGATCTCGTCGGTGTCCGACGACCAGCCCTCGTCGGTCGCCGTCCCACGCGCGACCGTCGGCTCGGTCGTCGCATCCTCTGTGCCGGGCATACCGGTGCCGGGCCTACCCGGAATCAGCGTGCCGGGATTGGTCGATCCCGGGCGGGTTTCGTCCGCAGGGATCGGCACGAACAGTGCGCACAAACCGCACTGGGTCCCGCGCACGAAAGGATTGAACGCGGTGTTCAGCCCCCGGATGAAGTTGACGATCGTGTTCACGATCATCGTCACGGTGGGGAATCTGATCTGGCTGAAATCTGGTGTCTGGGTGAGCGAGTCGTAGAAGTTCTCGAACGGCGTGAAGATGTTGAGTTCCTGGGTCTGCCGCGACCACGGCTCGGTCACGCCGTTCGGATCCTTGATGTCGCACAACCCGTCCGCGCTGCAGGTGATCGGATTCTTCACCTGCGGGAAGGTGTAGCCGCCCGGCGAGACGAGTGCGACGATGTGGCGCAGGTCGAACATCGTCGACAGGATCTGATCGATACGCTCACAGGCCCCGAGGTTGGTGCCGGTGCACCCGACGTTCATCGGGAGTTGCGAAGCGGCCACCGCCGTAAGGATGTTGCCGAGCCCCACCGACAACGCGGGAAACGGCAGCAGTACGTTGACCAGCGATTGATAACGCGCGACGTCCGCCGCATCGCTGCCGAGCACATTGAAGGGGTGGTATACCCACCAGCTGCCGCCGTACTCGAGGTCGGCCGTCAGACCGACCACGCCGGTTTGGTTGAGGTCGATGCCGTTACGAGAATTGACGAAGCTGAACCCGCTGTTCGGCAGGTCTCCAAGATTCACGTCGCCCTGACCCAGGGCATTGAAGAAGTTGTAGGGGACGTTGGCCAGCGCGATGAACAGATTCGCCGGGATGTTGAAGATGCTCGTGGTCGCTTGGGCAGCGGCGCCGAGCATGGGGCCCTGCGCGGAGCCGGACGGATCGCAGAGCGCCACGGCGGTTTCGCCGCAGGAGTCTGTCGTGGTCGCGGCGGTGAGACGCACCTGCTCACCAGCAGCCCTCATTTGCGCTGTCGTCGGCGTGACCGGCGTGACTGTGATGACTCCGGCCCCCACCAGCGCCACGCTTGCGGTGACCAACGGGGCAAGAAAGGTCATGGCGCCCCCCTTCTGTGATCGACGATGACAGCCCAGAACATAACGAGCAATTTCCAAGATCACATCAATCCTGTTGAAATAGCGTGAAATTCCTCTCCAAGATCGGTGAAAGGTCCAGCTGAACATGTGTCTTTTTGTTTCTTATTTCAATGAATGCATTGCGTGGCAAGCGATCCAGGCGGCTCCCGGCCATCACTGCCACCGGTCAGTGGTATCGCAGCTGAAGTGAACTGTGGGAGTTCATCATCGACCGATGGCGCTTGGACCCGTAAAAACCACATGTGTGGCGCAGTTGTGCCCTGTGAGGTCGAAGTGCAGTGCGTGATGCCGCCTGCAGAATTGGGGCAGTCCGGCGGACCCGTGGCCTTCCCGCCAACAGGGGTGTCAGAAAGGCGATTGGAGGATGAACTCACCTCGCTCGGTATCGTTGCGCTCCGGCGAGAAGATCGTCGCCCTCGGTCAGGGCACCTGGCATTTTGCCGAAAGTCCGGGGTACCGGGCCGAGGAGATCACCGCGATCCGGCTTGGAATCGACTTGGGAATGACGGTGATCGACACCGCCGAGATGTACGGCAACGGCGCGGCGGAAGTCTTGGTCGGCGAGGCGATCGCGGGACGGCGCAATGAAGTATTTCTTGTCGACAAGGTACTACCGCACCACGCAACCCGATTGGGCACCGTGCGCGCGTGCCAGGCAAGCCTGGGCAGGCTCGGCGTTGACTACATTGATCTTTACCTGCTGCACTGGCGCGGTAGCATCCCGCTGATCGAAACTATTGAAGGCTTCGCCGACTTGAAGCTCCACGGGATGATCCGCCACTGGGGCGTGAGCAATCTCGATATCGACGACATGATCGAATTGTCGGGCGTCCCAGGTGGTAATGAGGTCGAGACGAATCAGATTCTCTATAACCTGACCCGCCGCGGCCCGGAGTACGCGCTGATACCGTGGCTGTCCCAACATCGGATATTGACGATGGCCTATTCGCCAATCGAGCAAGGCCGGCTGCTCGCCAACCCGGCGCTGCGACCGATTGCGCAGCGGCACAACGCCACTCCGGCACAGATCGTGCTGGCGTGGGTGTTGCAGCACGACGGGGTCGCCGCTATCCCACGCGCCCGAACTCCCTCCCACGTCAGGCAAAACGCCGCCGCCCGAGACATCGAGCTGACCCGCAACGACCTGCGAGACCTCGACCGAGCGTTCCCTCCACCTACCCGGCCGACCCCGCTTGAAGTTCTGTAAGACGGCCCGCGTGTGATGCACACCTCCACTTGGGAAGTACAGGCGCGTGCAGCTCAGATCCACGGCGTCTTTCGGCTCTGGTGGGGCACTCCAATGCGCGCCAAGGCCCGTTAATCGGGATACCGGATGTCGACCAGCTCGACCTGCAGTGGTCCCTGCGGCGTCTCGTATGTCACGACGTCCCCTGGCTGATGGCCTGCCAGGGCGAGCCCCATCGGGCTGTCCGGCGTTAACGCGTGCTCGTCCACGACCGGCACCTCTCGGACGACGGCGACCACCCGCAGGCGGTCGAGCTCCCCATTCGGATAGCGCACCGTCACCTCGGTCCCGTCCGGCAGCGCGCCGGGCACCTCAGACTCGGGTGGCCCACCGTGCAGATGCCAGTTGATTTCGGCTATCCGGTCGTCGATTGCGGCCAGCTGGTCGGCGAGAGCGATCTGGTTGGCCGCATCGGCGTCGATGAGGTCGCCGACCGTATCGCGGATGCTGTCGAGGTCGGCCGCCACGCGCTCGCGGCGCCGCTTCAGTTCTTCGAGCTCAGCCTCGAGAAGGGCGATCTCGTCCGGCGTCAGCGTCGCCGCTCGGCTGTGCTTACTCACGATCCCGCGCCGGCGTTCAACCCAGGGTGGCGGATGGTGTCGCGCCGCAGCTGACGATTGCTCTTGGGGTCACGCTCGGTCTTGTGCCGATCGATCTGAGTGATCAGGTCCCTCTTGGCTTCGGCGAGGGCCCGCATGAGACCCCGGTCCTGGCCAACAGCCACCAGCGGCGGGAAGCCCGGCAGAAACGCGCGCAGCGTTACGCTCTGCTCTTTACCGCCGCGCTCGCGCACTGACACCTCGACTTGGACTTCGCTCGGATCCCACCTGGCCAGGTGCGGACCCAGCGCGGACAGTTCGTCGAGCACCAGCTCACGTTCATCTTCCTTGAACCCGGCGCCCAGAAGAAGGGAGCGCTCATCGAGGCGGTCCCGCCGCGCGTTGTCGGTGCTACTCATGCCTATGAGCATTGGGCACAAAGGACGTGAACCGCTTCCCCTCCTCAGGCCCGATCTCAGGGTGGATTGTGGGCCTGCGAGGACATGGCGCGAGGTCAGGACTTGGCCGGGCGCTTCTGCTTGGACACGAGCGCCCACTCCCTGCGCGGCCGGGTCGACACGTCGACTGTCGACGGCGGTCGCCCGCTTCTCCATCGTCGACATCGTGTCTCCTGGGAACCCCGGTGCTCCAGCAGTTTTCGAGTACCGATGCAACGACAACAGGTGGGTCCAGTAGAGCTGATGACTGGAACCGAACCCGCGTATTCGCGCTATGTGGCCGTTGCCGTACGCACGTTCACCGGCACCTTGGCGCGGTCGCGGCGAGCATTGAACGCGGACACGATCTCGAACAGGCCGAGGGCAACGAGGAACGCGCCCGTCACCATGGCGAGAAGGACGATCGACGAGAACGGCAGCAGCAGCACGACGATGCCGGCCAGCACGGACACGATTCCGAACAAGATATCCCAGGCACGTCCAGACGTTTCGGTGCCGCTGATCGCCGCGACCGTCGTCGCGACCCCTCTGATGATGAAGCTGATACCGATGTAGATGCTGAACAGCAGAATCGAGAACGGTTCGCCGAAGTACCGAAAGGTCAGAACCGCGAGAATTACCGATACGGCGCCGCTGACGAACAGGAGTGCGCGACCACCACCCGATAGGTCCGCCGCCATCGCAATGAACAGCTGTCCAAGGCCGACGACAAGCAGTGACACACCGAACAGCGCCGCGGCGACGAGGACGGTCTTTCCCGGCCACACCAGCATCAGCACGCCGAGGATGATCGCCAGCACCCCAGACGCCAAAAACACTTTCCACCTGTGCGGCACGAGTTTCGAAGGGTCGACGATCGGCGTTTCCGGCTGGCCTACCGCAGAAGTCACAAGAAATCTCCCCTAGATCCGGGTCATTGAGTTCCAACAGGAGTCTGCTCGGCTCACGCGTCGACCGCGTGCGCCCGTCAGGACCAAAATCGCACGTGTCGCTGGTCCTCGCAGGATGACCGGCATAAGGGTTCGCGGCGCCCACGAAACGCCGGCCGGCGCAGCGTTGCGCCACGCTGTCATCTCAATGCGATACATACGGCGCCGGCTGCGGTCGTTCTCTTTACGGCGTCCAGCAAGCAGCTGACCCCTGGATAGGTGGAGCCGGAGACGAAAATCGAATCCGCTTACTCAACTTGGGAAGTACTTTATGGGGCGACCGGTCGCCATGTTCAGCGGTCGCGTCGAGCAGGCCGCAGAAGATCTCGCCATCAGCCAGTGGGTGCGGCAAACTCAGGAGCGCATCGCCGCCAGCTGGCGACGGAATCATCTCGAATTCAGGTTTCCCGCGGGCAGCCAGAAGGGTGCTCAGCCAGCGGAATTCGGGTGAGTCACATTGTGCGTTGCCCGTGGCTAGCGCATACAGGCTCGTCGCCGGGGGTGGACGTACGGGGGGCGTGCCACCAGAGCAAACGCCCAGCGGGTCGAGGCTGCGCCAGCGGTTCAATTCAGTACCCACCGGATTCGCCAATAAGCCGGCTATTACGGATCCAGTATCTATCCTGGGTTGGCGGGCACAGCACGCCACTCGAAGGCTCACGGGGTGGGAGGCGGATATGACTACATTTGCAGAGCGATTGAACCGACTGTTCGACACGGTTTATCCGCCAGGCCGGGGACCGCACACCTCAGCCGAAGTGGTGGCAGCGCTGAAGGCAGAGGGCTTGACGATGTCAGCCCCCTACCTGTCGCAGCTGAGATCGGGAAACCGGACGAATCCGTCCCGCGCGACAATGGCTGCGTTGGCAAACTTCTTTCGGGAATGAACGCACCTTCTTCGGTGGGTGTTGGCTCTTCCGAGAATGGTTGCGGAACGTCGCGAATCCACAGTGCTGTTCGGTGCCGAAGCGACGTCGCCGGAGGATGACCCCCTTTGGCGAGATTGTTCTTTGACAGTATTCGCAGAGGCGGCTTCTGCGGCGTCGTCGGCTTTCCTGTTCCTCGTCCCTGTCGGTGACGTCGACAACGAGCTCCGTTTTTGCTGGCAGGCGGGCGATGCGTCGGCCGTAACGTCTGCGGATCCCTCATCCTCGACGTCTCCGGACTCGTCGGACGCGCCGCTGGACGCGCCGATCATTCCGGCCGAAGACAACCCCACAACCGACCCGAGCCCACCCGCGCAAGACAATGGACCCGCCACCGAGGTCGTCTCCTGGCCGGAGCCGTCGATCACCGCGCCGGACGGGCCGACCATTCCGGCCGAAGACAACCCGACAATTGACCCGAGCCCACCTGCGCAGGACACCGGATCTAATACCGGGCCCAATTCATCGAATCCCGAGCCAGATTCGCCCTCGGGCTCGAGCGGGTTGCCGACCACGAATGAGATACCTGCGATCACAGACGGCCCGACGGCGGGCACCACGACAGCCCCGGTCAGCACCATCACCGTGAGCGTCTTAACGCCCACTACCGATCCCGCGTCAGTCGCCGGTGACTCCTCCACCGTCGAGAGTGTCCCCGCCACCGTTGTTCAGCCGACTCCGCCCACTGTCGAACCGAGTGTCGTTGCGCCCGTTCCCCTTACAGAGGTTCCCGTGCCGGTCCCGATTGTCCCGGTAGCAGCGGCGGCCGCACCGCCCGGCATACTGCAGTGGTTGGTCTTGTTGACATGGTTTCAGCTGCAATGGCTGATGCAGTGGCAGCAGCAACTGAACGGCACGAACGCTACACCCGTCGTGAATCGCTTCGGCGACAGAGACACCCGGCTGGTCAGCGCCATGTTCGAGAACTCGGTGACAACGGCGTTTTTCGCGAAGCAGTTTGCGTGGCTCAAGCCGACACTGGGCGCTCTGCGAGCAATGCCACGGGTCGACCTGGCGACCGATCACGCCTTGCTGCATGAGTTTTCGATGACACTGGGGGCCGAGACGGCATCGTTGCCCGCCATCGCGGAAGCTGTCACCAACCAGGTGCATTCCCCCCTGAGATTTCCGACGGGCAACCCCTGCGTCAGCACGTTCGTCCGCACCGTGTCGGTGTGGGCACTATTCACAGCTGCCGCCCTGGGACTTTTCGGCTTGATCAGCATGACGGGCCTTGGCGTCACGGTCGGCTTCCGCCAGGCGAAGGCCGGCTTCGCGGTCCAGGCATGTGGCTATGCCCGGTTCACCAGGCCCGGACCGTTGGGCGTCGTCCGCGAAGCAGGGATCGTTTCCCTTCGGACGCCACGCTCGAGTGCTGGTCCGCCGCTCCTGCGCGTCGTCGGTACCGATGTGCGGGATACCGCCTGACGATTGCGGATCGGGCAGGATCGACATTCCCTGGCCGGCCTGCAGGTGGCGTTTGCTGGCTGGATCGCAGACTCGATACACGAGCGACCAGATTTCATTTCCGACACTGGCTAGCGCACCGTGCGTATACCGGCACGATCCGTCTATTCTGTCTGTCAGTAACGCACTGAAACGGGGGCGACGCAGATCACGTCAAGGGCGACAAAAGCTGGAAGTGCCTGACAGGCGAGGGCCCGCGAGGCGTGCCCACATTGATACGGTCACGTCACCCCGATCGGCCCGACGAGCGCACGACCATTAAGGCCCGTTGGCTAGGCATTGATTGTTTGCTGATGATTCATGACTCGGTTTGCTCAAGGGTTGCAGGCACCGTTTCCTCGGGCGGAATCATCGGCATGGGCGTCACCGGCGGCGCGGCCGACGGTGGAAGCATCTGCGGCAGGCCGTTGCCGAAGGCGAGCGGTATCGGCGCCCTCAACTCGTGTTCGGTATACCGATAGGCGCCGCGGTGGGCAACCTCGACCTGGTAGAAAATCGCCCCCGCCGGAACGCGCTCGACACTGAACGTCAGAAGGCACGAACCGAGTTCAGTCGAGCCGCGATCCAGCGTCCCCCTGGCCAGCACGGTGTTCGACTGGTCAGTCACCGTCACCGCCGCATTGGGACCGATATCGCCGTATTGGCCAGCGCCGGCGCACATGAAGCCGGGCGGCAGATCGGTGGTCGTGACGCTGTCGGCAGTCACTCGAATGGTGCCGCTGAGCGTGAACGGGACGGCCTCGACGACGGTGGCGGCCTCAAGCGCTCTGCCGCCGAACTCGACGAGCGTAACCGCGGCGGCGAAGCCACCGAGGGCTGCGATGCCGATATTGCGCCGCTGTGCAGACCGGCTCCGGCGCCGATGACGATGAGACTCCGCGTCGCGCTGCTCGGATAGCTGTATGCGCGACGCGTCGGGTCGCTGTTGTGGTGGACCACGGTTTCCTCCATACCGGGACTGCTTTGCTACACCTCAACGTAGGGACGCAGACCCGTTCGCCCTGAACGCCGCAGCAAAGTCGACGACAATTTACCTAGTTGTCAAAAACGTTGCAAGGGCAGAAGGTTTGCCCGGGTGGGTGCAGACCATCGTGGCCCAGGTGACGCACCAGTCGGGAAAGCAAGACCGGTCCGTGGCGCCGCCGATGCGGCGGTAGGGCGACGATTCGTCCGCCACCAGCGCCGGGAGCCCTCCCCGCGCGCGGCCTCTGGCTTCTTGTGGACAGCCATCGAGCGACGCTAAGACTGGCGAAGAAAAAATCGACGGATCGATCTCGGGTTTGCTGCAGGAATAGGTGACATCGGCGACCTGACCTGATTTTGCAGCAAACCCCCAACCAGAACCGCTTATATGGCCCGACCCCGGCAGGTCACCGCGACGGGGATTGTTGTGAAGTATTCGCGCGCAGGGAGCTGCGCGCAGCGACCTGTTCTGACTCCGGTCTACGAGTGGTCCACCCAAGGTTCGACACCCTGGACCTGCAAGAGAGCGGGTCCTGCTGGACGAAGTCCACTGACATGGCTGAACTGGTTCCGCTCGCGGATGCGGTAGCGGACAATCGTCACAGAGCCACTCCGGCGAAAGGTTCGTGCGATGTCGGAATATCCCCAGAAGCCGCGACCGGCCCGTCTTCTCATCCCGCGGACCAGAACCGGCGGCGACGTGATGCCGAGCGAAGCCGACTGCTCGGACTGTCCGGCCGACCACGCCGGCACAGTGAACGGACAAGCCGTCGTGTGGCATCTGATCGGGTGCACCGAGGACGACTGCGAATACGAGGCGCAGGGCGTGGTCTAGGTCGACGCATGACCGATTCGTTTGTCTTGCAGTAATCTTCGTACGGACACTGCGCGGATCAAGTCCCGCTAAAGGCGTACGGGTGCGTTCGTCGACATACGTATTCCCAACCAGGACAGTCGATTTCGTCCGATTGCATTCGTCGGCTTCCGCCCGTGCATCAGGCGTGTTGTGACAACGAGGTGATACTTAATGGCAGTGACCCCGCCCCGCCGGCTGCCCATGCGTGCGGACGTGTCCGACCTTCACAGCTTCAGCTGGCCGGACTTGAGCCGAGCGCGGGCGCGTCGTTTGGGACGCGCGACGGCGTTCACGGCACCTCGCCCAGGGGCCGGAGGCGGGCGGGATCGAACGGGGTCAGGTCGGTGCTCCGCGCGTGTCCGGCGACGATGAGCTCGGCTAAGCCTCGATCCACTGATGAATTGGGGTAGGTGTGCCTCGCTGGGCTGTTGAGGGCTGGTCCTGGTCGCGGGCAGGGGGTATCTGCTGGTCTGTCCAGCTGTTCCTGTGCGCTCCGGTCGGGCCTTTCGG
>NZ_JBQQCF010000027.1:0-80131 GCF_052245755.1 Mycobacterium sp. 4D054
GAGCAAATCACGCACCGTCAACGACACCCCGACCGAACAGGAGGCCACCCCCGCGGCACTGACCACCTGAACCATCACCTCGAAGAATCACACGACGACGTCGTACACCACGTCCCTGGACTTGACCATCGATAGACGCACAGCAACGGTGGATGATGCCGAGGTAGCGCTTGTCGCAGGTTATGCGAAGTCTGTATGTTTTGGCTCCGCGCGAGATGCATCCATCGCCGAGATACATGCCGAGGAGGTATGCGTAGGGCCCGGCGGGTAAGCCGGTGAAGTCGTGTTCGACTCCGCAGGGCGCGTTCCCCGCACGTAGTCGTAAACCGGTTCCCGGTCGCCGACGCCACTGCCAAACCGTTTTTCGAGGGATTCCGGTTTGTCGTGCTATTTCGCAATCGTTCTTGCCCATTGCGATCAGCAGTTGCACTGCATCGAACTGTTCTTTGGATCGCGTCATGCCGGACCCCCATTCCCGACCCCAACTTAAGGACGGACTCCGACACGTCCGGGTTGGTACCATCGCAACCACTGCGGGCGTGGCGAAATTGGCTTACGCGCGGGCTTTAGGTGCCCGTGTTCGAAAGAACATGTGGGTTCGAGTCCCACCGCCCGCACTCAATTTGTCGGCCGCCGGCGAGAACACCTCCCCGCGTGTTGCGCAAGCCAGGACGTCATGAAGCATCGGGGGAGACGTCGCCGTGGTCGAGAACGACGAACGGCCCGCCTACTGGTGAGGACGGGCCGTCGCATGTGATCGATGGTCCGGAAATACGCTGCGAGGGATCGCCTCGTCCCGGCGCAACTGCCGGTCTATGGCCAAAACGCGCCGCTACGCGCGTGCGCCGGAGGTGCACCCCGCAGCCCGCAGCCGCCAAAAGGGCCGGAGAGTTCGCCGACCGGAGGAAGATCAGGCAGACGCTTCAACCGGGGCCGGCGCGGCGTCGCCCGCCTGATTCTTGAAGCACAGGATGCTCGCGGTGAAGCTGACGACCGCGATGGCCCCGGCGAAGACCGCGATCACGGTCTCCGAGAGTCCCCAGCTGGCGACGGCAAAGGCCAGCGAGATGATCGCGGTGATGATCAGGAAGAGGCCCGTGGTGGCGACGGTCTCGTTGAACGGATCGTCCGAACTGGGGGTGCCTCCGGCCCTGTCGGCCATGACTTCTCCTTCTCGACCTCGACGCGCTCGACTGGGCCGATAATTACCCCGCCGCGGGGCCGCGAAACCTCTTTCGCTCCGCCACCACTCTGGTGATGCTGCTCACCTTCTGATGCCGCGGGTCGGGATGCGCACGACAGGGCGTGCCGGCGCGGATCCTCTGCGACCATGGCGAGTATTACGTCACGGATGGGGGACATACGCCTGATGACCGATTTGAAGTACCTGGATCTGCACGGTGATCGCGTCGCGTACCGGGACGTCGGTCGCGGCGAGGAGACCTTGCTGCTGCTGCACGGCATGGCCGGCAGCTCCGATACCTGGCGCGCGGTCCTGCCCCAGCTCGCGAAGCGGTACCGGGTCATCGCTCCGGATCTTCTCGGTCACGGTCAGTCCGCCAAGCCGCGCAGCGACTACTCCTTGGGCGCGTTCGCCGTGGGGCTTCGGGACCTGCTCGACGAACTCGGCGTCACGCAGGTCACCGTCGTGGGTCAGTCACTTGGCGGCGGGGTGGCCATGCAGTTCGTCTACCAGCACCCCGACTACTGCCGACGGCTGGTGCTCATCAGCAGCGGCGGCCTCGGCCAGGACGTGGGCTGGACGTTGCGCCTGCTGTCGGCGCCGGGCGCCGAACTGCTCCTGCCGGTCATCGCCCCCTCGCCCGTGGTGCGACTCGGCAACAAGGTCCGTAGCTGGTTCTCCGCCGCGAACATCCAGTCACCCCGGGGAGCTGAGATGTGGAGCGCCTACTCGTCTCTGTCTGATCCACAGACCCGGCAGGCGTTCCTGCGCACGCTGCGGTCCGTCGTGGATTACCGCGGTCAAGCCGTGAGCGCGTTGAACCGCCTGCACCTGACCTCGGAACTGCCGCTGATGGTGATCTGGGGCGATCAGGACCACATCATTCCCGTCGAACACGGCTATGAGCTCGACCGGCTGCGGCCGGGCTGTCGACTGGAGGTCCTCCCCGGCGTCGGTCACTTTCCCCACGTCGAGAAACCGACCGACGTGGTGGATCTGCTGGAGGACTTCATCTCGTCGTCGGGGCAGTCCTCGGCCGTCGCCACGCAGAACCGCTGATCAACGCTTCGTGGCCGAGAACCCGTTGCGTTCGGCCAGCGAACGCAGTTGTCTGAGGGCGAATTGCCGGTTCCGGCCGCCCTCCGGGAGCACGATCCCCGCCCACAGGCCCACGGCCCCCGGCGTCACACACGCGTCGCGCGCACACTGCCAGCGTCGCGGGCAAGCGCGGCACAACGACTTGGCCCCTTCGTCCGCGGTGACCATCCATCGGTCCGGATCGCGCGTGCAGGGCGCGGTCCACGCTTCCTCGTCGACTCGTATCGAGCTCATGGACACCTGCCCTTCCTTTCCGTTCTCACTCAATACGTTTGTACCGTAAAAGCAATACCGCCGTATTGTCGAGTTCGCTGGTGACGGTGTTGTCTACGGTGAACACTGTGGTGTCAGAGGTGGGTCGGACCGGCGCAGACGAGCCGCGCAACGTGGAGAAGATCCGCGCCGCGGCGCTGCGCAGTCTCGCAGCAAACGGCGCCGCCGGGACCACGATGCGGGGTGTGGCTGCGGCGGCCGGAGTGTCGCTGGGCCTGGTGCAGCATCATTTCGCCACGAAAGCCGGCTTGATCAGCGCTGTCGACGATTACGTGCTGGCGCTGATCGGGGAGACCTTCAGCCGGCCCCTATCGGAGCCGCCCGCGGACTCCGTCGCCGAGATTGGCAGCAGAATCAGCTCGCTCTTCAGTGGGAACCCCGAGGTCGCCGCCTACCTCGGGCGTGCCCTCGTCGACGGAAGCCCCGTCGGCGCGAAGATCTTCGACACACTCTTCAGCGCCGGCGTGGCGCGGTGGCAGCAACGCAAGGATCGCGGTGAGCTTCGTCCGGATGTCGACGTCACGTGGGCGGCGATCAACGGCCTGGTACTCGCCCTCGGCGCGATCAGCCTCCACTCACATCTCGACCGGCATCTGGCGGAACCGCTGATCTCGCCGAACCAGCTTCTGCGGTGGCAGGCCGCCGTGGACTCGCTGTTGCGCGAAGGACTGTTCCGACGTCCCGAGGCCGACTGATCTTCAGGAGGTGTCGGCGACTCTCCGGCGGTATGCCGACGGCGTTTCTCCGCAGAACTGGGTGAAGGCGCGGGTGAAGGAGCTGACGCTGTCGAAGCCGACCGCGGTCGCCGTCTCCTGCACGCTCTGCGCCGGCCCGGCCAGCAGAGCCATCGCGCGCAGCATTCGGGCATGTAAAAGATAAGTGCGCCAAGGTAATCCGAGCGAGTCTGCGAACAGCCGACGCAGGGTGCGCTCCGAGACCGACACTGCGCGGCTGACGTCTTCGCTCGTCGCGGTGTCGAGGTGGTTCTTGGTGTACTCCATGGCCGCCGCGACGATCGGATGGTCCGACGTGGGCAGGCTCAGTGGCGCCTCGTGGTCGAGCGCCTCGCCGACCAACGCCGCCAGGGTCCGGAAGAAGCCGTCGGAAACGGCTTCGTCTTCTGCGGCCCCTCCGCGCCTGTCGATGGGCCAGCGCAGCCCATAGATCATCATCTCGCGGATCAACGGCGACACCGCCAGGATCCGGGCCCGGTCGCCGCCGTCAGGGATCAGGGTGCGGTCGAACATCACCGCCACCGTCTTCACGTCGGGGTTCATCACCGCCTGGTGCTCCAGCCCGGCCGGGATCCAGGCCGCCTGCTGAGGCGGAAGCAGGTAATGCGCCGAGTCGGTCTCCACCTCGACGACGCCATGCAACGCGTACTCGATCTGGTGCACGTCATGGGAGTGCCACCCGGTGATCAGGGCATCGCCCTCGTACAGATAGCTGCCACCCAGTGCCCGGCCGCCACGACGGAGATCGATCACGCGGCGCCGCACCACATTGGCCGATTCGGGCAAGAGTCTGTCCGAAGACGCAGAGACGGTCACGCCTTCAGACGGTACTACTGGAGCTATACGCGCAGATGTGAGGAGCGACAGTGCACAAAGACGACCTGATACTGGTGAGCATCGACGACCACGTGGTGGAGCCGCCGGACATGTTTCTGCGTCACGTGCCGGAGAAGTACAAGCAGGAGGCGCCGATCGTCGTCACCGACGAGAAGGGCGTCGATCAGTGGATGTACCAGGGCAGGCCACAGGGAGTCAGCGGCCTCAACGCTGTGGTGTCATGGCCGGCCGAGGAGTGGGGCCGTGACCCGGCCGGGTTCGCGGAAATGCGTCCCGGCGTGTACGACGTGCACGAACGGGTGCGCGACATGAACCGCAACGGGATCCTCGCCTCGATGTGCTTCCCGACGTTCACGGGCTTCTCCGCGCGCCACCTGAACATGCACCGCGAAGAGGCCACGCTGGTGATGGTCTCGGCCTACAACGACTGGCACATCGACGAATGGGCCGGTTCGTACCCCGATCGCTTCATCCCGATCGCGATCCTGCCCACGTGGAACCCCGAGGCAATGTGCAACGAGATCCGCCGCGTCGCCGCCAAGGGCTGCCGCGCGGTGACCATGCCGGAACTGCCGCACCTCGAAGGGCTTCCGAGCTACCACGATGACGACTACTGGGGCCCGGTGTTCCGCACCCTCTCCGAAGAGAACGTGGTGATGTGCCTGCACATCGGCACCGGCTTCGGAGCCATCAGCATGGCGCCCAACGCCCCGATCGACAATCTCATCATCCTGGCCACCCAGGTCTCGGCGATGTGCGCACAGGACCTGTTGTGGGGCCCGGCGATGCGCAACTACCCGGACCTGAAGTTCGCCTTCTCCGAAGGTGGCATCGGCTGGATCCCGTTCTACCTCGACCGCAGCGACCGGCACTACACCAACCAGAAGTGGCTGCGCCGGGACTTCGGCGACAAGCTGCCCAGCGAGGTGTTCCGCGAGCATTCACTGGCCTGCTACGTCACCGACAAGACGTCGCTGAAGCTGCGTCACGAGATCGGCATCGACATCATCGCGTGGGAGTGCGACTATCCGCACTCGGACTGCTTCTGGCCTGACGCGCCGGAGCAGGTGCTCGCCGAACTGAACGCCGCGGGCGCCTCGGATTCCGACATCAACAAGATCACGTGGGAGAACTCCTGCCGATTCTTCGGCTGGGACCCGTTCAAGCTGACACCGAAGGAGCAGGCCACCGCGGGCGCCTTGCGCGCCAAGGCCGCCGACGTCGACGTGTCCATCCGGCCGCGGGCCGAGTGGGCGCGGCTCTACAACGAAAAGCAGTTCGCTCGGACGTGATTCACCGGCGCAGCCGTCGCAACGCGCGCGCCGGTGTCCACGGGGCCCGTTGCGGCGGCTGTCGCCGGACGTAGGGCCAGGGCTCATTGCGCTCCGGAATCGATTCGGCGCGAATCTGTTTCAGTCGCGCGCGCAGGTGGGCGCGCAGCTCGTGCAATTCGGGATCGGTCCACCGGTTGTGTTCCTCGACCGGGTCGTCGGTGAGGTTGTAGAGCTCCCATTGGTCGTCGAGCGGGTCGGTTCGATAGGCGGGTCCGCCCATGCCGTCGGCGGCGAGATGACGAACCCCCGGCTCGGTCCACGTGCCCGGGTCGTCGAACGACCGCACCAGTTTCCACAGATGCCCGCGCTCGGGCGCGGGCGCCTCTTCCTCGACCCTCACCACCAGCCCTTCGAAATTGGCGGCCGTATGGGCTGGGATCCGGATACGCAGCGGCGCAGGGACATTCGAGGTCAGCTTCAAGGCGCGGGCCAGCCCCGAGGCGCCGGTGTCACCCTCCAGCATGTTGTCGCGCGTCATCAGATACACCGCGCGGTGGTCGTCGGGCCGGTCACCGTCGACGACGGGCATGAGGTCGCGGCCGGGCAGGGGATGAACCTCGGAGAACGACTCCATCAGGAGGGCGGCGGCCGCCTCCACGTCGACGCCGGCCGCCGAGAGCACGGTCGGAACGAGATCGACGTGCGACGTCGGCGCGGTGATGCTCCGCGCGATGGTGGCGCGGCTGCCGACCCGGGCGATGACGAACGGAACCCGGGTCGCCTCGTCGTAGAGGTTGAACCACTTCTGGTGCAGCCCACCGTGCGCGCCCAGCAGATCACCGTGATCGGCGGTACGAATCAGCACGGTGTCGTCGGGTCCGGCTCCGGTCCCGCCCTCGGTGACGGCGCGGCGCACCCGGTCGATCGGGGTGTCCACTTCGGCGTGCAACCGGTAGTAGAGGTCCCGGTAGCGCTGGGCGTTGCGTCGGTAGGTCCGCTCGATGGACCGTGCCGGACCGTAGCCGGAGTAGTACGCCTCGCGGAACGCGATCTGGGCGGCGGGCTTGCCGGACAGATCCTCGTCCGCGGTGGGCGCGGCCGGCACCGGGGGAGGGTCCAGCGGCGATGCGGGCAGCGGGTTGCGGCGTGCCCAGGCCGGAAAGAGGACGATGTCATGCGGATTGACGAAGCTGGCCACCACGAGAAACGGTCGCAGAGCGGCGGGGTCACCCGCGCGGCGTCGCGCGTAGCGGTCTTCGAGCCAGGCCACCACCCGGTCGGCGATCAACGGATCACGGCGGATGCCCGCGTTGGACAGCTTGGCACCATGCGGTTCCGGGCCCACCCAGCCCGAAAACCCGTACGCGTCCAGCGGATCGGCATCCAGGTAGCGGCGCACCGCGGCCTGGTCGACCGCCCCGTCGTCGTCGTTGGTGGCCAGCGACTTGCCGGTCTGCGGGTCGGTGAGGTCGGCGTGCGAGATGTGCCACTTGCCGTCATAGTGGGTGTCATAACCAGCGGCACGCAGCCAGTGCCCGAGGGTGGGCACTTCACCGGGGCGTAGCCATCTGAGCCGCGAATCATCATGGGCCTTCCCGATGCCGTCGGTCTGCGTCACGCCGTGCAGATCGGGATACTGGCCGGTGAAGATGGTAGGCCGGGACGGCACGCAGGCCAGTGAGCCCGTGTAGTGGCGCGTGAAGCTGACCCCGTTGTCGTGAAACCATTTTCGGCCGCTCAACGTCCGGTCACGCCACATACGGAGGTCGTCGGGCTCGTACGGCGGGACCGCACGCTCTTCGTCGGTCATGATGACGACGATGTCGGGCCGTTCGGAGGTCATGCCGTTCCTTCCACGGTGTTCACCAGCGAGTCGAGCAGCCTGCTCGAGTTCCGTGCCATCAACCCCGCGAAAGCGCGTTCGGCGACGGGACGCCACAGGGGATGCGACGACCGGATCGTGCTCGTCAGGGTCACCGTAGTCGCGTCCCCGGGCCCGCGCGCCACGTTCCAGCGGTTGGTCACCGAGAAACCCTTCGGCACACCGGCGACCCGGTAGGCGAGGACATGTGGGGCGTCGAATTCCACGATCGTCTCGACGAAGGTCTGGCGGCCGCGCTGAACTCGGCGGGCCAGCCCGACAGGTCCCGAACCCTCGTCGCCGTTGAGCAGGCAGCAATGGTCGACGTCGTCGGCCCATGTGGCCAGCGCGCCGAAATCGGCGAGCAACCCCCACACCTCCTCGGGGGCGGAGGGAACGCAACGACGGCGGCTGATGTCGGCCATGGGCCCATCCAAGTCGGTCGCGCCCTCGGATGGGCGAAGACGCACCGGAACTCGGCGTCACGAGTCCCCGGCGGCGGCAGCACCGCTGCGGTAGCGTTCGCCACCATGCGGGCCGGCCGCGACCTCGACATCGTGCTCTTCGGGGCCACCGGGTCCGTCGGCACGCTGACGGCCCGATACCTCGCCGCCGCCTGGCCGGACGCGCGCATCGGTCTGGCGGGCCGGTCGGAGCAGCGGTTGGGCGCGTTGCGGGAAGCGCTGGGGGCGCCGGCCGCGGACTGGCCCCTGCTGCGCACCGACCTGACCGATCCGGCACGGCTCGCCCAGATCGTGGTCAGGTCGGGGCTGGTCGTCAGCACGGTCGGCCCGTACGGTCGTCTCGGTCTGCCGCTGGTTCAAGCGTGCGCCTCGACAGGCACCGACTACGTCGACGTGGCCGGCGAGATCCCGTTCGTCCGCACCAGCATCGACCGCTGTCACCGGGCGGCGGCGGGCACCGGCGCCCGGATCGTGCATTCGTGCGGCTTCGACTCGGTCCCGTCGGACTTGACCGTCTACGCGCTGCACCGTCAGCTGACCGCCGACGGCGGCGGCGAGCTGGGCGACACCACGTGCGTATTGAGGTCGGCGAACTACGCCGCCGGATTCTCGCGGGGGAGCGTGGAAACCATGCTGTCCCTGATGCGCGCGGGCTCCGGTGACCCTGACATGCGGCAACTCCTCGACGATCCGTACAGCCTGAGCCCCAACCGTTCTGCCGAGCCTGATCTGGGCCCGCAGCCCGATCTGTCGTTGCAGCGGGGGGAGGAGCTCGCGCCCGAACTGGCGGGACTGTGGACCAGCGGATATCTGATGGCGCTCTACAACACCCGGTGCGTGCGCCGCAGCAATGCCTTGCTGAACTGGAGGTACGGGCGGCGGTTCCGCTACCGCGAGGCCGCCAGCATGGGCTGCTCGGCGGCGGCGCCGGTGATGGCGCTGATGACCAATGCGACCATCAGCGCCGCGGCCACACTCGGCGGCCCGTACTTGCAGATGATCCCTCCCGGCGTTCTGGAAGCCATGACCTCACGGACGACGGTCGGTTCGCGTGACGACACGGGCACCGGCCACTACCGAGTCGAGACGTACGCCGTCACCAGCGACGGCAGGCGGTATGTGGCCCGGATGGGCCAGCGCGCCGATCCCGGATATGCCTCCACTGCAGTGCTGTTGGGAGAGGGCGCGCTCGCACTCGCCTTCGAGCGGGACCGGCTGCCGGACCGCGCCGGGGTGCTGACGCCGGCCTCGGCGATGGGCGAGGTGCTGGCTGCGCGGCTGCGCGCGGCCGGGGTGACGTTCGACGTCGCGCGGCTGGACTGAGCGTCAGGGCATGAAGAACCCGCGGATACGGTGCCGCTGGCCGCGGCCGAGAAGCGCGTTGGCGGCTTGCAGGCCCGAGATGACCGCCGCTTCGATGCATCCGGCGTTCAGACCGGTATCGGTCCAGTCGCCGGCGAGGACGAGGTTGTCGTAGCCGCTCTCGTCGGAACGGAGCCGATATCTGTCGGAACCGGGGACAGACAGCACATACCGATCCGACGGGTCGATGTTGACGCTGACGTGCTGGGTCTGCAGAGCCTCGATGCCGCACAGCCCGTCATTGCCGGCAAGCAGATGCCAGGCGAAGCCGTCGGCGGTGGCCGCGCCCGGAAGGTACAACCCGACATGGCTGTCCAGATAACCGACGGCGCCGTCGAGGGTCTGCCGCCGGCACTGGGCGACGTAATCTGCCGGTTCAACAGTGTTGGGCCACACAGTGTTCAGCGCACCGCAGAAGTAGGCCACGGTTCCGGGGCGGTCGTGGTCGGGCCACTGTTCGGCCCACAGCGTCTGCGGCATCGACGCCCAGGTGTCGAATGGCGCGACGTAGCCGCTGGTGGTGACACCGGGAAGGTCCCACCCGAGAGCCGCCTCCTCGGGCCGCAGCCACAGCTGGAATGCCTGCGTGGCGACGGTGCGCACATGCGTGGTCATGTCACGCCACTGCGGGTTGTCCGCGACGAGCTCGGCCGCCACGAGTTCGACCATTCCGAGTGAGACGGCAAGCACGACCGAGTCGAACTCGACACCCCGGCGCAGCACCCGGACTTCGACATCGGCTCGCTCGCAGAAGTGGGACTCGGCATCGTCGACGCGCGCACCGCCGTCGAGCTGTCGCGCCAGCGGACGGGCCGGGAACACCGGCAGGCCACCGACCCTGGTGAGCGGTTCGTATTCGGTGACACCCCCGGCCAACCGGGCCTGCCGCCCCACCGTCACCGCCTCGACGGCCTGCCGCGATCCGTCCAGGTGAAGGGAGTCGACGCGGTGGAAAAACTCGAACCGCACTCCGCGACGCCGCAGCACCTGGTACATGGGGGCGATGACGATGTCGCCCATACCGGCGGTCATCTTCCAGAAGAACGCCCCCTTGTACCGGAACAGCGCGATGCCGGTCAGCAGGACGGCGACACCGGCGGCCAGTGCGGGCCGTCCGACGTCGCCGTCCTCGTAGCCGAAGACGATGTCGTACAGTCCGCGCACGAGGGGGAAATCGACGACACCCGGGTGTGCGCCGTGCCGGGTGATCCACGTGCAGAAATCCTCGTCGTTGATGGTGCGGAATCCCTTCGGGTCGGTTACGAGACCGTCGGCGATGATGCCGTGCACCACGGCGGTCTCCATCGAGACCAGCAGTAACAGCCGACGGGTCTCGAGAGGCTGGTCGTGGTCGAGAGCGTCGGCGATCACGTCCTGGGCGCGAAGCAGGATGTCGGCGGGCACGGTCAGCGGTGCCGGCGTCTTGATCAGACCCGTCAGGACCACGGTCGCCACGCTGCGGATCGCCTCGAGTTGTCGTGTCAGCTCTGCGGTGGGTGACGACGCATCGGCCGACGTGGTGAGCGAGTCGACGAAGGCGACGACGAGCGCCATGGCGCGCAGCGCGAAGTCGACAGCAGTGAACTCGGTGCCGGTCGAGTCCGGTTCGCCAGGTAGTTCGCTGTCGGCGGCGAGCCGGCCGGGCCACACCAGCCAGCGCTCGCCCGACCGCTCGGCGATACCCAACGAGTGCGCCGGCACCAAGGCATCGTCCCAGGACTGGATCGGCGAGTTTGGATCCGTTGTGGCGCGGTCGAGTTCGGCGTAGCACTCCCGTAGTACCGCAAAGGCGTTCTCATAGCATCCCAGCCACACGTGCAGGCCGTGCTCTTCGATACGGCCGTGCACACCGCGGCTCGATGCCGCCTTTCCGCCGAGCCGCCACCCCCGCTGATACACCGTGATGGACTCGAAACGGTCCCGCCACCCGGGTTCGCTGAGCCGCCATGCTGCGGTCAGACCCGCCATGCCGCCGCCGAGGACGGCGACCCGTTGCCGCTTCCGGGTCACCGTAGCAGCGTTCGGGCACGCGAGACCTCCGGCAGTGCCGAATCTTCCGGCAGCCGCTGGAGCGCATCGCGCAGCGCATGCCGGGCGGCATCGCCCGTGAGGACGAAATCGTCGATGGCAGAGCGTAGTCCGAGAAGATGGGACCCTTGTCTACGGGCCAGCTCAAGCGAGGAGCGCAGCTGTTCATGCCGTGCCTGCTGGTCGGGGAATGTCTGCGCGCGAAGCCGCAGCAGTTCGGCGTCGTAGAACTGAATCCAGGTGTCCTGCCCCATCTTCAGCGAGACATCGAGGCATTCACGGGCCTCGTCCAGATCACCGACAGCGATCAGCAGCCGGGCGAGCACGGCATCGGACATTGCGAGGAATGTCATCACCTCGAAGGCCCGCCACGTCCGGACGACCGTCCGCATTGTCTCGATGTGAGGTTCCAGGACGGCGCGATCGGTCCGGCCGTCGGCGAGCGCGGCCATCGCGAGTCCGGAACTCTGTTGGCTCCATCCGACCATCACCCATTCGTCGAAGTCGTATTGCTTTGCCAGGGAGACGAGTCCGGAGGCGAGGTCGGCGCAGACAGCGGGCTGGCCGGACTCAGATCGCACCAGCGCCTCGATGGATCGTCCGTAGCACAAACTGAAGGCGCCCTTCGGGAATCCGACCGCCAAGCTGCGCGCTTCCATGAGTTTCAAAGCGTCCTCGGCGCCGTCCAGATCGCCCTGGACGAACCGCACGAAGGCGAGGAACGAGTACATGCCACCGATCGGATCGTTCGGGCCATAGTAGGTGAACGAGGACTGCGCCGACGAGTCCAGGACAGAGGCCGCCGCCTTCTCCAGCATGTTCCGCGCACCGTGGAAATCGCCACGGAAACCGGCCAAGATTCCCATGGTGGTGGCCATCCCCGGTGCGGCTTTCGGTGACTTGTCCACCTTGGCCTGCAGCGTCTCGGCGAGTTGGGTGCTACGGCGCAGGTCCCCCCGGGCCGTGTAGTAGATCCACAACGCATTCAACGTGGCGTAGAGCTCAGGTGACGGATCCGGACCGATGAGCTCCAGACAACGCTCGAACTCGGCGACCGCCTCCGGGCTGGAATGACCCTGTGCCGCGGACGCGAGATGGCCTGACTCCAACCGAAGTTCGATCTCACGGTGATCCCGGGCCGGGCCAGGTTTGTCCATGGCGACATCGGCCAATGCCTTGGCCAGATGGGCCCGCGCCTCGGTCAGCGCGCCGCGCCGGCGGGCGTCGGTCGACGCGTGCTCGTACGCGGTGGCCGCCTCACCGTATCGTGCCGCCGACTCGTAATGCTGGGCGAGCAAGGACCATTCGGGGTCGGCGCGATCGGCGCCGGCGACGAGGGCGTCGGCGATGCGGCTGTGCAGTCGGCGGCGCACGGTCGGGGGAGACACCTCGACCGCCACCTCGCGCAGCAGTTCGTGACGAAAGCGCCAGCTCTCCTTGTCGACAGGTTCGACCACCCTGGCTTGTGCCAGGCCGGTCAGAGTCGCCTCGATCGCGTCGAGGTCGAGCCCCAGCACCCGGGACAACAGCCCCCGATCGAACCTGCTGCCGATCAGCGCGGCAGCGCCCACGAAGCGCAATGCGTCGGGATCGGTGTGCAGGCGGGCGAAGAGGGCTTCATAGAGTGTGTCGGGAACCGCAGTCGCCCGGATGTCGCCCCTGGGCTGATCCTTCAGACGCGCGACGACCTCTTCGATGTAGAGCGGGATGCCGTCGCAGCGCGCGCGGACCGCCCGGCGCGCGTCGCCGGACAGTTCGGGTTGCAGCTTGCCGACCAGTTCGTCGGCCTCGGCCTCGTCGAGCGGTTGCACCGAGAACTCGGTGACGCGGTCACCGAGTGGTGGCAGGGTGCGGCCGGTGATGACCACCATCAGCTTTCCGGTCTCGATGCCGAGCAACGTCTTCAGGACGGCAACGGTGTCGGGGTCGAACCAGTGCACGTCGTCGGCAAGGACGAGGGCCGGGCCGGAATCGATGCAGGCGCGCAGATAATCCTGGACGGCACCGGCGATGCGCGCCGACAACTTCGCACCCTCGGATTGGACGGCCTGGTACCCGCTCTCGGCCCGGATGCCCAACACGGGTGCCAGCAGCGGGACGACCGTCTCGGGGCTCAACGACCGCTGCAGCACCTCGTTCTCCAAGGCGCGCAGCCGTTGGGCGGGGTCGCTTTCGCGCTGGATCCCGCAGCGGCGCTCCAGGAGTCGCCGCACCGGTCGCAGACCGACATCGGCGTGGAACGGGGATCCGAACAACCCGAGCACCACCGCGCCGTCCCGCGCGGCCATCTCGACCGCGGCGTAGGCCAGTCGCGTCTTGCCCACACCCCCCTCGCCCTGGAACGCGACCCCGGGCGTGCCGAGCGTGTGGTGTCGGGCCTGCTGCCAACACGACCGCAAATGCTCCAGTTCGGGCTCGCGGCCGACCAGCGGCCCTGTGGTACCGACGAGCACGTCGCGTTCCCCGGTGACGCGGAACGTCGTGATGGGCTCGGGCACGCCCTTCACGGCCTGCGCCGCCCGCACATCCGTGTGGAAGGTGTCACGGACGACGAGTTCGATCGACTCGGACACCGCGACCGAGCCGGGATCGGCCACGCTGCACACCCGCGCGGCGAAATTCGCCCCCAGACCGTAGATGTCGTCCTGCACGGTGTCGAGGTACACCAGCCCGCGGTGGATGCCCACCCGCACGCTGATGCCGAATCCGAACCGGCGCCGCACCCGCTCGCTGAGTTCGGCTATCGCACGGACAATGTCCAGGCCGGCGTACACCGCGCGATGCGCGTCGTTCTCGTGGGCCTTCGGATGCCCGAAGAGTGCGAGCAGACCATCGCCCTTGACGGACGCGATGTGGCCTTCGTAGTGGTCGACGAGGCGGACGACCTCCTCGCGGTAGCGCCCGATCACCGTGCGGTACACCTCGGGTTCGACGCGGGTGGACAACGCCGTCGAGTCGACCAGGTCGGCGAACATGATGGTCAGCCTGCGCATCTCACCCTGCTCATCGGGTGCGGTGAGCAGATCCTCGGCCTCCTGGTTATCCCCGTCCACGGCCAGAACCTGGTCGGCGAGTGCGTCGGCGGTCCGCCGGTCGCCACGGTTGATCGCCTGTACCGCCCTGGTCAACAGATCGTCGATCGGGGTGTGGACGTCGTCGTCGCTCACAGCCCGACGGTGACCGACACCTCGTCGGGCACCAAATCCTGGGGCGACAGGTTCGTCGCGCCGGCCGAACTGCTCAGCCGCACGGTGCCCGCGTAGTTCGAGCCGATGAACCTGTGGTCAACGAGGACGATCCGGAACTTGTCGATCCCTGCGGGCAGGAACGGCGGGTCGAAGGCCACGGCGGGGGGCTGGACCGTGACCTTGGGCAGGCCGACCCGGACCAGCGGTCCGACGAATTCCAGGGTGCGCGGGAATGTCCTTGGTGCGACGGTGATCTCCTCAGAGGGCAGCGGTGGGCCCAGCGTCGAGGGCACCGGAAGGCAGGCGCCGCCCTTGATGAGGGTCTCCAGAAATGCCACATATGCCTTGACCCACGCGTCGATCAGACCGTGTACCAGACCGATCCGGCCGTCGATGCCCAGCCCTTCGGCCGAGTCGCTCTGTTCGGCGGCGGTGTTCCAGAGCCGGCTGGTGTCCTCGATGAGCTTCTGCGTCGTCGCCCTGTTTGCGTCGATGGGATTGGTCGGGCCGGTCATTTCGCGCCTCCCTTCGGCTTCGACAGGGCCAGCATGATCCGCCACGGCTCGCTGGCGATGCGCGCGCCGACCTCGGCGCTGTACTGCGCCAGGTCCGCCAGGGTGAGCTGACCCGACATCCATTTGTCGGTCACGTCGAGATGTCTGGTGGTCATGTCCTCGACGCACTGGACGGCCATCGTGATGACAGTCGATGCCGCCGAGTTGTCCGGGGGTTGCGCAGGCGAGGACTGCGCTGCGTTGTCGGGGATCTCGGGGGCGTCGAGCCACGGCCAGCGGTACTCGCCCTTTTCCGGCGGACGCTTCGCCGACCCGAAAAGCATTTCCATTGTGGCGTAAGCATATCCGAATATGCAGACGAACCGCCCCTGGGTGAAGGCGCGCATACCCTCGATACGCACCACCTTGCGGGTGCGCACCGCCACCGGCGGCACGTCGGGGTTGCCCTGGGGGGCCCACATGTTGATGTAGCCGCGGTCGATCGTGATGCGGCCGTCGCTGTCCGGATCCGGAAGGGGGTCGTTGAGGTCGTAGTCCAAACGCGCGCTGTGGCTGCCGGGCAGATCCACCGTGGTCTTGAAGAACTTCAGCATGGTGTGAAGCTGGATGCCGATCGGCGGCGGGAACGCACAGATCCCCACTGTCTCCAGCACCCGCCGCCAACCGTCGGGACGCAGATTCCGGTACTCCATGTGGCAGAAGAATGCGGGGTAGTTCTCGTCCCAATTCCGCGGATCGGCAACGCCTTTGACCTGATTGAGGGATACCTCCTGGGAGGTGAAATCCGTGTCGACGACGATCGCGTCCCGCCCGCCGATCGACACCACCGACGGCCGGCAGAGCGGCACCGCGGCGGCGTCGGCGGAGAGCACCCCCAGCGCGACGAGCTGCTGCGCGACGTCGTCCCAATCCTGCCATCCGGTGAACTGCTGGTCGAAAAGACCGATGATCGTTTGCAGTTCGTCCCCTTCGTGCTGGAGCGCCTGAGGGTCGGCCGGACGTTGCGAGCCGGATGGTTCGGGAAACGTCGGACCGAGCAACGAGATCAGAGCACTCCTGGCCGGCCCGGTGGTGGGGTCGTCGAACGGCAGCACGACACCGTCGGGGACGTTGCTGGTCAGGTGAATCACCGCGCCCAGGACATAGATCAATCGCGCCTGCTCCGGCACGGTCGGTGTGGAGTCCGTCTCCTGCAGTGCCAGGATCGCGTTGGTGGGATCGGCGTCGACCTGCGGGGCGCCGGGGAGCATGAACGCGAGCAGTTCCCGGTACCACTCCGGGGTCGACGAGCTGCCGGGGAGGAATCGGTCGGCAATCTCGGCGACGCGCGGATCGCCGGTCCGGACGGTCGCGGTGTCCAGAGATCCTTGCAATTCGAGTATCGCGCGCAGTACCGACATGCCCCCTCCTGCTGTCGTATGCGCAGCTAGCATACCGTCATAGAGGCGTTGGCGCGCGTTAAATTCGAGGGAGGCGAAGCGCATGGACGCAGGGGGCGGAGGCAGATCCAGCAACGAACTCCCGTGGGCAGCGGTATTTGATTCCGCAGCAAACCTACGGGCGCTCAGCGCAATTCAGGCCGACGGCTTCCGCGCTGCGAGCGAACTCGTCGACCGGTTCGTCAGGATGGCCTCAGCCGGCATCGGTGCCTACGGTCAACCGGCCCAACCGGTGACCCCGTCGGGCGGTCACGATCAGACGGACCTGTTCGGGGCCACCGGACTGGAGCCGTTCGTGGCATCGTGGTGGGCCATGGTCGACCAGTTCCTCAAACTGCCTGTACAGCAGCGCGAGCAACCGTCCGCCCCGGCCGAACCCACGCTCGATCTGGCGACGGCGACGGCGTCGGGATGCGTGCAGCTGACAGCGGCACCGACCGGTGTAGCAACCGCAGAGCTGTGGTTGCGTAACAGCGGTTCCGTTGATTTGGGAAAGATCAGGCTGCGATGCGGAGGGCTGCTGGCGGACCACGGTGGGACCATCGGTTCCGAGGTGGCGGGGTTCGAGCCCGAGATCGTACCGATGCCGGGGCGCAGCAGTCGGGGGATCACCGTGCAATTCGAGCTGCCACGGCACACCGCTGCGGGCACCTACCGCGGCATGATTCTGGTCGACGGGCACCCCGGCGTGTGGCTGCCGCTGGTTCTGGTGCTCGGGCAGGGTGCGTCGTGACCGGCACCGTCGATCGGAACGAATTGGTCGGTGAGGTCGACGATCACCTGCGTAGCGTGGCCAAGACCGTCCGCCGGGGGATGCTCGATGCGATTCCCGACGGAGAGCCGGTGGAGTGGCTGTATGCGCCGATGCGCGAGTATCCGTCGCGCCCCGGCAAGGCGCTTCGGCCGGCGCTGTGTCTGGCGGCGAGTCGCGCGTTCGGGGCCGGACCGGATGTCGTGCTGGACATCGCGATCGCGATCGAATTGCTGCACAATGCGTTCCTGGTGCACGACGACATCGCCGACGGCAGTCAGATGCGCCGTGGCAGACCGACGCTGGCCGCGGTGCACGGCATCGCCGCGGCGCTCAATGCCGGCGACGGTCTCGCGGTGGTGGCAAGCCAGGTGCTCCGAAGGGCGACAAGGCAACTCGACGACGAACTGGCCGATCTGGTGTGGCACGAGTTCGACACCATGGCGATGCGCACGCTGGAGGGGCAGGCCATCGAAGTCGGCTGGCAGCTCGATCGGGTCGAGGATCTCGGTCCGGCCGACTACCTAGACCTGATCATGCGGAAAACCTGTTGGTACACCACGATTCACCCGCTACGCGTCGGAGCTCTGGTTGGCTCGCGGGGAACCGCGGACCTGGCTCCGTTGGTGGGCTTCGGATTTCACTTCGGTGCGGCGTTTCAGATTCGTGACGACCTGCTCAACCTCGTCGGCGACGAACGAACGTACGGCAAGGAGATCCTGGGCGACCTGTACGAGGGCAAACGGACCCTGCCGCTGATGCACCTGGTGTCGGCGGCCACCGGCACCGACCGAGAAGTGCTGGCCGACTATCTGCGCCGCGGGCGGACGCAGCGCACCCAGGAGATGGTGACCGAGGTGCGTCGGCTGATGGACGACTACGGCAGCATCGAGTACACCCGCGAGTACGCCGAGGGCATCCTGCTCGTCGCGGAGGACTACTTCGAGCACGCCTTCACGGCGGCGGTGCCGGGACCCGACCTGGAGTTCCTGCGCTCGCTGGTCCCGTATGTGTGGGCGCGGTGGCGCTGAGCCCTCAACGTCAGCTGCCGAGTACGGTGCGGGTGATCGACTCGGCGCGTCCCGGCGAGAACGCGCGGCCTTCGCCGAGGATCGCGTAGACGATGCCGCCGACGATCGCGTCGGTGGCATCCTGGGCCGCAGCGCTCGTGAAACCGGCCTCCGTCAATCGGTTTCGCACGGTGTCGTGCAGCGGGCGACTGAAGCCGGCGTGCAGGCGTGTCGCGGTGTCGGGGTTCTCCATCCCGGCGGCGGTCAAGATTCGCAGCATCGCGTGGCCGCGTTGAGTGGTCAACGCCGTCGCGAGCGCGGTCGACCACGCGCAGACATCGGCGGTCACGTCGTCGGTGCGACCGATGGGGCGCAGGATCCGGTCGGCGTCTTCGAGGATGACGTCGGCGACCAGGGCGTGCCTGCTCGACCACCAACGGTAGATCGTCTGCTTGCCGACACCCGCCCGGGTGGCCACCGCCTCGATGCTGAGCTTGTCGAAACCCCGTTCCATCAGCAGCTTGCGGGTGGCGGTCATGATGGCCACCCGGGACTTCTCGCTGCGCCGCCGGGGCGCCGCGGTCTCGGTGGCCATCAGGAGCGTCCGTCCGGCTTTACACACTGTGGCATCGCCCGTAGTGTGCCACAAGACGAGACGTTGCGTCTCGTTTAAGGAGATGTGGAGGAGCCGGACGATGGCGGGAACCAAGCTGGTGATCGGCGCCAGCGGATTCCTCGGCTCCCATGTCGTCAAGCAACTGGTGGCCGACGGCGAGCCCGACGTGCGGGTGATGATCCGCACCACCAGTTCCACCCGCGGGATCGACGGCCATCCGGTGCGCACGCCGCTGAACATCCGGTTGTTGCACATCATGTCCCCGATGGACCATTTCAAGGCGGTCCGGGAGCTCGGCGGGCAGCCGCGGCCCAGCTCGGAAGCCGTCGAAGCGGCCGCGCGCTTCTTCCGAGACCGGCCCCGCCGCGTAGCCGAAGGAGCGCGATGACCATCGGCCTGACACCGGAGCAGGAACAGCTCGGCGCTGCCGTCGCCCAGTTCGCCGCCCGCCACGCGCCGGTCGACAAGACCCGCGAGTCCTTCGAGGCGCTCGCCGCCGGGGAGCTGCCACCGTGGTGGGAACAGTTCGTCGGCAATGGTTTCCACGCCGTCCACCTGCCCGAAGAGGTGGGCGGCCAGGGCGGCACGCTGACCGACACCGCCTGCGTGATCGAGGCGGCGGCCGCGGCGCTGTTGCCGGGGCCGGTGCTGGCCACGGTGTCCACCAGCGCGGTCGCGCTGCTGGCCGACGACACACCGGCACGGCAGGCCCTGATCGGGGCCCTCGCCGATGGTGCGTCCGGCGCGGTGATCCTGGCCGGCGACAACGGTTTCCGCGCCGTGCCGGGCGCAAACGGCTGGCGGATCGACGGCCGTTCTACGCCGATCGCGGGGGCCTGCGCGGCGCGGATCCTTCTGGTGTCGGCCGACACCGGTGAGGGCACCGCGTGGTTCGCGATCGATCCGGCGGGACCGGGGGTCTCGGTCGAGAGCCGCGTCGCGACCGACCGGACTGTGGACGTGGGGGTGGTGCGGCTCGACGGCCACCGCTGCACCGACGACGCGGCGCTGAGCGGCATCGACGACGTCCGGGCGCGGTGTGTGACGGTCGCGCTGGCAGCCGCTGCCGCTTCCGGCGTACTCCGCTGGTGTGTGCAGGCCGTCACCGATCATCTGCGCACCCGGGAGCAGTTCGGCAGGCCGATCGGGACTTTCCAGGCCCTCCAGCACCAGGCGGCGATGCTGTTGGTCAACAGCGAGCTGGCGAGTTCGGCGGCGTGGGACGCAGTCCGGTCGGCATCGGAGGACCCGGCGCAGCACCGCATCGCGGCGTGGGGTTCGGCGCTGATGGCGGTCACGCCGGCACCCGAACTGGCCCTCGACGCCCTGACGATGTTCGGCGCGATCGGATACACCTGGGAGCACGACCTTCACCTGTACTGGCGCAAGGCGACGAGCCTGGCCGCGTCGATCGGTCCCTCCGGCCGGTACGCCGAGTCGCTCGGCGAACTCACCCGCACACACGGACGCGACGTCTCGGTGAAGCTCGGCGACGTCGACCTCGAGTTCCGCCGCGGCGTGGCAGCGGTGCTGGACGAGGCGAGGACCCTGCGCAACGACCGTCCGGGGCGCCAAGGCGACTATGAGAACCTCGCGACCGGACCCCAGCGGACACTGCTGGCCGAAGCGGGTCTGATCGCGCCGCACTGGCCGCGGCCGTGGGGGGTGGAGGCCACGCAGCTGCAGCTGTTGATCATCGACGAGGAGTTCGCCAAACGGCCCGACCTGGTAAGGCCCTCACTGGGGATCTCCGAATGGATCCTGCCGACACTGATCAGCTCGGCACCCGAACACATCCAGGAGCGGTTCATCCCGCCAACCCAGCGGGGGGAGCTCGGCTGGTGCCAGTTGTTCAGCGAGCCCGGGGCGGGTTCCGACCTCGCTTCGCTGACTACGCGCGCGACCAAGGTCGACGGCGGCTGGCGGATCAACGGCCACAAGATCTGGACGTCGTCGGCGCACACCGCCGACTTCGGGGCGTTACTCGCCCGCACCGACCCGGACGTCGCCAAGCACCGGGGAATCGGTTACTTCATCGTCGACATGAATTCCGAAGGCGTTGACCTGCAACCGATCCGGCAGGCCACCGGTGAGTCTCACTTCAACGAGGTGTTCCTCGCCGACGTGTTCGTCCCGGACGAAATGCTGCTGGGCGAGCCGACCGACGGGTGGAACCTGGCGATCGCGACGATGGCGCAGGAGCGGGTCGCGATCAGCGGCTATGTCAACTTCGACCGGGCCAGCATCCTTCGCGCACTGGCCGCCGAGGAGCGCGCCGACCGCAGCCGGGTGCTGGCCGCGCTGGGCGAGGCCGACGCGTACGCCAACGCGATCAAGGTGCTCGCACTGCGCGAGGTGATGCGCCTGCTCGACGGGCAGGCCGCCGGACCGGCATCGAGCATCGCCAAGGTCGCCATGAACGTGATGCTGCGACGCATCTTCAAGGCCACGCTGGAGCTCGCCGCACCGGCGGCACTCGTCGAAGACTCCGAGCCGGCGATCGTCGAACCCTACTTCCACCTGCCGGCGGAACTGATCGGCGGCGGGACGAAGGAGATCCAGCTCAACATCATCGCCCAGATGATCCTCGGACTGCCTCGCGCGTGAGTGCGACGCGGGGCTGCGGAGCGACAGGAGATACCCATGGGTCTGCGCGGTGAGGCCGCGATCGTCGGTTACGTGGAGCTGCCCCCGGAACGGCTGAACAATGCCACCCCGGCGCCTTTCACCCTGGAGCAGTGGGCGGAACTCGGCGCCGCGGCGCTCGACGATGCCGGGCTGCCCGGTGAGTCGGTCGACGGCCTGGTCACCACACACCTGAGCGAGTCGGAGATCTTCGTTCCATCGACGGTGGCCGAATACCTGGGCGTCCGAGCCAATTTCGCCGAGATGGTGGACCTGGGCGGCGCCAGTGCGGTGGGCATGGTCTGGCGCGCCGCCGCGGCGATCGAGCTCGGGATCTGCGATGTGGTGCTGTGTGCGATCCCGGCGCGTTACCTGACACCGACATCGGAGAAGAAGCCCCGACCGCTGGTTGACGCCATGTTCTTCGGAGCGTCGAGCAACCAGTTCGGTTCTCCGCAGGCCGAATTCGAGATCCCGTACGGAAATCTGGGCCAGAACGGGCCGTACGGCCAGGTCGCCCAGCGTTATGCCTCGGTGTACGGCTACGACGAGCGGGCGATGGCCAAGATCGTGGTGGACCAACGCTTCAACGCAAACCACACCGAAGGGGCCATCTGGAAGGACAAACCGCTAACGATCGAGGACGTGCTCGCCAGCCCGGTCATCGCCGACCCGCTGCACATGCTCGAGATCGTGATGCCCTGCCTGGGTGGTGCGGCGGTGGTGGTGGCCAGCGCCGACGTCGCCGCCCGCGCGAAGAACCGGCCGGTGTGGATCAAGGGTTTCGGCGAGCAGGTGCCCTACAAGACGCCCACCTACGCCGCGGATCTGCTGCAGACGCCGATCGCCCGGGCCGCAGAGACGGCGTTCGCGATGTCGGGTCTGACCCGCGAGCAGATGAACATGGTGTCGATCTACGACTGCTACACGATCACTGTGTTGCTGAGTCTGGAAGATGCCGGCTTCTGTGGGAAGGGCAAGGGCATGGAGTTCGTCTCCCAGCGCGATCTGACCTTCCGCGGCGACTTTCCGCTGAACACCGCAGGCGGTCAGCTCGGGTTCGGGCAGGCGGGCAATGCGGGGGGAATGCACCATGTGTGCGACGCGGCCCGCCAGATCATGGGCCGGGCCGGGGAGGCGCAGGTGCCTGATTGCCACCGTGCGTTCGTCTCGGGCAACGGCGGCATCCTGTCCGAACAGACCACACTCGTGCTGGAGGGGGACTGACCATGAGCACACCGACCTTCGAACGGCCGATGCCGGTCAAAACGCCTACCACTGCGCCGTTCTGGGATGCCCTCGCCGAGCATCGGGTGGTGATTCAGTACTCGCCGTCGTCGCAGTCCTACGTCTTCTATCCCCGGGTGCGCGCCCCCAGGACGCTAACGAACGACCTTGAGTGGCGCGAGATCTCGGGCATGGGCACGCTGTACTCGTTCACCGTGGCCCGCCGCCCCGTCGGCCCTCACTTCGTCGACGCGGTGCCTCAGTTGCTCGCCATCGTGGAGTGGGACGAAGGGCCCCGGTTCTCCACCGAGCTGGTCGATGTCGAGCCGACGGACATCGTGATCGGCATGCGGGTCAAACCGGTCTTCTGCGACTACCCCGAGCATGACGTGACGATGTTGAGGTACGCGCCGGCCGATCGGTGAGACTCGCGGCGAGATCGCCCACGCGGCAGGCGAGGGTTGGCGATCAGTGCGACACCAGCCTGCGCAGCGGCTTGCGCGCCGTCTCGCGCATGGTCAGCACCGTCAGCAGCGTGACAACGGCCGCCCCGATCACGTAGTACGCGGGTGCGAGGTCGTTACCCGTCCGCGACACCAGCCACGTCGCGACATAGGGTGCGGTGCCGCCGAACAGCGCCACCGACACGTTGTAGCCGATCGAGTAACCGCTGGAGCGCACCCGCGTGGCGAACAGTTCGGCGCCCGCCGCCAGCGACGCGCACACGAAGACCGCCTCGATCGCGGCCAGGGCTGAGTGGGCGGCGATGGCCGCGGTGAGCGAGCCGGTGTTCAAGAGCAGGAACAGCGGATAGGCGAACACCGCGAAGCCGATCGAGCCTGTCAGCAGAAGAGGTTTGCGGCCGATGCGGTCCGACAACGCTCCGAGCGGGGGGATCAGGACGATGCCCACCATGCTCGCGACGGTGATCGAGAAGAATGCGTCGGTCTTGCTGAAACCCAGTGTCTCGGTGAAATAGCTTGGCAGGAAGGTGTATACGAGATAGAAGCCGACGTTGTGGACCACCACCAGGCCGATGATCTGCAGGATCGGTCGCCACGACGTCGTCACCGCTTCCTTCAGCGGCGACGACGACACCGCGCCGGCCTCACGCAGCGACTCGAACTGCGGGGTGTCGCCGAGGCGCAGGCGGATGTAGAGCCCGACCGCCCCCAGCGCGCCGGCGATCAGGAACGGGATCCGCCAACCGTAGCTTTCCATTGCGGGCTCGGACAGCAGCGTCTCCAGTCCGGTCACCGTGACCGCGCCGAGCAGGAAGCCGACGACGACCGACCACACCAGGAACGACACCACGAACCCGCGGTGCCGGTCGGGGGCGTACTCGGCCAGAAAGCAGGCGCCGCTGCCGTATTCGCCGCCGGCCGAGAAGCCCTGCAGGCAGCGCAGGACCAGCAACAGGATCGGCGCCCAAACCCCGATGGAGTCGTAGCTGGGCACCAGACCGATGGCCAGAGTCGATGCCGACATCAGCAGGATCACCAGCGCCAGCACCTTCTGCCGGCCGATCCGGTCTCCGAGAGGGCCGAAGAAGAAGCCGCCGAGGGGGCGCATGAAGAACGCCGCGGCGAAGATCGCGAAGGTGTTCAGCAGCGCCGCGGTCTCGTCGCCGGGCGGGAAGAACTTCTCGGCGATATAGGTGGCCAGGAACCCGTAGATCGCGAAGTCGAACCACTCCACTGTGTTGCCGATCGCGGCTCCGCGGACAGCCTTTCGGATCGCGTCGGGGGCGGCCGCAGCGGTCGGGGTCAACTGGTCGACGTTCACCAAAGTCCTCCTGGCTGATCGGTGATCTGCGCGCGCGAGGCACTGTCATAGTGGCTGTGCGTCCGGTCGGTGATGAACATGTGGCCTGGTGCGTGAAAGATCGCCAGTGGCAACCGGGCTCGTTGGGCGACGGCCTGTGGCGTCACACCGCACCCCCAGAACACGGGGATGTCATCGTCGTCGAAGCGCACCGGATCGCCGAAATCCGGTGCATCGAGGTCGGCGATGCCCAGCCGCGACGGATCGCCGATGTGCACGGGTGCGCCGTGCATCGCGGGGAAGCGGGCGGTGATGTCGACGGTGCGGGGCACATCGTTTCGGGGGATCGGCCGCATCGAGACCACCAGCGGCCCCTCGAAAGGACCGGCGGTCCGACAGGGGCGGTCGGTGATGTACATCGGGACGTTGACGTGCTGCTGCTGATGACGCAGCGGTAGTCCCGCCGAGGCCATTGCCCATTCGAACGTGAACGAACAGCCGAGCAGGAACGCCACGAGATCGGCGCGCCAGTATTCACTGATATCGGTGGGCTCGTCGACGCACTCACCGTCGCGCAACACGCGGTAGCGCGGCACGTCGCTCCGGAGGTCGGCGTCGGCGGCGACCGCGGCGGGGCGGGGCGAACCGGTGTCGGTGACCTCCAGCAGCGGACACGGGACCGGGTTGCGCACACAGAAACGCAGGAAATCCAGCGCCGAATCCTGCGGCAGCACCACCAGATTGGCCTGCGCATGGCCGTCGGCGAGGCCGCTGGTCGGCCCGGTGTGCGCGCCGCTACGGATCTGGACGCGCGCGGCGGTGGCACGCGTCGGATGCGGAGCCGCGGCAGATCGCATACGCGTGCATTCCCACTCCGAAGGCGGACCTAACCTCCACCCGGGGTGTGGATCTCGGTCGGGTCGCGGCGTCCGCGCAGCGTGATCTGCCCACATGGGACCCACCGGGCCTGCTCGGACTCGTTCGCGCGGGTCAGTGCCGCACCCGAGGACAGGGTTCGGCGCTCGAATTCCTTGGCATGGTCGGCCAGCCGGGCGGCCTCGTTGACGGCGTCACCCACCACGGTGTACTCGTAGCGGTTCCTGGCCCCGATATTGCCGGCGAACACCGGTCCCGCCGACACGCCGATACCGAAATCCACTGCCAGTCGCCGCAACTGAGCGGCCAACGCGCGGGCGGTCGCCAGCGCAGCCGAGCACGGGTCGTCGATGCGCAGCGGGGCGCCGAACACCGCCAGCGCGGCGTCACCCTGAAACTTGTTGACCAGACCGTGCCGTCCGTCGACCTCGGCGACGACGATCTGGAAGAAATCGTTGAGGATGTCGGCGACTTCGTGGGGGCTGCGCTCGGTGGCCAGCTGCGTGCTGCCGACCAGATCGATGAACAACACCGCGACCTCGCGCTCGTCGCCGGTGGATGTGTCGCTGCGGGTGCCGGCCTGCTCGAACGCCCGCCGGGCGACTTCCTCGCCGACGTGGCGGCCGAACAGGTCGCGCAGCCTGTCGCGTTCCCGCAGACCGGCGACCATGCGGTTGAACCCGCTCTGCAGCCGCCCGATCTCGGACCACTCGTACACGTCGATGCTGCGATCGAGTTCGCCTTTCTCGACGTCGGCCATCGCCTCGGCCACCTCGTGGAGCGGATCCGAGATGGACATCGATACCAGGATCATCGAGCGTAGACCGAGCACGACCGCGACCAGAGCGAGTATCAGCAGCGCTAGCTCGATCGGGGACGACGCGTTGAGCAACCAGTTCTGGGACTGCAGGATCAGCAGGACCGCGATGGCCGAGCCGGGCAGTGCGGTACAGGCCAGCCACATCAGCAGCAGGCGGGCCCGCACGCCCGGCGCGGCCGGCCGTTCGGCGTCGGCGGGCACGGCCGCCAGCAGGGGCCGCAGAGTCCGCAACGTGAACAGGAAGCCGGTGGTGACGGTGGCGATCGCGCCGAACAACAGCGCGGTGGTGAGCACCACGAACACCGTCGCCGGTGCGTGCACGTTGAGCGGTACCAGGATGGCCGCGGTGAGCAGCCACGGCGCCAACGTGATGACCGCCTGACGGCGCATGATCTTGGCCGTGGTCCGGATCTCGCCGGGCGTGGGCCGGCGGCCGGAGCTCAGCCAGCGCAGGGACGGACGGAGGATCAGGACCGCGCCCAGCGCCACCGTGACGGTGCCGATCAGGCCGACCACCGAGAAGGTGATCACGTTGCCGGTGGTGATGACACGACGGCCGGCGAGCGCTACCACGATCGCGAGGACCTCGGCGACGGTCAGCAGGTATGCCGACGTGAGCCCCGCGGCGTACCTGGTGAGCAGGCGGCGTGGCCTCACCCGCCGAAGGTATCAGTCGCGCGCCTTCAGATACGCGGCGATGGCATGGCTCGACCTCGTCGCGGTGACACCCGCGAACGCGCCCGGGCTCCCTGGTCAGTCGCTGGCGGGTAGCGGCTTGGCCTCCTTGAGCGCCAACGGGGTCGCGCCGATGCTCAGCGTGCCCTTGCCGGCTTTCGTCACGAGCACCTCGGCGCCGCTGTCGTCGACGTAGCGCTTGCCCATCAGATTGCCGTCGGCCAGTTCGCCGTCCAGCGACAGACTCTCGTCGACACTGTCGCCGACGGGCACCATCGGGGCGCCGCCGGCGCGCAGGTCGTCGAGACTGTCGCTGCTGCGGACCACGATCACCTGGGTGTCGCAGACCTGGCTCTGCAGTCGGGTGCCGTTCTTGATCATGCAGGGGCTCCTTGTGTCGCGGCCGGCTGTGCCGGCGATGGGTCCTGGTTCAGTTCGTCGACGAGTTCGCGGCGCAGCACCTTGCCGGTCGCGTTGGTGGGCAGTTCGTCCCGGAACACCACCCGGTCGGGGGTGCGGGATCCGCGCAACTGCGCCCGCACGTGGCCACGCAGGTCCTCGACGTCGGGTACGGTCCCCGGTTCCGCGACCACGACGGCGACGATGATCTGGCCCCACTGGGGGTCATCGGCACCGACCACGGCACAGTCTCGCACGTGCGGGTGCTCCACGAGCACGTCTTCGATCTCGGCGGGGGCGATGTTCTCGCCGCCGCGGATGATCGTGTCGTCGGACCGGCCACCGATGAACAGGTAGCCCTCCTCATCGAGGTAGGCCACGTCCTTGGTGGGGAACCAGCCCTGCTCGTCGAGCACCGAACCGATGTCGGTGTACCTGCCAGACACCTGCTCGCCGCGGACGAACAGTTCGCCGGTCTGGTTCGGTCCCAGTACCGTGCCATCGTCGGCGCGGACCTGCACCTCGATGCCGGGCACCGGCCGACCGACCGAACCGAGCCGCCGGGTGGCCGCCTCGTCGGAGGCCGCCAGGGCCTCGCGGTGATCGTCGGGGGTCAGCACCGCGATGGTCGAGCTGGTCTCGGTCAGACCGTAGGCGTTGACGAACCCGACGCCGGGGAGCAACGACAACGCTTTGCGCACCAACGGCAACGGCACCTTCGATCCGCCGTAGGCCAAGGTGCGCAGGGTCGGCAGCGAGGTGCCCCGCGCCTCCAGCACCGAGACGATCCGGTCGAGCATCGTCGGCACGACGGTCGCGGAGGTGACGCCCTCGTCGGCGACCAGCCGCACCCACGTCTCGGCGTCGAAGTGCCTCAGATACACCATCTTCCGTCCGGCGTACAGATTCGACAGCGCGGCACTGACACCGGCGATGTGGTAGGGCGGGACGCAGATCAGCGCGGCATCGTCCGGCTCGGCCGACGCGAATTCCACCGTCCCCATGATGTAGCTCGTGAGGTTCGTGTGGGTCAGTTCGACAGCCTTCGGCTTCGACGTCGTCCCCGAGGTGAACAGCACGACACCGACGGCGTCGGGGTCGGCGAACTCGGCCGCGGGTTCCGCGGTCCGAGCTCCGGCGAGGAACTCCGCCGAACCGATCGTCCGATAGCCGTCGCCGACCGCATCGCGGTATTCGTCGTCAACGACGACAAGGGGATCGGGCAGCCGGTCGAGCAGCGCACGCAACCCATCGGCCGACAGCCGGTAGTTCAGCGGCGTCACGGGTGTCGCGGCGCGGGCCGAGGCGAACAACAGCAGCGGCAGCATCGCGCCGCCGGTGCCGATGTAGGCGACATGCTGGGCGCCCGACCCCGCGATCACCCCGGCGCCGCCGTCGGCGAGGGTGCTGAGTTCGGCGGTGGTGAGCCGGAGTTCGTCGGAGACGAGGGCGGTCCGGTCCGGGTCGGCGTCGGTGGCCATCTCCAGCAGCAGCGAGATGCTCATGAGGCTCGCCCGTCGACGAAGATGTCGAGGATCGGGTCGTCGCCGCCGCCGTAACGCGACAGGTCGGCGACACCGGACTCGACCAGGACAGCGGCGTCGATGTAGCACTGCCCGTTCACCTGCGCCGGTGGCCGCGACAGGATCTGTACGGCGGCGTCGGCCATGATGTCGGGGCTGCGGGAGGCTTTGACGAGATCATCACCGTCGGCGAGGTTGCTCACCGCCGAGGTCGCGATGTAGGTCTCGGGCCACAGGCAGCTGAAACCGATGCCGCTGTCTGCGTACTCGCTGGCCCAGCCCAGCGACAGCAGGGTCATGCCGTACTTGGACAACGTGTAGGACGGGTGTGCACCGAGCCAGTGCGGGTTCATGTTCATCGGCGGCGCCAGGGTGAGCACGTGCGCGCCGGTCGCCGATTTCCGCAGATGGGGCAGCGCGCCCTTCGTCAACAGAAACGTGCCGCGGACGTTGATGTCCATCATCAGGTCGAACTTCTTGGCCGACAGCGCCTCGGTCGGTTCGGTGGCGATCGCACTGGCGTTGTTGACGACGATGTCGACCCCGCCGAAGCGTTCGACCGCGGTCGCGATCGCACGCGCCACGTCTTCTTCCTTGCGGACGTCACCGACCACCGCGACACCCTTGCCGCCCGCAGCTTCGACGTCGGCGACGGCGGTGTGCACGGTTCCCGGAAGCTTGGGGTGCGGCTCGGCGGTCTTGGCCAGCAGCACGACGTTGGCGCCGCGCCTCGCTGCAGCGAGGGCGATGGCGAGGCCGATTCCGCGACTGCCGCCCGAGACCACGACGGTCCGGTCGGCGAACGTGGTGTCGCCGGTCCCGCCGGTCGCGTTGGACTCTCCAGACAAAGGGGCCTCCTCATCAACGCCCGATAGCGTCGTTCTCATTTTAGGCGAATCCCATAATCGCCGTGTTCCCGGGTTTGATGCGGGTCTTTGGCGGGTCGGCACGCACTGCGGCGTGCGGCTTTCCCTCAGGCGGTATTGGCATTCTCATTTTTTGCAAGTACGTTATCGATCGATGAGTGACCAAGTCCACCCTCTGGTAGCGACCCCGTCGGGGATCCCGCTGGAACCCGTGTACGGACCGGGCGATCGTGCGGCCGACCCCCCACCGCCGGGGCAGTATCCATTCACGCGCGGAAACTTCGCGTCCGGGTATCGCGGCAAGACCTGGACCTTCCGGCAGTACTCCGGTTTCGGCACCGCCGAGGAGTCCAACCGCAGGTACCGCTACCTGCTCGATCAGGGCGGTACCGGGCTCTCGGTGGCGCTGGATCTGCCCACGCAGTGCGGTTACGACTCCGACGACGAGGAGTACGGCGAGGAGGTCGGCCGGGTCGGCGTGGCCGTGGACACCCTCGCCGACGCCGAGATCCTGTTCGACGGGATTCCGCTGGACAAGATCAGCACGAGCTTCACGATCAACGGCACGGCGGCCATCCTGTTGGCGTTCTACGTCGCCGCCGCCGAGAAGAAGGGTGTGCCGCGGGAGAAGCTCACCGGCACGATCCAGAACGACATCCTCAAGGAGTACGCCTCGCGCGGCACCTGGATCTGGCCGCCGGAGCCGTCCCTGCGATTGATCGCGGACACCATCGAATTCTGTGCGGCCGAGGTGCCGAGGTTCAACGCGATCTCGGTGGCCGGTGCGCACTTCCGTGATGCCGGCGCCAACGCGGTGCAGGAGATGGCGTTCACCCTCGCCGACGGCGTCACCTACTGCGACACCGTGGTCGAGCGTGGCCGGATGACCATCGACAAGTTCGCCCCGCAGATCTCGTTCTTCTTCTACACCCACGGTGACTTCTTCGAGGAGATCGCGAAGTACCGCGCCGGGCGCCGGCGATGGGCGACGATCGTGCGGGAGCGTTACGGGGCCACCACGGACAAGGCGTCGATGTTCCGGTTCGGCTGTGTGGCCGGTGGGGCGTCGCTGTATGCCCCGCAGGCGCAGAACAACCTGGTGCGCGTGGCCTACGAGGCGATGGCCGCGGTGCTCGGCGGTGTGCAGTCGATGTTCACCGCGGCGTGGGACGAGCCGTTCGCCCTGCCCTCGGAGGAGTCGGCGACCCTGGCGCTGCGCACCCAACAGATCCTGGCGTACGAGACCGGCGTGACGAAGGTGGCCGACCCGTTGGGCGGCTCCTATTTCGTCGAGGCCCTCACCGACGCCACCGAGGAGAAGATCGTCGAGATCATGCACGACCTCGAGACACACGGCGGCATGGTCCGCTGCATCGAGGACGGCTACCTGCAAGGCTTGATCGCCGACGAAGCGTTCAAGATCCACCAGGAGGTGGAATCGGGTGAGCGGCCCGTGGTCGGGGTGAACCGATTCGTCGTCGACGAGCCGCCGCCGGACCTGGCCACCTACGAGCTGGACGCCGAGGGTCGCGACAAGCAGTTGCGGCGGCTGGCGAAGGTCAAGGCCGACCGCGACGACGTCGCCGTCAAGGAGGCGCTCGCGGCGCTGGCCCGGGCCGCAGAAGGCGACGACAACCTGATGCACAAGCTGATCGACTGCGCGAACGCGTATTGCACGGTGGGAGAGATGGTGTCGACGTTGAAGTCGGTGTGGGGCGAGTTCCAGCAGCCGGTGGTGTTCTGATGTCAACACGTGTGCTGGTAGCCAAGCCCGGTCTGGACGGCCACGACAGGGGAGCCAAGATCGTCGCCCGCACGCTGCGTGATGCGGGCTTCGAGGTGATCTACACCGGGATCCGGCAGCGCATCGAGGACATCGTTTCCATCGCATTGCAGGAAGACGTTGCGCTGGTTGGTCTTTCGATCCTCTCGGGAGCCCACGTCGCGCTGACCGCTCGCACGGTGGAGGCGCTGCGCGCCGCCGACGCGGCAGACATCGCCGTCGTCGTCGGTGGCACCATCCCGCAGGGCGACGTCCAGAAACTCCTCGACGCCGGCGCCGCCGCGGTGTTCCCGACCGGGACGCCGCTGGAGGACCTGGTGCGTGATGTGCGGGCGCTGACGGAGAGAGTGGAGCACACATGAGGCCGGGTGGAGCGAGGGTGCGCACAGAGCGCCCTTTCGGCAGATATCGCGATCTCAGCGCACTTTCGCCGGAGGAGGCACGTTCAATCAGGCCGGGCGGGCGAAGCGGGGGTGGGCAATGAGACTCGGAGTGATGATCGGGGCCGAGCGCGGCGACATGGCGCGCAAAGTCAGCAAGCTGGTGTCCGACATCGAGTGGGCCGAGTCGGCGGGCCTGGACACCGCGTGGATGCCGCAGGTGCCCAACGACTTCGACTGCCTGACGATGGTCGCCCTGATGGCGGCGCACACCTCGCGGATCGAACTCGGCACCGCTGTCGTGCCGCTGCAGGCACAGCATCCGATCGCCCTTGCCCGGCAGGCGCTTTCGGTGCATGCGATGGCGAACGGGCGGCTTGCCCTCGGTGTCGGGCCGTCGCATCACTGGATCGTGCGCGACATGCTGGGCCTCCCGTACGACAAGCCGGCCGCCTACACCCGTGACTACCTCGAGGTGCTCAGCGCCGCGCTCGCCGGACCGGGTGATGTCGACGTCGAGAACGACACGTTCACCGTGCACAATCCGACGGTTCTCGGTGCCGAGCAACCGCTTCCGGTGCTGGTGGCCGCGCTGGGACCGGTGATGCTGCAGATCGCGGGGGAGCGCGCCGACGGCACCGTGCTGTGGATGGCCGACGAGAAGGCAATCGGCGAGCACATCGCGCCGAAGATCATCAAGGCCGCCGCCGAGGCGGGGCGCCCAGCGCCGCGAATCGTCGCCGGCATCCCAGTGTGCCTTTGTGCGAACTCCGAGGTCGACGCCGCCAAGGAGCGGGCCAACCGGATCCTCGCCGAGGCGGAGACCTCGCCGAACTACCAGCGGTTGCTGGATCGTGGCGACGCCCGCAACGTCGGCGATCTGTGCGCGGCCGGTGACGAAGAGTCGATCCTGGCGCGGTTCAAGCAGTTCGCCGATGCGGGGGTCACCGACCTGTCGGTTCGGTTGCTGCCGATCGGGGAGACCCGCGACGAGCTGGTCGCGTCGAAGTACCGCACCCGCGAGGTGATCGGCGAGCTCGCCAAGCGCGTGCGATGATCGCCGGCGTGAAAAGCGAGGTAGTGCGATGAGCGCCGGCCCGCCGGGCCCGGTAGGCGGCGCGCCGCTGGCCGGCATTCGGATCATCGAGGTCGGCGTCATGCTGGCCGGACCGTACGCGACGATGATGCTCGCCGACCTGGGTGCCGAGGTGATCAAGGTCGAGCCGCCCGGCGGCGAGATCTCCCGGCAGGTCAGCGACAGCTATTTCGCGAGCCTGAACCGCAACAAGCAGAGCGTGGTCCTCGACCTGAGATCGGCCGAGGGGCGTGCCCGTCTGGGCGAGCTGGTGGCGGATGCTCACGCGCTGCTGGTGAACATGAAGCCGTCGGCCATCCGGCGGCTGGGGCTGACCTATGAGGCGCTCAAGGAGTTCAACGAGCGCATCGTGTGCGTCGCGATGACCGGCTTCGGCCTCGACGGCGGGGACGATCCGGCGTTCGACTATGTCATCCAGGCGGCAACCGGGGTGGCTGCGATGACGGGAGACCCGCAGGGGCCTCCGACGCTGCCGGGGTATTCGTCGGCCGACAACTCCACCGGTCTGACCGCAGCGCTGGGGCTGCTCGCCCAGATCGTGTCCGGTCGGGGTGGGCAGGTCGACGTGTCCTTGCAGGACGTGATGCTCTCGCAGCTGAACTACCGCGCCGCGGCGTACCTCAACGAGGGCGTGGAGCCGCAACGGTATCCGTACGGGGCACACTCGTATTACGTTCCGGCGCAATTGTTTCCGACCGCAGATGGCTACCTGGCACTGTTCATCACCCACGACGCGTTCTGGGCGGCCTTTGCGGGCGAGGCGGGAATCGAAGGTTTTTCCACCATGGCCGAACGCGCGGCTCGCCGCGACGAGGTGTTGGAGCTGGTAGGGGCGGTGTTGCAGACCGACTCCGCGGTGAACTGGCAACAGCGCCTGCAGCCGCTGGGTATTCCGGTCGCCGCGGTGCGCACGCTGCCCGAGGCGCTGGCCGCCACGCCGCACGCGGTGGTCACCGCGGGCGAGTTCCGCCAAGTCGGCAGCCCGATCCACATCGCCGGGTACGCTCCCCAGTACCGGCCGGCGCCCCGGCTCGACGAGCATCGTGCCGTGCCGGCTCACTCGTCGTAGCTGACCCTCACATCGGGGGTGTCCGGCACGGCCTGGCAGGTCAGGACGTATCCCTCGGCGACCTCGTCCTCGGTCAGCGCGTCGTTGACCCGCATCGTCGCCGTCCCGTCGGTCAGCAACGCCATGCAGGTTCCGCAGTTGCCCGCCTCGCACGAGAACGGCGGTCCCATGCCGGCGCGACGCGCGCTCTCCAGCAGCGTCTCGTCGGGCCGGTGCGCCACCGATGCGGTGGTGCCGTCCAACGTGATGGTGATGGTGCCTGCATCGGTGACGGCGGACCCCGCTGCGGGTGTCTGCGGGTCGGTCATGGAACCCTCTTTCGACATTGTCATTCTGATAATAGGAGAATAGTATTCTCCTGGACAAGCGGTAATCCTCTCGCAACCATCATCCAACACTGTGTCGGAAGGGGCGCGCGCGACGTGAGTGAGCCCTGGGCGCTCGCCTTCGAGGATCGGCAGTACACGCGCGCCGATCTCGACGCCCTGGCTGCCGGTATGGCCGCGGAGTTGCAGCAGCGCGGGGTGGTCGCTGGATCACGGGTGGCACTGATGTCGTCGAACCGCCCGGAGTTCGTGGCGGCCCTGCACGCGATCTGGCGTCTCGGCGGGGCTGCGGTGCTGCTGAGTCCGGCCTGGAAGCGAACCGAGGTCGACCACGCGCTGTCGCTCACCGAACCGACGCACGCGGTCGGTGATCACCCCGTCCTCGCCGAGGCCATGCCGATGCTGCCTCTCGATCAGGAGATCCCCCCGGCGGAACATGAGGCGCTCGAGCCCGACCCGGCCGCCGACGCGGTGCTGGTCTTCAGCTCCGGGACCACGGGCATGCCCAAGGCGGTCCGGCACACGCGTGCGTCGCTGGCTGTCGCGGTGCGGCACTGGCGGGCCGGCCTGGGGCTGACATCCGCGGACCGCATGCAGGTCATGACGCCGCCCTCGCACATCCTGGGGCTGCTCAACATCCTGATGGCGCTCGACACCGGCGCCTGGATCCGGTTGCACCGCCGCTTCGACATCGACGCCATGCTCAGGCACATCGAATCCGACCGCATCACCGTCGAGATGGCGGTGGCGCCGATCGCGCTGGCCCTGTCGGCACATCCGGAGCTCGAAAAGCACGATCTGACCTCGCTGCGCTACATCATGTGGTGCGCCACCCCGGTGACCAGCAGCGTCGCCGACGCCATCACGCAACGCACCGGGGTGTCGTGGGTGACGGCCTACGGCGCCAGTGAGCTGCCGGTGATCTCTTGCAACGACCTGCAGCAGCCGCGGCTGGACACCGTTGGCCGCGCGGTGGACGGCGTCGATCTCCGGATTGTGTCGCTGGAGACGGGGGAGGTGTTGGGGCCGGACGCCGAGGGAGAGATCCAGGTGCGGTCCGACTCCGCGATGGCCGGTTATCTGCCCGACGAATGGACCGGCCACGCGTTCACCGACGGCTGGTATCGCACCGGTGACGTCGGAACGCTCGACGCCGACGGCTGGCTGCGGATCACCGATCGCGCCAAGGAGATGATCAAGGTCCGCGGTTTCCAGGTCGCGCCCGCGGAGGTCGAGGCCGTGCTGCACGGACATCCGGCCGTCGACGACTGCGCGGTGTTCGGGGTCCCGGCAGGCGATGGCGAGGCGATCGTCGCCGCCGTGACGGCGCGCGGACCGGTGGACACCGGCGAGCTCGCGGCCCTGGTCGGCGAGCGGCTGGCCTCCTACAAGCGACCGAGCCGTGTGGTCGTCGTGGACGAGATCCCGCGCCTGCCTTCGGGCAAGGTGCTTCGGCGAGTTTTACGGGAGCGGGCGATGAGCGCCCGCGCGAAGAGCGGAGAATTCTGTGGACGTCCGTCTGACCAGTGAGCAGCAACAGCTGCGTGATGCCGCCGCGGAGGTGGCGGCTGATCTCGGGCCGGGGTCGGTCGCCGACCTCGACGACTCGGGACGCATCGCGCGGCTGGAGAAGGCCGTCGACGCCACCGGTTTCCGCACGCTGCGCTCCGACGGCGCCTCCGCGATCGAGGTCGCGATCGTGGCCGAGGAGTTCGGCCGGGGGCTGGTCGACGTGCCCTACCTCGGGCCGGTGCTGGCCGACGACCTGCAGCGCCGACTGGGCCGGCCGGTGGCGTCCACCGAGGCCGTGCCGCAGACCGTGGATCTGACGAAAAGCCTTGCGGGCGTGGTCGAATCGCCGGCCGAGCTGGCCGACCTCTCCGACGGCGATGCGGGCCGGTGGTATGCGCTCGCGTTGGCGTCGACCACTGCCGACATCCTGGGGGCGGCGCGGGGCACCCACGCGCTGGCCACCGAGTACGCCAAGGTGCGCGCGCAGTACGGTGCGACGATCGGTTCCTACCAGGCCGTCGCGCACCTGCTCGCCGAGAGCCTGGCGCTGATCGAGGGATCGATCAGCGTGGCCCGGCATGCCGCGTGGGCGGTCGACGAACTGCCGGTGCGGGAAGCGATCGAGGCTGCCCGGGTCGCGAAGATCTACTGTGCGCGGGCGGCGATGACGGTGTGCGAGACGTCGATCCAGGTACACGGCGGCATCGGCAACACCTGGGAATGCCTGGCGCACGTTTATCTGCGCCGTGTGCTGGCCGCGACCGAGGCCTGGCCTGCGAAGCTGGAGGAGCTGACCATTGGACTTTCGTGATTCCCCCGACGAGGCCGCGTTTCGCGAGCGCCTGAGCGCCTGGCTGGCCGAGCAGAAGGGCAGGTTTCCGACCTCCGGCGACGCGTACTGGGCGAAGGCGGGCGAGTGGCATCAGGCCCTGTTCCAGGCCGGCTTCTTCGGCACATCATGGCCGAAGGCGTACGGCGGTCAGGATCTGCCGCCGGTGTACGACGTGATCGTCGACGAGGAGATCGCCAAGGCCGGCGCCCCGGCGCGGCCCAGCCTCGGCTATCTCGTCGTCGGCCTGAGCCACCATGGCAGCGAGGAACTGCGCCGGCGGTTCCTGCCCGGCATGATCAACGGCACCGAGCGCTGGTGCCAGGGCTTCTCCGAGCCCGGTGCGGGGTCGGACTTGGCGTCACTGACCACGACCGCGGTTCGGGACGGTGACGAGTACGTCATCCACGGGCACAAGATCTGGACCAGCTACTCTGACGTCGCCGACTGGTGCCTGGTGCTTGCGCGCACCGACAAGGACGTGCCGAAACATCGCGGCATCTCGGCGTTCATCGTCAGCATGCACCAGCCCGGAATCGAGCAGCGGCCGCTGAAGATGATCAGCGGCGTCACCAAGGAATTCGGCCAGGTGAGCTTCGACGGCGCCCGGGTGCCCGCCGAGAACATGGTCGGCGCACCCGGCGAGGGCTGGAAGCTGGCGATGACGGTGGTCAGCCACGAGCGCGAGCCGTCGACGCTCGGTTTCTCCGCCCGCTATGGAAAGACGGTGCGGCAGATGGCATCTCGGATCGACGGTGAACCGAACGAAGAGCTGCTGTGGGCGTGGGTGCAGACCGAGATGCTGCGTCTGCACGTGCGGCGGCGGCTCTCCGAACAGCTGGACGGGATCACCCACGGCCCGCAGGGGTCGCTGGACAAGTTGTTGATGACGTGGACCGAGCAGTCGGTCGGGCATGCGGCGCTGGCGACGGTCGGCACCGCCGACGAGGAACTGTTCGGGGCCTACATGTACAGCCGGGCGCAAAGTGTCATGGGAGGCACATCGCAGATTCAGAAGAACATCATCGCGCAACGCATTCTCGGACTGGGAGCCTCCGGCTGATGAGCGCCGGCGCGAAGAAAGAAGGTAGCTGATGTATTCCATGCCAGACGAAATTAAGGTCGAGGCCGACGGCGCCCTGCGCATCATCACGCTGAACCGACCCGACGACCTCAACGCGGTCAACGACAACCTGCACGTCGGCCTGGCCAAGATCTGGGAGGAACTCAACGAGGACGCCGGTGCGCGTGCGGCCGTCATCACCGGTGCGGGACGGGCGTTTTCGGCCGGCGGCGACTTCAACTACCTCGACGAGTTGCGCAACGACGAAGCCCTGCGTCAGAAGACGATCAAGCACGGTCGTGATCTGGTGATCGGTATGGTGCGCTGCCGCATCCCGGTGATCGCCGCGGTGAACGGGCCGGCCGTCGGGCTGGGCTGCAGCCTGGCGGCGCTGTCCGACGTCGTTTACATCGCCGAGAACGCGTTCTTCGCCGATCCGCACGTGTCGATCGGACTGGTGGCCGCCGACGGTGGCCCGCTGGTGTGGGGTTCACAGATCAGCCTGCTGCAGGCCAAGGAGTTCGCGCTGACCGGTGTGCGGATCAAGGCTCAGCGCGCGGTCGAGCTCGGGTTGGCCAATCACGTGGTGGAGGATCCGCTCGCCGAGGCGATCACGTGCGCAAACAAGATGATCGAGCTGCCGCAGCAGGCGGTCGAGGCGACCAAGCGGCTGATGAACATGCAGTTGGAGAAGTCGGTGATGGCGTCGTTGGATTACGCCAACCTGGCCGAGTACGTGTCGTTCGGCACGACGGACTTCAACAAGATCGTCGACGGCCTGATCGCCAAAAAGTAGGCGCTTCCTGCCGCGAGCGTGCGTGTCTGCGGCCAACACGCCGCACTCCGAACCGATTTCACGCACGCTCGCCGGGCATGGTGCGCACGCTCGCGGGATCGCACGCGCGGATTGCGCAGCCCAACCGAGTGAGTAGCCGAACGAGCGAGTAGGCCAACCGAGCGAGTAGGCCAACCGGCGCGCGAAGTGGGCGAACCAAGCGTGCGGATCGTGCGGTCCGAGCGTGCGCGAAGTTCGTCCAGGACGCGGCGTGTCGGGCGCAGACACGCCCGCTCGCGCGGAGGGGCTGGGGCGGAGACAGGCTCGCTTGCCCGCTCGCGCTACGGGGTGAGCTCTTCGGAGCGCTGGATGGTGCCGGTGATGCCCGAAGCATCCTGTCCGGCAAGAAAAACCGCGGCATCGGCCATGGCCTCGGGCGGTTCGACCATCTCGGGCGGGATCTGCATTCCCGCCCCGCCGGCCTGCCAGCCTTCGGTGAGCACCACCCGTGACGGACTCAGGCAGTTCACTGCGATGTTGTCCGGTTTCAGATCGGCCGCCAGGCCGAGATACAGCCGTTCGACCGCGGCTTTGGACACCCAGTAGGCGTTCGCACCGTGATCGGTCATGGCGACCCCGGTGGTCGTCACAGCGATGAGCGAACCCCGGCCGCGCACCCGGATGTGGGGGATGGCCGCCTTGGTGACCAGGAAGACGCCGGTGGTGTTGACGTCGAGGCACAGCTGCCACCGTTTCAGCGGGGTGGTTTCGATGGGCCCGAGCCACAGCACGCCGGCATTGGCGACCAGGATGTCGATTCCGCCGAACTCGACCACCGTCGCGGTGATCGCGGTGTTGACGGACTCCTCGTCGGTGACGTCGCACGGTACCGGCAGCGCCCGCCCGCCGTCGTCCGAAATCCGCTGTGCGACAGACCCGATTGTTCCCGGCAGCTTTCCCTCCTGCTCCGAGCGGGCGGCCACTGCCACCGACGCACCCGCCCGCGCCAGCGCGGCGGCCACGGTGGCGCCGATGCCGCGGCTCGCGCCCGCGACGAACGCGACCTTTCCCTGCAGCGTCACCCGTCGGTCACTTCCCGCGTCATTTCGGGGGGAATCGCAGTGCCCCGTCGAGCCGAATCACCTCACCGTTGAGGTAGTCGTTCTCGACGATGCTCTGCGCCAGCTGCGCGTATTCGGTGGACCGGCCCATACGCTTCGGGAACGGCACCTGCGGTCCCCAGTACTGCTCGAGCTGATCGGCCGCGTTGCCGTAGGCCGGGGTGTTGATGGTTCCGGGGGCGATCGTCACCACGCGAATCCCCAACGGGGACAGGTCGCGAGCAGCGACCAGCGTCATCCCGATCACCCCGCCCTTGGCCGCCGAATACGGCAGCTGTCCGATCTGTCCCTCGTAGCCTGCCACCGAGGCGGTGTTGACGATGACACCCCGTCCACCCTCGTCGAGCGGTTCGGTCTTGGCGATCGCCGCCGCCGAGAGCCGCATGATGTTGAACACGGCGGTGAGGTAGAACTTGATGGTTGTCTCGAAAGCGTCCAAGCCCAGCGGGGATCCGTCTTTGCCGACGAGCCGTCCGCCGCCGGCGGGTCCACCGTGGGTGTCCACCGAAATGCGCAGCGGCCCGAGAGCTTCAGCTTCGGCGATCGCGGCAAGCACCGACTCCTCGGAGGTCGCGTCGGTGCGCACGTAACGCACGCCGAGCTCGGACTCCAGCTGTTTGCCCTTGTCGTCGGCCAGGTCGGCGACGACCACCTTCGCGCCCGCTCCGTGCAGGCGCCGCACCGTCGCCTCACCGAGACCACCGGCTCCTCCGACGACCAGTGCCGAGTTCCCCGCGATGTCCATGCGTATCCTCCCTGGAACTATCACTCTCAGCTTAGGAGAATAGCATTCTCGGAAGCGGAACGGTCCCTCGCGTAGCGAGAAATCGCCTGCGTAAGGTGTCTGGGGTGACGATCGACGACCTCATCGCCGCGGCGCGCGGGGGTTCAGCGCGCGCCACCGGCCGGCTGCTCAGCTACGTGGAGAGTCCGCGCCGGGATGACGTGCTCGCCGCACTCGGGGAGGTTCGCCCGGCCCGTGTCGTCGGCATCACCGGTCCACCGGGCGCGGGCAAGTCCACCACCGTCGGCGCGCTCGTCGGTGCCTATCGGGCCGACGGTAGGCGAGTGGCGGTGCTGGCCGTCGATCCGTCCTCGCCGTATAGCGGCGGCGCCCTGCTGGGTGATCGCATCCGGATGGCGGCCCACATCAACGATCCCGACGTGCTGATCCGATCGGTGGCCACCCGGGGGCACCTCGGGGGTCTGGCCGCCGCGGTGCCCGCGGCGATCACGCTCGTGTCAGCACTGCACTTCGATGTCGTCATTCTGGAGACCGTCGGCGTCGGACAGTCCGAGATCGAGATCGCCGCGGTGGCCGATCCCACCGTGGTGGTCCTCAACCCGGGAGCCGGGGACGCTGTGCAGGCCGCTAAGGCAGGCCTGCTGGAGGTTGCCGACATCGTCGCGGTGAACAAGGCCGACCGTGAGGGCGCCGACCAGACGGTACGGGACCTGCGGGCCGAAACCGACGTGCCGATCCTCAAACTCATCGCGGCCCAGGGCCGTGGGATCGACGAGCTGCTCGAGGTGATCGAAACCCACCACCGCACCGACAATCCCGGTCGGCGATCAGCCAGGGCGCGTGCCCAGATCCTCTCGCTGGCGCAGAGCCTGCTTCGTCAGCACGAGGGACTGGGCTCACTCGCTGACGCGGTGGCCGACGGTCGCACCGACCCGTACACGGCGGCAGCGCAACTCATCGTCACCGACACCATGCGCTGAGCTATTCCGGGAGCTCGATCAGCCGCTTGGTGTACCGCAGGAGTTCGCGCAGTGTCGACGTTCGACTGCCTCGTCGATGACCTGGGTGAGTAACAGTTCGCGGGCGCGGATCGCGGACTGCTCGGCCTCGGCGGCCTCCAGCGCCGGCTCCAGCCGGGCGAGTGCGGCGTCGAGCACCCGGATCTGCGCGGCGGTGCGCGCGATCGCGCTGAATCTGATGCCGGTGCCCGTCACCCCGCCAGGGTAGTCGAGAGCCGATGCGCGGTGTGGCGCTGTCAGGACACCGACGTGCCGGTGGCGGCGGTGTATCCGGTGCGATAGCCGAACACCATGGCGGGGCCGAGGGTGCCGCCCGCACCGCCGTAGGCCTTTCCGGTGGCGCCGGCCATCGCGTTGCCTGCGGCGTAGAGCCCGGTGATGGCGGTGCCGTTGACGTGCAGCACCCGCCCGTCGCGGTCGGTGCGGGGCCCGCCCTTGGTGCCCATCGCGCCCACGGAGACCGGGACCGCGTAATACGGCGCCGTGTCGATCGGACCCAGCGTCTGGCCTGCCGTGGTGGCTGCCGAGGTGTCGCCCCAGTAACCGTCGTAAGCGCTTGCGCCGCGGTTGAACTCAGGATCGTGCTCGGCGGCGACGTTGGTGTTCCAGGCGGTGAGCGTGGCGGCCAGGCCGTCGGGGTCGATGCCGGTCTTCTCGCCGAGCTCCTCGAGATCGGCCGACTGGCAGAACCAGTCGGGGACCGGTCCGTCGGGGTCCACACCGAGGAAGCCGTAGTGCTTGAGATGGATGGAGTCGAAGACGATCCAGGCCGGATCGTTGGCATACCCGAGCTTCGGATCGAGAAAGTGGAACGGCCCGGCCATCGAGTTGTATTCGCCCGCCTCGTTGAGGAAGCGCCTGCCCGCCCGGTTGACGATGATGCTGCGTGGTCGGGTGCGCTCCAACCTGACGCTGCGGCTGCGCGGATGCCCCTCGAAGGTGTCGCCGGGGATCTGCACGATCGGAACCCACCACGCTTCGCCCATGTTCGCCAGGTCGGCGCCGTGCGCCATCGCCATCCGTAGTCCGTCGCCGGTGTTGTGGGGCGGCGAGACCGCGCCCCGCATCGGGCCCCGCAGATACGCCTCGACCAGGCGGCGGTCCCACTCGAATCCACCGGTGCCCAGGATCACGCCGCGACGGGCGTGCACGCGGAACTCGCTGTGGCCCTGTTGGACTCGGACTCCGGTGATCCCCAGCGGGTCTGCGATCAGCTCCACGGCGCGTGCCTCGGTGTGTGGTGTGACGCCGCGGTCGAGCAGGCCGCGCAGCAGGCCGGCGATCAAGGCGGTGCCGGCGACGCAGTAGTCGCCCGACTCGCTGTCGACGGATGCGTGGATGCGCGCGCGGGTCTCGGCGTCGATGCCGACGTTGCTGAAGTCCGCCGGAAAGGACGTGATCCGCGTGCTCCACTCACCGAGCCGGGACAGGTCGAACGGTTTGGCGTTCAGCGAGCGACCGCCACCGGGTTTGCCGCCCGGCAGCTCGGGCTTGTAATCGGGGAAGCCGGTGGCCACCTCGAAGACGAGATCGCTGTGGGACTCCACGAAGTCGAGCATCGGCGCGCCTGTGCGGACGAACGTCTCGACCAGTTCTTCGTCCATGTATCCCAGCGACTGGGCGCGCAGGTACGCCATCGCGTCCTCGACGGTCAGCTCGCCCTCTTCGGACCTGTGGTGCGCCGGGATCCACACGATTCCACCGGACACCGCGGTGGTTCCGCCGACGGTGGCCGCCTTTTCGTAGACCTCGACGGTGGCGCCGTTGACGACGGCGGTGAGCGCGGCGGTCAGTCCCGCGCCGCCGCTGCCCAGTACGACGACGTCGATCTCATGGTCCCAGTCGGTCATCGCTGTCTCCTTCCGATGGTTGCTGCCCGGTCCGGCTCAGCTGAGGACGGCCGACAGATCGTGGGCCGCTTGGATGACCGATTCGCGGCCGTCGAGGACGACGTCCTCGCGGTGCGAGATCAGGTTGATGCACGTGGGCGGCGCCGGGGATCTGCGTCGTACCGGGACGGCCAGGCCGTAGGTGTTGGGCTCGATCTCACCGTGGGTGATCACCCAGCCCTGCTGGCGCGTCTGCTGTACCAGGTCACGCTCGCCGGGGCGCGGCGGCATGCTGGCCAGCAGCGCGATCCCGGCGGCGCCGCGGTCGAGCGGGTACCGGCTCCCCTCGTGAAATGACAACTGGTAGTAGACGTTTGTCGGCACCATGACCGCGACGGCGACCTGCTGGTCACCTTCGGCGACGAGCAGCGACACCGTGGTGGCGAGTTCGTCGGCCAGCGCGCGCAGGGTGGGCACGCACAATTGCCGGACGTTGTTGTCGAACGACGCGCCGAGCACGGCGAGCGCGGCCGCCGAGCGGTAGCGGCCGTCTTCTCCTTTGGCGACGAACCGGTACTGCGCGAGGGTGCTGAGCAGCCGGTAGGCGATGGTCCGGTGCACGCCGATGTCGTCGGCGACCTGCGCGACGGTCAGCCCGGTCGGTGAACTCGCCACCAGTTGGAGTGCGTTGAGCCCACGGGCCAGCGTCTGGGAGCCGGGCGCGCTCGGGCCCGCAGTGGCGGTCCCGCGTGCACCCGCGTCAGGCGGGTGATCACCGGCCGGTCGATTCATGCGGACCTTCCTTGACAGATCTCTGTCGTGAGAGTGATGCTCTAACTATAGTGCACGTGTATGTGCGATAAATGAGCAGAGTGCTTACAAAATACGAGAATTCGATTCTCGCCGTCAAGGTCTCGGGCAGGGACTCCACGGAAGGAGTGCAGGGGTGGCGGAGTTCGAGAGCGTATGGAGCGACCTGCAGGGCGTCCCGTTCTCTCAGGGGTACCTCGACGCCGGCGGTGTCCGCACCCGTTACCTGCACGCCGGTGATCCGGGCAAGCCCGTGCTGGTATTCCTGCACGGTTCCGGCGGTCATGCCGAGGCCTACGTCCGCAACTTAGAGGCGCACGCCGAGCATTTTTCGACGTGGTCGATCGACATGCTCGGCCACGGCTACACCGACAAGCCCGGCCATCCGCTTGAAATCCCGCACTACGTCGAGCATCTCGCCGCATTTCTGGATGCGATCGGCGCGCAGCGCGCGCACATCAGCGGCGAGTCGCTGGGAGGCTGGGTGGCCGCACGCTTCGCCGCGGACCGGCCGGATCGGGTGGATCGTCTGGTGCTCAACACCGCAGGTGGCTCGCAGGCCGATCCCGAGGTGATGAAGCGGATCTTCACGTTGTCGATGGCCGCGGCGGAGGACCCGACCTGGGAGACGGTTCAGGCGCGGATCAAATGGCTGATGGCCGACAAGAGCAAGGATTACGACGACATCGTGGCCAGCCGGCAGCGGGTGTACCGCCAGCCGGGGTTCGTCAACGCGATGCGTGACATCATGGCGTTGCAGGATCCGGAGATCCGGGCGCGAAATTTGCTCGGCCCCAACGAGTACGGCGCGATCACTGCTCCCACGCTGGTGGTCTGGACCAGTGACGACCCGACCGCCGACGTCGAGGAGGGCCGGCGTATCGCGTCGATGATCCCCGGCGCCCGCTTCGAGGTGATGCCGGGCTGTGGTCACTGGCCGCAGTACGAGGATCCCAAGACCTTCGACCGGTTACACCTGGACTTCCTGCAGGGTCGGGCGATGAGCGGGGTCCGGTGACAGCCCCGGACGTCGACGTCGACGTGATCATCGTCGGGGCCGGCCCCTCCGGTCTGACCCTGGCGAATATTCTTGGCCTTCACGGTGTTCGGACGCTCGTGGTCGATGAACGCGACACCCTCATCGACTACCCCCGCGGTGTCGGTCTCGACGACGAGGCACTGCGCACGTTCCAGTCGATCGGTCTGGTCGATCAGGTGCTGCCGCACACGGTGCCCAACCAGATCCTGCGGTTCTTCGATGCCGACCGGAAGTTGCTGGCCGAGATGGCGCCTCCGGATGCCCGATTCGGCTGGCCCAAGCGCAACGGGTTCGTCCAGCCGATGGTCGACGCCGAGTTGTTCAAGGGCCTTGAGCGGTTCGACCATGTCGAGGTCCGCTTCGGACACCGCATGCAGACCTGCTCCGAGACAAGCGACGGCGTCACCGTCGGCTTCGCTGGTGGCCAGGCGTCCGTGCGTGCCCGATACGTGGTGGGGTGCGACGGCGGTCGCAGCGCCACCCGCCGCTTGATGGGCGTGTCCTTCGACGGCACGACGTCGTCGACCCGCTGGCTCGTGGTCGATGTCGCCAACGACCCGCTCGGCCATCCGAACAGCGAGGTCGGCGCTGATCCGGCCCGTCCCTACGTGTCCATCTCGATCGCACACGGCATCCGGCGCTTCGAGTTCATGATCCATCCGCACGAAACCAACGAACAGGCCGACGACCCGGAGTTCGTCCGGCGCATGCTCGGTCAGCGTGTCCCGTATCCGGAACGGGTCGACATGATCCGGCACCGGGTCTACACCCACCATTCCCGGATCGCCGGGTCGTTCCGCAAGGGTCGGTTGCTGCTGGCCGGCGACGCCGCCCACCTGATGCCGGTGTGGCAGGGCCAGGGATACAACAGCGGGATCCGCGACGCGGCGAACCTGGGATGGAAGCTGGCCGCGGTCATCCGCGGGCAGGCCCGCGACGCGCTGCTCGACACCTACGACGTCGAGCGTCGCAAGCACGCGCGCGCGATGATCGACCTGTCGACGATGGTCGGCCGGGTCATCTCCCCGACCAACCGCCGGGTGGCAGCGCTGCGTGACAAGGTGATCCACGCCGCGTCGGTGGTACCCACCCTGAAGCGCTACATCCTGGAGATGCGGTTCAAGCCGATGCCGCGCTACCTGCAGGGCGCGGTCTACCACGACGCACAGCCGTCGCCGAACTCGCCGACCGGCACCTTGTTCATCCAGCCACGCGTGGACACCCGCGACGCTCAGAACCTGCTTCTCGACGAGGTGCTCGGTTCCGGTTTCGCGGTGTTGTGCTGGAGTAACAACCTACCTGCCGTGCTCGGGGACGAGGTGTTCGACAGTTGGAAAGCCTTGGGCGCGAGGTTCGTCGAGGCGCGACCGATGACCCAGCTGCGCTGGCCCGGCCACGACGACGCCGATGTCGTGGTCGTGGGCGACCGCGGGGGAGCACTGAAGAAGTGGTTCGACGTGTCGACCGACTCGGTGCTGTTCCTGCGGCCGGACCGCTGCATCGCGGCCGCGTGCATTGCGCAGCGTGCGCCGGAGGTGTCGGCGGAGCTGTTCCGCGCGCTGCATCTGAACGTTCCACCGTCCCGGGAAGGAGGGTCCGGTTCTCATGGCGAAAACACAGATGGCCGTGTGCTGCATGTCGCACAGTCCGCTGCTGAACCTTCCGGGACCGTCACAGGAACTCCTTGACGACATCGAGGGCGCCATCGGCGCCGCACGCGATTTCGTCGCCGACTTCGACCCGGAGCTCGTCGTCACGTTCTCGCCCGATCACTACAACGGGTTCTTCTACCGCGCGATGCCGCCGTTCTGTATCGGCACCGCGGCCGCGGGCGTCGGCGACTACGGCACCTACCAAGGTCCGTTGAACGTGCCGGCCGATCTGGCCACCGACTGTGCCCAGGCGGTGCTGGACGCTGACGTCGACGTCGCGATCTCGGCGGCGATGGACGTCGACCACGGCACAGTGCAACCGCTGCAGAAGCTGTTCGGCGACGCCACCGCCAAACCCGTCATCCCGGTGTTCGTCAACTCCGTGGCGACCCCGCTGGGACCGATGCGCCGAGTCCGTGCGCTCGGGGCCGCCGTGGGCGCGCATCTCGCCGGCCTCGGCAAGCGGGTGCTGGTCATCGGATCGGGCGGACTGTCGCACGACCCTCCCGTCCCGACGCTGGCGACCGCGCCGCCGGCGGCGCTGGACCGCATCGTCAGAGGCGTGCCGATGACCACCGAGCAGCGGCTGGCCCGCCAGTCGGCGGTGATCGAGGCAGCCCGCGAATTCGCGGCCGGCCACGGGGCGCTCGCTCCGCTGAACCCGGACTGGGATACGGCGTTCCTGGACCTGCTCGACACCGGCCGGCTCGCCGAGGTGGACGGCTGGGACTACGGCTGGATCGCCGAGCAGGCGGGTGACTCTGCTCACGAGGTCAGAACCTGGGTGGCCGCCTTTTCAGCGTTGGCCGCGCAGGGCAGATACGGTACCGGCGACCGGTTCTACCGTGCCGCACCGGAACTCATCGCCGGTTTCGCGATTCGAACGGCGGTGTCCACAAAATGAGTTCTGCTGCGGGCCAAGGATTCGACCAAGCCACCGATGTCCTGGTGATCGGGTCCGGTGGCGGCGGGATGACCGCCGCGCTGGCCGCGAAGTCAGCCGGCCTGGACACCCTGGTGGTGGAGAAGTCGCCGCGGTTCGGCGGCTCCACCGCGTTGTCGGGCGGCGGCATTTGGGTGCCGGGGGCGCCGTCGCAGCGCCGCGAGGGCTACGTGCCGGACCCTGATCGGGTGTTCACCTACCTCAAGGAGATCACCGGCGGTCTGGTCAGCGACGCCCGGCTGCGCACCTATGTGAACGCCGCGCCCGAGATGATGGACTTCCTCGAAAAGCTCAGCCCCTGGCTGGAGTTCGTGTGGAAGCCCGGATACGCCGACTACTATCCCGAGCTTCCCGGCGGGTCAGCGCTGGGCAGCACCATCAACGTGCCCGAGCTTGACCTGCGCGTGCTCGGCGACGAGGAACATAACCTGCTCGCCCCGTTGGCGCTGGCGCCCAAGGGAATCTGGTTCGCGCCCAAGGACCTGCGGCTGTTCTATCAGGTCCGGCAGAACTGGCGCGGTAAGGCCGTGCTGCTGAAGTTGATCTGGCGGATGTTCCGGGCCCGAGCCTTCGGGGAACGTATGGCGGCCATCGGTCAGTCCCTGTCGGCGCGGCTGCGGCTCGCGATGAAACAGCAGGACATCCCGCTATGGCTGAACGCGCCGATGACCGAGCTGATCACCGACACCGACGGCCCGGATGCGCGGGTGATCGGCGCAGTCATCGAGAAAGACGGCCGTGTGCTGCGGGTGCAGGCCCGGCGGGGGGTGATCCTGGCCAGCGGCGGCTTCGACCACGACATGGGTTGGCGGCGGCAACATCTGCCCGAGCTGAACCGGGTCGCTGAACTCGCCGGACCCGGCAAGGACTGGAGCTTCGGCAATCCCGCCGCGACCGGTGACGGTATCCGGGCCGGCGAGAAGCTCGGCGCGGCAACCGATCTGCTTGACCAAGCGTGGTGGTTCCCGGCGATCTGCTGGCCGGACGGACGGTTGCAGTTCATGCTCAACGAACGGATGATGCCATCCCAGTTCGTGGTCAACGGCGCGGGCGAGCGGTTCATCAACGAAGCCGCGCCCTACATGGACTTCGCCCACGCGATGATCGACGGTGAGCGCTCCGGTGTCACGCACATCCCGTGCTGGCTGATCACCGACATCCGGTCGTTCCACCGGTACGTCGTCGCCGGGCACCTGCCGATTCCCAAGGTGCCGTTCGCTCCCGTCCCGACTGGCCGGAAGGTGCCGGCCGCCTGGCTGGAGTCCGGCATCGTCAAGACGGGGTCCACCTGGGAGGAACTCGCCGGCCGGATCGGGGTCCCGCCGGCGCAACTGCGCCGGACCGCCGAACGGTTCAACGAGTTGGCCGCCCAAGGCCACGACGACGATTTCAACCGCGGGGAGAGCGCCTACGACAACTATTACGGCGACCCGACGCTGCCCAACCCGAATCTGCACCCGCTCGGCAAGCCGCCGTACTACGCGTTCCAGATCATCCTCGGCGACCTCGGCACCTCGGGTGGGCTGCGCACCGACGAGCACGCCCGCGTGCTGCGCGGCGACGACACGGTGATCGAGGGGCTCTATGCGGTCGGCAATGCGTCGGCGGCGGTGATGGGCCGCAGTTACGCCGGTGCCGGCGCGACGATCGGGCCCGCCATGACGTTCGGCTACGTCGCGGCGCGCCACATCGCGGAGTCGGCGACCACCGACCAGGAACCACTGTCCATCCAAAGCCCCGAAAGCCCCGAATCTTCTAGGAGGTAAACAGCAGTGAAGATTTCCTTGTTCTACGAGTTCCCGTTGCCCCGGCCGTGGTCTGACGACGACGAGCACCAGCTCATCCAGCACGGTCTCGACGAGGTGGAGCTCGCCGACAAGGCCGGCTTCTCCACGGTGTGGCTCACCGAGCACCACTTCCTGGAGGAGTACTGCCACTCCACCGCGCCGGAGATGTTCCTGGCCGCGGCGAGCCAGCGCACCAAGAACATCCGACTCGGCTTCGGCGTCATGCACCTGCCGCCGCCCATCAACCATCCGGCCCGCATCGCCGAACGGGTGGCCACGCTCGACCACCTGTCCAACGGCCGGGTGGAGTTCGGCACCGGTGAGGGGTCGTCGGTCGCCGAGCTCGGCGGCTTCAACATCGACCCGGCCGACAAGCGCACGATGTGGGAAGAGGCACTTGAGGTCTCGATCCGGTGTATGACCGAGGCGCCGTTCACCGGCTTCAAGGGCGAGCACGTCGAAATGCCGGCTCGCAACGTGATCCCGAAGCCGCTGCAGCAGCCGCACCCGCCCGTCTGGGTGGCGTGCACACGGCCGTCGTCGGTGCAGATGGCCGCCCAGAAAGCCATCGGTGCACTGAGTTTCGCCTACACCGGACCCGAGGCGCTCAAAGACCGGGTGGACGGCTACTACAAGGAGTTCGAGGAGAAGGGCACGCCGATCACCCCGGCGATCAATCCCAACCTGCTCGCGATCGGCGGCGACCTGTCGATGATGGTGGCCAAGACCGACGAGGAGGCGCTCAAGCGGCTCGGCATCGGCGGCGGGTTCTTCTCGTTCGGGATCATGCACTACTACCTGACGGGCATGCACACTCCTGGGCGCACCGGGGTGTGGGAGCTCTACGAAAAGGCGGTCAAGGACGATCCCACGCTGGCCTACGGGCCGGGCCGCGGCGCGATCGGATCACCCGACACCGTCCGCGAATTCCTGCGTGGTTACGAGGCCAGCGGCGTCGACGAGATCATCCTGCTGCTCAACCCGCGCAGCCACGAGGGCACGATGGAGTCCATCGAGATCATGGGCAAAGAGATCCTGCCCGAGTTCATCGAGCGCGACGCGAAAGCGGTGCAGGACAAAGCCAAGCGTTTGGCGCCGGTGATCGAGAAGGTCGAGGCGCGCCGGCAGCACTGGGACGCACCGCTGTTCGACGAAACCTACGCGTTCGGCGGTCTGCCCACCGGCCGCGGCGGCAAGTTCACCGCCGGGGAGATTCCCGAGGCGATGGCCGAGATCAACGAGGGCCGCGTCAAGGCTGCACAGGCCGAGAAGGACGCCAAGGCCGCGAAGGAAGCTGCGAGCTGATCGTGACCCCGCTTGACGAGCTGGTGCGCTTCGACGGCAGGCACGCGGTAGTAACCGGATGCGCCTCCGGGATCGGAGCACAGGTGGCGCATCAGCTCGCTTCGCTCGGCGCGCGGGTCACCGGCCTGGACCTGCGTGCGCCGGAAAACCGGTCTGCCCTGGGGGACTTCATCCCGGTCGATCTGGCCGACCCGGACTCCGTCGACGCCGCCACGGCGGCGGTGGGTGACGGCGTCGACGCGGTGTTCAACGTCGCCGGGGTGTCGTCGGGGATCGGGGATCCGCTGCTGGTGATGCGGATCAACTTTCTCGGTATGCGCCAGTTCACCGAAGCGCTGGTGGATCGGATGCCGGCCGGGGCGTCGATCACCAACGTGTCCTCGCTGGCCGCTTCTGGCTACCTCGACCACGCCGCCACCACCGCGGGTCTTCTCGCCACCACATCGGTGGAAGACGGCCTGCGGTGGTGCGCCGAGCATCCCGACGCGCTCGCCGACGGCGGGTACCGCCAATCCAAGGAGGCGATCATCCTCTACGGGATGCAGCGGGCCGTCGATCTCGGCGTCCGCGGCATCAGGATCAACTGCACCGCACCGGGGGTCACCGAAACCCCGATACTGGATCAATTGCGATCGGCCTACGGTCAGCAATACCTCGATTCGTTCACCGCCCCGCTGGGGCGGGTGTCGACGCCCGAGGAGCAGGCGGCGACACTGGTGTTCCTCGGCAGCCGGGCCGCCGGTTACCTCACCGGACAGGTGGTGTGGACCGACGGCGGCATCCTCGCCCAGCGCATCACCGCCCAGATGACCGATCCGCAGTCCGCACAAGGGAGTTCCCGATGACCGGCACCATGAGCGACTTCCGCAGGATGGCCGACGAGGTCCGCAACTGGGGACGGTGGGGCGACGACGACGAACTCGGTACCCTCAACTTCATCACTGCCGAGAAGGTCGCCGAAGCCGCAGGCCTGGTCACGCAGGGCAAGGTGATCTCCCTCGGTGGCGACTTCAGCTCCGGGGGACCTCAGGGCGCGTTCAAGTTCCGACAGAACCCCGTTCACGTGATGACCGTCGACGGGGGTGACGCCTCCACGCTCGTCGAGTACGGGCCTCAATGGCTGCGCAACGCGGTGGCCGCCGACATGAGCGCGTTCTTCGCCGACAACCCGTTCCGGTTCAACGACGACATCATCGTGATGCCGCTGCAGGCCGCCACGCAGTGGGACGCGATGTCACACGTGTACTACGAGGACAAGCTCTACAACGGATTTCCGGCTGACTCGGTGACCAGCTTCGGCGCCTTCCACCTCGGGATCGAGAAAGTCGACAGGAAGGGCATCGCCTCCCGCGGGGTACTCCTCGACGTCGTCGCGCATCGCGGCGCGGACACGTTCTGCGAGCCAGGGACCCCGATTACCCCCGACGAACTCGACGAGATCGTCGCCCGCCAGCAGGTCGAGATCCGCTCTGGCGACATCGTGGTGGTGCACACCGGGTGGTGGACGCGCTTCCTCCAGACCGGGGATGGTGGGGAAGCCGGCTCGGGACTGCACTGGACCTGCGCGGCCTGGCTGCACGAACGCGAGGTGGCAGCTGTGGCCGCCGACAATTTGATGGTCGAGGACCCCGACCCCGCCAACGGCGTGACGGGAACGTTCCTGCCGATGCACATGCTGTGCCTGCGCGACATGGGCCTCATGCTCGGCGAGTACTGGGACCTCGGTCCGATCGCCGCCGACTGCGCCGCCGACGGCAGCTACGAATTCCAGCTCGTCGCACCGCCACTGAAGGTGGTCGGCGCCGTCGGGGCACCTGTCAGTCCGATCGCGATCAAGTGAGTGGGGAAGTGACCAGTATCAATCAACCGTTCATCGTGGGTCTCGGCGGCACACTGCGGGCCAACTCGTCGACCGAACGGGCTCTGCGCTACTGCCTGACGTCGGTGGAGCAGCAGGGTGGACGCACCCGGCTGTTCAGTGCGGAGGACCTCGACCTGCCGATGTACGCTCCGCACGAGCTGGAGCGCACACCCAAAGCCCTCGAACTGGTCAAGACCCTTCGGGACGCCGACGCCGTAGTGGTGGGCTCGCCCGGATACCACGGGGCGATCTCCGGGCTGGTCAAGAACGCTCTCGACTACATCGAGGATCTGCGGGAGGACCCCCGCGTCTACCTCGACAACACCCCGTGGGGCTGCATCAGTTGCGCCTACGGGTGGCAGGCCGCGGTGGGCACGCTCACCCAGCTGCGCAGCATCGGGCACGCGCTGCGGGCATGGCCGACCCCGCTGGGTGTGGCGATCAACTCCGCCGACCCGATCTGGGATCCGTCGGGCGAGCTCGCCGACACCGAGCAGGGCAGGGCCGTGGCCAATCAGCTCGAGCTGCTGGCGAGCCAGGTGCTGGCGTTCGCGCAGACCAGCCGGACATTGGTCACCTAGCACCATGGCGTTCCGATCGAAGACTGTTCTCATCGACGGCCTGCGCACAAGTTACCTCGAAGCGGGACAAGGGGATCCGGTCGTCCTGCTGCACGGCGGGGAATTCGGCGCCTGCGCGGCCGTCGGCTGGGAGCACACCATCGACGCGCTGGCCGGGCGGTACCGGGTGCTGGCCCCGGACATGCTCGGCTTCGGAGACTCCGCCAAGGTCGTCGACTTCACCGACGGCCGGGGCATGCGCATCCGGCACATCGCGCGCTTCTGCGACGTGATGGGTGTGCAGGCCGCCCACTTCGTCGGCAATTCGATGGGCGCGATCAACCTGCTCGTCGACGCCACCTCGGACGCACCGGTGCTGCCGGCGCGCAGTCTGGTCGCGATCTGCGGTGGTGGCGAGATCCAGCGCAACGAGCACGTCAGCGCGCTCTACGACTACGACGCCTCCGTCGAGGGCATGCGCCGCATCGTGACCGCGTTGTTCGCCGATCCTGCCTACCCCGCCGACGAGGCATACGTGCGGCGCCGCTACGAATCGAGCATCGCCCCCGGCGCGTGGGAGTCATTGGCCGCGGCGCGGTTCCGCCGCCCGGGCCTGGAACCTCCGCCGGCCCCGAGCAGTGCGCGCGCCTACGGCCGCATCGCCGTACCGGCCCTGGTGATCGAAGGGGGCGACGACAAACTGCTGCCCCGGGGTTGGGCGGCCGAGATCGCCGGGCAGATTACCGAGGGGCGCTCGGCCGTCGTCGACGGCGCCGGACACTGCCCGCAGATCGAGCGGCCCGCCGCTGTCAACCAGCTGTTGCTGGACTTCTTGGAGGAGCACAGATGAACGAACTCGTGGGCAAGGTCGCCGTGGTCACCGGCGGCGCATCGGGGATCGGCCGGGGCATCGCCGAACGGTTCGCCGCCGAAGGGGCCGGCGTGGTGATCGCCGACGTCCGCGACGATCTCGGGGAACAGCTTGCCGCCGAGCTGAATTCACGCGGTGCCAAGACCGTGTACCGGCATACCGATGTCGGCGATCAGACCCAGGTCGGCGAGCTCGTGGCAGCGGCGGTCGAGACCTTCGGCGGGCTGAACGTGATGGTGAACAACGCGGGAATCTCCAGTCCGCTGCGCAAAGGCCTGTTCCACGAGGACTTCGAGGAGTTCGACCGGGTCATGCGGGTGAACCTGCTCGGCGTCATGGCCGGCACCCGGGACGCCGCGCGGCACATGGCCGACCGAGGCGGCGGATCCATCGTCAACCTCGGCTCGATCGGCGGTATCCAGGCCGGTGGCGGCGTCTCGACCTACCGCGCCTCCAAGGCGGCGATCATCCACTTCACCAAATGCGCCGCGATCGAGCTCGCGCATTACGAGGTGCGGGTGAACTGCCTGGCGCCCGGCAACATACCGACGCCGATTCTCGCCTCGTCGGCCACTGACGAGGACCGGGAACGGCTGGAACGCTTCGAGGCCAGAATCCGGCAGCAGATGCGAGACGACCGCCCGCTCAAGCGGGAGGGCAGCGCCGAGGACGTCGCCGAGGCCGCACTGTACCTGGCCACGGACCGGTCTCGGTACGTCACCGGCACCGTGTTGCCGGTCGACGGCGGCACCGTCGCGGGCAAGGTGATCGTCCGCAAGCCGGCAACCGGGCAGACCGCAGGGTGATTGCTTTAAATCAGTCGCTTGACTTAGCAGGTGTGACCGGGTTCACTGAGAGCGTGACGACTGCGAGGACCGTGCGGGCCGACCGTGCAAGCAGCACCCAAGAGGCGATCCTGAAGGCGGCCGAGCGGCTCTACGCCGAACACGGGGTGTTCGCGGTGTCCAACCGGCAGGTCAGCGAAGCCGCCGGCCAGGGCAACAACGCCGCAGTCGGCTACCACTTCGGCACCAAGGCGGACCTGGTGCGTGCCATCGAGCACAAGCACCGGGGCCCGATCGAGGAGCTGCGTGAGCGCCGGGTCGCCGAGATCGGGGATTCGACCGACATGCGCGACTGGGTGGCCGCGCTTGTCTGCCCGTTGACGGATCACCTTGCCGAACTGGGCAATCCGACCTGGTACGCCCGGTTCGCCGCGCAGGTGATGACCGACCCGGCATACCACAACATGATCGTCAAGGACGCGCTGTCGTCACCGTCGCTGGTCCGGGTACTCGACGGGATCAACGGCTGTCTGCCCGATCTGCCCGTCGACGTCCGAGTGGAACGAAACATCATGGGCCGCAACCTATTGATGCACAGCTGTGCCGACCGTGAGCGGCTCCTCGCGCAGGGGTCGCCCGTCGCGCGGCCCACCTGGCAGGCCGCGGCCACCGGGCTGATCGACGCGATCATCGGGCTGTGGCACGCCCCGGTCACGGAGCTGTCTTGACATGAGGGTCACGGTCGACCAGGACAGGTGCGTCTCGTCGGGCCAGTGTGTGCTCAATGCCGGTGTCGTGTTCGACCAACGCGACGACGACGGCGTGGTCGAACTGCTGATCCCCGAGCCCGGACCCGAGCACGCCGAGGAGACCCGAAAGGCCGCGGCCGCATGCCCCGCCCTGGCCATCCACATCGAGGAGTGAAATGACAGAGACGCTTGCGCAGGAAGCGGTGGCGGTGCCGGAGTATCCGATGGAGCGCGCCGCGGGCTGCCCGTTCGCGCCGCCGCCGCAGATGCTCGAGATGAACAAGGCCAAACCGCTGTCCCGCGTGCGGATCTGGAACGGCGCCACGCCGTGGCTGATCACCGGCCATGAGGTGGCGCGCACGCTGTTCGCCGACTCCAGGGTCAGCGTGGACGACAGGCGGGAGGGCTTCCCGCACTGGAACGAGCACATGTTGTCCACGGTGTACAAGCGGCCGCGCTCGGTGTTCACCTCGGATGCCGAGGAGCACACCCGGTTCCGCCGGATGCTGTCCAAGCCGTTCACTTTCCGGCGGGTCGAGGCGCTGCGCCCGGTGATTCAGGACGTCACCAACGAATGCATCGACGAGATCCTGGCCGGCCCGCAGCCGGCCGACATGGTCGCCAAGCTCGCGCTCCCGGTGCCCACCCGGGTCATCAGCGACATGCTCGGCGTGCCCTACGAGGACCACGAGTTCTTTCAGGAGCACGCCAATGCCGGGCTCGCCCGCTACGCGGCCGCGGACGCCATGCAGAAGGGTGCGATGAGCCTGCACCAGTACCTGATCAACCTCGTTGAGGAGAAGCAGGCCAACCCCGCCGAGGACGCGGTCTCCGACCTCGCCGAGCGCGTCACCGCCGGCGAGATCAGCGTCAAGGAGGCCGCGCAACTGGGCACCGGTCTGCTCATCGCCGGCCACGAGACCACCGCCAATATGATCGGGATCGGGATCTGCGCGCTGTTGGAGAACCCGAAACAAGCTGCGCTTCTTCGTGATTCCGACGACCCGAAATTCATCGCCAACGCCGTCGAAGAGCTGATGCGCTACCTGTCGATCATTCAGAACGGCCAACGCCGGGTGGCCACGGAAGACATCGAGATCGCCGGGGAGACCATCCGGGCGGGGGAGGGCATCATCCTGGATCTGGCGCCGGCCAACTGGGACGAGCGGGCCTACCCCGAGCCGGACACGCTCGACCTGACCCGCGATGCGAACCAGCAACTCGGCTTCGGCTACGGCCGGCACCAGTGCGTAGGACAGCAGCTGGCCCGCGCCGAGCTACAGATCGTGTTCCACACGCTGCTGCGCCGGATCCCGACGATGAAGCTGGCGATCCCGTTGGAGGAGGTGCCGTTCAAGCATGACCGGCTCGCCTACGGCGTCTACGAACTACCGGTCACCTGGTAAAGCCCTCTAGCACAGCCCGATTGGAGATCCCAATGTCCGCCCCGACCCTCTATCCCCCCGAAGGATTCGGCGCTCCCAAGCACCGGCACGGCCACTCGACCGGCACGGTCGTCGGGCTGCCTGAAGGCACCGAGATCTTCTCCGCCGACAATCACATCTCGGTGGCCGACGACATCTTCTACGAGCGCTTCCCGGAGGAGCTCAAGGGCGCCGCGCCGCGGATCTGGTACGAGGACGGCGCCTACATGGTCGGGATGAAGGGCAAGGCCTGGACCGGCGGCGACTTCGGCCGAGTGCTCATGCAGTACGACGATCTCGCCGGCGCCGCGTCGAACAACATCGAGGCGCGCATCCGGGAACTCAAGGAAGACGGCATCGACAAGGAACTGGCGTTCCCGAACGCGGTGCTGGCGCTGTTCCACTACCCGGACAAGGGTCTGCGCGAGCGGGTGTTCCGGATCTACAACGAACACATCGCCGATCTGCAGGAGCGCTCCGACGGGCACTTTTACGGTGTCGGCCTGATCAACTGGTGGGACCCCAAAGGCACCCGCAGCACCCTCGAGGAGCTGAAGGCGCTGGGACTGCGGACGTTCCTGCTGCCGCTGAATCCCGGTAAGGATGACGACGGCAACATCTACGACTACGGCAGCACCGACATGGACGCCGTGTGGGACGAGATCGAGGCAGCCGGGCTGCCGGTCAGCCACCACATCGGCGAGACGCCGCCGAAGACGCCGTGCCAGAACAACAGTGTGGTGGTCGGCATGATGGTCAACGTCGACTCGTTCCGTGAGCAGTTCGCCAAGTACGTGTTCTCCGGAATTCTGGACCGGCACCCGAGCCTGAAGATCGGCTGGTTCGAGGGCGGCATCGCGTGGGTGCCGACCGCACTGCAGGACGCCGAGCACATGTTCGCGTCCTACCGGCACATGTTCAACCACGAACTGCAGCACGACGTGCACCACTACTGGGCCAACCACATGAGCGCGTCGTTCATGGTCGACCCACTGGGGCTGGCGCTGATCGACCGCATCGGTGTCGACAACGCGATGTGGTCGAGCGACTACCCGCACAACGAGAGCACGTTCGGCTACTCGGAGAAGTCGTTGGCTACCGTCGTCGAGGCGGTGGGTCCGGAGGCAGCGGTCAAGATCGTGTCCACGAACGTGCAGAAGTTCCTGGGGTTGTCGTGACGACGTCCACCCACTCCGGCGTCACCCAGATCGCCCGGACCGGGTACACGTGGCTGGACATCCCCACCGAACCCGATTTCACGCGGATGCGTAGCGAGGTCGGTGCGCGGCTGCACGCCTCGATGGCCGAGCAGAACGTGGACGCTCTGGTGCTGCTCGGCAACGGGAACGTCATGTACGCCACCGGTATCAGCTGGCCCCTGGCCGATGCGGGACTGTCGCATGTCGAACGGCCGGTGGCGGTGGTCCTAGCCGATGACGAGTACCCGCATCTGTTCCTGCCCTTCCGCGAGGGCGCAGCCATGGAGTCGGGTCTGCCCGACGACCACCTGCACGGGCCCGTCTACCTCGAGTTCGACGAAGGGGTCGGCGAATTCGCGAAGATCCTGGCCCGGCTGATCCCGGCCGGTGCCGCCGTCGCGACCGACGAGCTGACCGGGGCGATGCGGCGGGCGGGCACAGCGCTGTTCCCGAGCGCACCCGTCGACGCCGCGCCGGTGATCGGGGCGGCGAAGATCGTCAAGACCATCGACCAGATCGCGTGCATCCGGCGCGCTTGCCAGATCACCGAACAGGCCGTCGCCGAGATACAGAAGTCGCTGGCACCCGGTGCGCGCCAGATCGACCTGTCGGCCGAATTCGTGCGCCGCACTTTCGAACTCGGCGCCACCACCAACATGTTCGACTCGATCTGGCAGGCGATGCCGACGTGCAAGGCCGAGAGCACCTGGACCACCACCGGTGATCTCGCCCTGCCTCTGCTGACGACCGAGCGTGAGCTCCAGCAGGGCGACGTGCTGTGGACCGACGTGTCGATCGCCTACCACGGCTACTGCTCCGACCACGGTCGCACCTGGATCGTCGGTCAGGATCCGACGCCGATTCAGCAGAAGCAGTTCGACAAGTGGAGCGAGATCGTCGACGCAGTGTTGGCGGTGACCAAGGCTGGGGCGACCTGCGGTGACCTCGGGCGCGCGGCGACCGCGGCCGCCGGCGGGCAGAAGCCGTGGCTGCCCCACTTCTACCTGGGGCACGGCATCGGCACCAGCGCGGCCGAAATGCCGATGATCGGCACGGATCTCGGTCAGGAATGGGATGACAACTTCATCTTCCCGGACGGAATGCTGTTGGTGTTCGAGCCGGTGGTCTGGGAGGACGGCACCGGCGGCTATCGCGGTGAGGAGATCGTGGTGGTCACCGAGGGTGGCTGGATGCCGCTGACCGCGTATCCCTACGACCCGTACGAGGTGTCCCGTGGGAACTGAGATCGAGGCCGACGGCCGCGCATTGCGATACAGCCGCCGGGAGCGTGCCCTCGCACAGATGGAGGCCCACGACCTCGACATGCTGGTGCTCGGCCGGCAGGCCAACGTCCGCTACATCTCCGGAGCCCCGCAGCTGTGGGTCGTGGGCACCCGCCCGTTCGGGCCGATCTGCGAGTTCGTACGAGCCACCGGTGAGATCCACCTCAACAGCACCTGGGACGAGGGCATCCCCGAGGAGATCCCCCACGAGAACCTGTACGGCTTCGCCTGGAACCCGATGACCTTGGTCGGGATACTGAAGAACATCAAGGGCGCCGACACCGTGCGACGGGTTGGAACCGATGCTCTGACACCGACATTCGCCAAGCTGCTGCCGATGGCGTTCCCCAACGCGGAGCTGGTCGACGCCGAGCAGGCCATGCAGGCTGCCCGTCGGATCAAATCGCCCGAGGAAGTGCACGCGTTGCGTCGAGCCCTGATGGTCGCCGAGAAAGGGTTGGCCGCGGGCGTCGCCGCGCTTGGGTCGCGCGTCACGGAGAAGGCGCTCGCCGGTGCCGTGCTGGAGGCCGAGGCCGCCGGTGGGGTGAGCACCCCGGCGACCCAGGATGCCGCCTGGGTGACGTCGAAGGAGCATCCGTGGCGGCGAGCCGACGGTGACGGCGTGGTGCGAGAAGGCGACCTTGTGGCGCTGTCCGCGGGGGTGCTGGCCGACGGCTATGTCGCCGAGGTGGCCCGCACGCTGTATGTCGGTGAGCCGACCGATGCTGTGCGTGCGCTGTACCGGCGCCGGGACGATCTGTGGGACAAGCTGATCGAGGCATGTCGGCCCGGCATGAGCACGAGCGGCCTGCTGGACGCCTACCAGCAGGCCGGTGAGCGGCTGCCGGCGATGCCGGTGGCACACGGCCTCGGACTGGGTTTCGACCCGCCGGTGGTGTCACCGACGCTGCGGGCGACCGCGGACGCCGACATTCTGGAGGAGGGTATGGTGCTCGCGCTCACCGCGTACGTGTGGGAACAGGGGGCGGGCGCGGTGTTCACCCGCGACGCGGTCCTGATCACCGCCGACGGCGCCGAAATCCTTTCGACCGCACCGGCTTACGGTGAGGCCGTCCATGGGTGAGCGGCCGTCGCCCGAGGAGATCATCCTCTACGATAAGGACCCGAAGACCAAGATCGCGACCATCACGTTCAACCGTCCGGAGTTCCTCAACGCTCCGACGTCACTGGCCCGGTTGCGGTATGCCGATGTGCTGCGGGCGGCCAACGCCGACAACGACGTGAAGGTGGTGGTCATCCGCGGCGTGGGGGACAATCTGGGCAGCGGCGCCGACCTTCCCGAGTTCATGGAGGGTAACGACAATCCGGCGGCGCGGCTGGCGGAACTGCGGCTTGAGGATGACGGTGTCGGCGAGGTGACCTATCCCCCGAAGGGCACGTTCCGCAACGGGGCGACCATCAGTGCCTGGTACGCCAACTCGCAAGCGGGGAACCGTGCGCTGCAGGACTTCAAGAAGATCAGCATCGTCGAGGCCAAGGGCTACTGTTACGGCTGGCACTTCTACCAATGCGCCGACGCTGATCTGGTGATCTCCTCCGACGACGCCTTGTTCGGGCACCCGTCGTTCCGCTATCACGGCTGGGGTCCGCGGATGTGGACCTGGGTGCAGATGATGGGGTTGCGCAAGTTTCAGGAGATGGTGTTCACCGGCCGGCCCTTCACCGCCGCCGAGATGTACGACTGCAACTTCCTCAACAAAGTGGTGGCGCGCGACGAGTTGGAGACCGAGACACAGAAGTACGCCCTGGCGTGTGCGCGGAACCGTCCGGTGGACACCGTGTTCCAGCAGAAGATGTTCTTCGAGATCTTCAAGCAGCAGCAGGGCGAATACATGGGCAGCCTGCTCAGCGCGTTCTTCGAATCGATGGGTAACGGCGTCGCCAACGACAGCGACGACGATCTCGGCATGTTCGAGTCGATCGATTCCGGCTTGTCGGCCGCGGTCAACGACAACGACAGCAAGTTCCCGCCGGAATTCCGGTTGAGCAAACGCAACCGGGCCAAGAAGGACTAGGCACGCAGTGTCCGACTCGGGGCCCGAACCTCCGCTCTCCGGCTACATCGTCGTCGACCTGTCCAGTGGGATCGCCGGTGCGTACTGCACGAAGCTGCTCGCCGACGGCGGCGCCGAGGTCGTCAAAGTGGAGCCGCCGCAGGGTGATCCGCTGCGCTACTGGTCGGCGTCCGGTGCCGAGATCCTCGAGGGCACCGACGGGGCCCTGTTCTCGTTCCTGGCGTGCTCGAAGCGCTCGGTCGTCGCAGAACCGGGCCTGGACAGCGACTTCGTCGACGCGCTGCTGGCGGGCGCGGACGCCGTCATCTGGTCGCCGGGCCCCGGGGTGGCGGGGGAGGCCGACTTCGCCCCGGACGTGATCCGAGACCGTCATCCGCATGCGACCGTCACTGCGATCACCCCGTTCGGGCTGCGGGGGCCGTGGAGTGGGCGGCCGGCCACCGAGTTCACGCTGCAGGCGTGGTCCGGAGGCATCGTCGGCCTGGGCCGGGGCACTCCGGACCGGGCGCCGGTATACGTCGGCGGTCAAGTGGGCGAGTACCTGGCCGGTGCGTATGCCAGTGCGGCCACCCTGGCGTCGCGCATGCGCGGCGGCGGCGAGCTGGTCGACCTGTCCATGCTGGAGACCTCGATCCTCGGGCTCACCTACTACCCGGTGAGCTACCACGAGATGCTGGGCCGGCCGTGGCGGAATGCGCGGCGACTGACGGTGCCGGGCATCGCCCGCGCCAAGGACGGCCTGGTCGACATCGGCTGCGGCACGGCCCAGCAGTGGTTCGACCTGTGCGCGATGACCGGGCACGTCGAGTGGATCGACGAGGACTCCCCGTTGTCGATCACCCAGCAGGCCAACGAGAAGGCCGAGGAGCTCTACGCGTGGGTCGCCGATCAGACCGTCGACGAGATCCGGGATCTGGCCACGGCGTTCCGCATCCCGAACGCGCCGGTCGCCAACGGCGCCAACGTCGAATCGCTGGACCACTTCGTCGAACGAGGCTCGTTCGTCGTCAATCCGCGTGACGGTTTCACCCAGCCCGCGCCCCCGTACCGCATGACCCCGCCGATGCTGCGGCACCCGGAACCGGGCCCGCGCCTGGGCGAGCACACCGAGCACTACCGCTCGCGAGACCGCCACCACGGTAGTGCGCGAGCGGCCGGCGCTACCGTGGTGGCGGTTTCGCGACGAGAGGGGCGGCCGTTCGAGGGTGTGCGGGTCGTCGACATGACGACCTTCTGGGCCGGGCCGAGCTGCACCCATATGCTGGCGATGCTGGGCGCCGACGTGATCCACGTCGAGTCCACGCGGCACCCCGACGGGACCCGTCTGATCGCGGGAATCCCGGTCACCGAACACCAGTGGTGGGAGCGGTCGCCGATCTTCTCAGGGCTGAACACCAACAAGCGGGGCATCACGCTGAACCTGCAGAGCGACGCCGGTAGAGATCTGCTCAAGAAGTTGGCCGCGACCGCTGACATCGTCGTCGAGAACTTCACCCCGCGCGTACTGGAGAGCATGGGGCTCACTTACGACGCGGTCAGGGAGGTCAAGCCCGATGTGATCATGGTCCGCATGCCCGGGTTCGGACTGGACGGGCCGTGGCGGGACAACCCGGCGTTCGCGTACGTCATCGAGGCGGCGGCCGGTATCAGCTGGCTTACCGGCTATCCGGACCTCAACCCCTTCGAGCCGTATTCGGTGGGCGATCCGAACGCCGGTGTGCATGCGCTGAACGCGATCCTGCTGGCGCTCGAGCATCGCCGCCGCACCGGCGAGGGGTCGATGGTCGAGGCCGCGATGGTCGACGCGGCGCTCAACGTGGCCGCCGAGCAGGTGATCGAGTTCTCCGCATACGGCGCGCTGCTGCAACGGGCCGGCAACCGCGGACCGACCGCGGCGCCGCAGAACCTGTACCTGACCAACGAGGTCGACGAGTTCGGCCGCCGGGACAGCTGGGTCGCGATCGCCGTCGCCACCGACGCCCAATGGTCCGGGCTGTGCGACGCGCTGGGAAGCCCGGCCTGGGCGGACACCCGGGAGCTGGCCGGTGCCGCGGGACGGCACGCCCGTCACGATCTGATCGACCGGCACCTGTCTGCGTGGTGTGTCGAGCGCGGCGGTGACGAGATCGTCGCCGCGCTGTGGGATCACGGAGTGCCCGTGGCCAAAGTGCTTCAGCCGCACCGCCAGAACCAGATCCCGCAGCTGACCGCCCGCGGCTTCTTCGAGCAGGTCGAACATCCCGTCAACCCGCCGACCCCGCACAGCACGTTGCCGTTCCGCAGCTCGCGCGGCCCGGACCGGGTGCACACCACACCGGCGCCGCTGCTCGGTGAGCACAACCATCATGTGCTGCGAGAGCTCGGGCTCACCGAGGACGAGATCGCCGCGCTGGAAGCCGACGGGATCATCGGCACCGCGCCGGCACGCTAGTCTCATCGCTCATGGCCATCGCTCCGCCGGACATCCTGCTCACAGGCAGGGTCGCGGTCGTCACCGGTGGCGGCGCCGGGATCGGAAAGGGAATCGCGCAGGGACTGGCTGCTTTCGGCGCCTCGGTGGCGATCTGGGAACGCGATCCCGACACCTGTGCCGCGGCGGCGGCATCCATCGGGGCGCTGGGGCTGCCCACCGACGTCCGGGACGGCGGGGCCGTCGATGCGGCGCTGGAACGCACCGAGCGTGAACTGGGCACGGTGTCGATCCTGGTCAACAACGCGGGCGGGACGTTCAACTCCCCGCTGCTGGAGACCTCGGAGAACGGGTGGGACGCGTTGTACCGCAGCAACCTTCGTCACGTGCTGCTGTGCACGCAACGGGTCGCGCGCGGACTGGTCGCTGCCGGACAGCCGGGAAGCGTCATCAACATCACCTCGATCGAGGGCAGTCGGGCCGCGCCCGGCTACGCCGCGTATGCGGCGGCCAAGGCGGGGGTTGTCAACTACACCAAGACCGCGTCCTTCGAGTTGGCGCCGCACCGTATCCGCGTCAACGCGCTGGCCCCGGATCTCACGGTTACCGAGGGCCTCCAGAACCTCGCATTCGGAGATCTGTCCGAGTCGCTGGCCGCGATGGTGCCGATGCGGCGTGCCGGTAATGTCGACGAAATAGCCTCGGCGGCAGTGTTTCTCGCCTCGAATATGGCTACCTACATCACCGGCCAGACCATCCATGTGGACGGCGGTACGCAGGCGGCGGGCGGCTGGTACTTCGGTCCGGGCACTGACGCGCCGACGCTCGGACCGGCCTAAGCCGGACCGGGCCGACTACGAATCAGGCGACGGGTCACCGATCTTGCGCTTGATCGCGCCCCAGGGGTCGGCGTACTGACCGGGTTGCCTCCAGTAGGCCGAGCGCCGCTTGAGGATCGCCCTGATGAGCGGCGCCGCGACCCGCAGCGCATACCGTGACGCGCCGGCGCGCCGGTGCGCCTCGTCGAGCATGTCCTGCCAGGAATGGTGCTGGAACTGCAGCGCCTCCTGGGCGCGGGTGGTGTCCATCCAGTCGGTGACGAACCAGTCCTCGTCACTGTTGGGGTTCCCCTTACGTCCCGGCACCAGCCCGCCCTTGAGGCCGCGCGACTCGGCAAGGGCGCGACCCACCTCGCCCTGCAGCACGCGGTGTGAGTCGTCCCCGGCGATCAGCAGGATCTCGCGTGCCACCTCGGCCGTCGTCGCGGCGGCGAAAGCCCATGCCACATCCCGGACATCGACGCTGTGCAACCGGCCGTCAGCAGGCAGCACGCTCTCGAAATACAGTGCATCGGCACTGAACGGAATCGCCTTGGGGTCGACGCTGAGCACACCGCCGAGGCGCAACACCACCCACTCCAGTGACGAGGAGCGCACGATCGTCTCCGCTTCGGCCTTGTGCGCGCTGTACAGGTCGGAGTGCTTCATCGGCGTATCCGCGGTGACGGGACCCTCCGACATGAATGGGTTGCGCGCGCCGTAGACGGCATTGCTGGACGCCTGTACGAAACGCGGGGGAGTGGGTTGGGCCTCAGCGACGCGCACCAGTGTGGCCGTCGCGTCCACGTTCACGCGGCGCGCCAGCGCCCGATTCTTGTAGATCCCCGGCGGGATGATGGCCGCGAGGTGGATGATCACCTCGGGCGCGACCTCGGCGACCAGTCGGGTGGTCTGGTCGGCATCGGTCAGGTCGGTCCACCGAACCGACACCCCGGCGGGAAGGTGTTCGGCGGCGGCGCGGTTGGCCGGGGTGCCGAGGTCGGCGACGACGACGCGGCGGCCCAGCTCCACCAGACGCTGCACCGTTGCGGACCCGACGAGGCCGAAGCCGCCGGTGACGAGGACGGCACCCGACATAAAATAGCCTCCTAGCTGCGGATATGACATTCTCGTTATCGGAGAGTATCATATTCGCCACCATGTCCGACGCGCGCGCCGAGACGGCCAAGTGGGACCCCGGATTCACCCGGCAAATCGCCAATTGGGTGGGGCCGGTGATCAGGCGTTACTTCCGCGCGGAGGTCCACGGCATCGGATCGGTGCCCTCCGAGGGCGGCGCGCTGGTGGTGTCGAACCACTCCGGCGGCATGCTGACACCGGACGTGATGGTCTTCGCGCCCGCGTTCTACGAACACTTCGGCTTCGATCGACCGTTGTACACGCTTGCCCATTACGGCGTGTTCATGGGCCCGCTCGGCGACCTGCTGCGCAAGGCGGGGGTTATCGAAGCCAGCCGTGAGAACGCGGCGGCCGCGTTGCGTTCCGGCGCGGTGGTTCTGGTGTTCCCCGGCGGTGACTACGACTCGTACCGGCCGACCATGACGGCGAACGTGGTCGATTTCGCCGGCCGCACCGGATACGTGCGCACCGCGCTGGAAGCCGGTGTGCCGATCGTTCCCGTGGTGTCGATCGGGGCCCAGGAGACGCAGATGTTCCTCGCCCGGGGCGATTCGATCGCCCGCCGGATCGGCCTGACCCGCGCCCGGATGGAGATCCTGCCCGTGAGTGTGGGGTTCCCGTTCGGGCTGTCGGTGATCTTCCCGCCCAACCTGCCGCTGCCGTCGAAGATCGTGACCCGGGTGCTCGACCCCGTCGACATCACCGCCGAGTTCGGAGACGATCCCGACATCGACGAGGTTGACCGGCACATCCGGTCGGTGATGCAGGCTGCACTCGATGAACTCGCCCGCAAACGCCGCTTCCCGGTGCTGGGGTGACGATGGCCGATCAGCTGGGCCTCCTTGCCACACTCTGGCGCGCACGGCTCATCGCGCTGATGCGCCCCGACCGGTATCTGCGGATGGGTCTGGCGATGCGCCGCGCGGGGCTGACCGCGACGGTTGGGTTCGCCGCGGCCGCGCAGCGGTGCCCGGACCGCCCCGGAATCATCGACGAACTCGGCACATTGACGTGGAAGGAGCTCGACGACCGCTGCGACGCGCTCGGTGTCGCACTGCAACAGCATGCGCCGCGGACCGTCGCGGTGATGTGCCGCAACCACCGCGGTTTCGTCGAGGCGCTTGTCGGGGCGAACCGCATCGGCGCGGACGTGCTGCTGCTGAACACGTCTTTCGCCGGCCCGGCGATGGCCGAGGTCATCGACCGGGAAGGCGCCGACGTCGTGATCTACGACCAGGAGTTCACCGAGACGGTGGACCGTGCGCTGCGAAACCGGCCGCAGGCGCAGCGGATCCTGGGCTGGGTCGACGACGGATCAGGGGCGAGCGTAGCGACGGGAGATGGATCAGGGGCGAGCGTAGCGACGGGAGATGGATCAGGGGCGAGCGTAGCGACGGGAGATGGATCAGGGGCGAGCGTAGCGACGGGAGATGGATCACGTCCCTCCACGCTGCAAGCCCTGATCGACGCGCACCTGGGCCTGCGCCCGAAACCGGCCGAGCGTAAGAGCGACGTCATTCTGCTGACCTCCGGCACGACCGGGACCCCCAAGGGCGCCAAGCGTTCTGCCGGCAGCGGGGGCGCCGGTGACCTCAAGGCCGTACTCGACCGGACCCCGTGGCGCGCCGAGGAACCGATCGTGGTCGCCGCGCCGATGTTCCATGCCTGGGGGTTCTCGCAACTGCTGTTCGCCGCGCTGCTTGCCTGCCCCATCGTCACCCGCCGCAAGTTCGATCCCGAGGCGACGCTGGAGTTGATCGACCGCCACCGCGCCACCGGTCTGGCGGTGGTGCCGGTGATGTTCGATCGGATCATGGAACTCCCCGATGACGTGCGAAACCGATACAGCGGCAAGACGTTACGGTTCGCCACCGCCTCTGGTTCACGGATGCGCCCCGACATCGTGACCGCCTTCATGGACCAGTTCGGTGACGTCATCTACAACAACTACAACGCCACCGAAGCCGGCATGATCGCCACCGCGACGCCCGCCGACCTGCGTGCCGCGCCGGACACCGCGGGCCGGCCGGCCGACGGCACGCAGCTCCGGATCCTCGGCGCAGACCACCGCGAGGTACCGACGGGGGAGGTCGGGCAGATCTTCGTCCGCAGCTCCACATTGTTCGACGGTTACACCTCCGGCGCCAACAAGGACTTCCACGACGGCTTCATGGCTTCGGGAGACTTGGGTTACCTGGACGAGGCGGGCCGGCTGTTCGTGGTCGGACGGGACGACGAGATGATCGTCTCCGGCGGCGAGAACGTCTATCCCATCGAGGTCGAGAAGACACTCGTCGCCCACCCCGCGGTGGCTGAGGCAGCCGTCCTCGGCGTCGACGACGAGCAGTACGGGCAGCGGCTGTCCGCGTTCGTCGTCCCGGCCCCGGGCTGCAGCGTCACCGTCGACGAACTCAAGCAACACGTCCGCGAGAACCTGGCGAATTACAAAGTGCCCCGCGACATCACCATCATGGAGGAGCTGCCGCGCGGCAGCACCGGCAAGATTCTGCGCAACGAACTCCGCGGGAGCTGAGTCAGCCTTCGGCGGTCGCCGGCGCCATGGCGGAATCGACCGTGCCCGCCGAGGGCAGACCGCAGGCCCGGCGCAATTCGTCGAAGGCGTGCACGACAGCGTCCGTGGCCTCGTGCGGGTCGTCGAACGTGCGGTCGTCGGACAGCACCGCGATGTCGAGTTGGTCGACGTAGCTCCACACGGTCATGTTGAACGCCGAGCCGGCGGAAAGCACGCCGACCGAATAGATCTCGCTCACCGGCGCTCCGCCGATGTGTCCGCGCCGCCTCGGGCCGGGCACGTTGGACACCGCGACGTTCATCAGCCGGTTGTGGTCGGCGCGCTTGGCCTGCGCCCGGAACAACGCGGGCGCCAAAGGCGGCGGCAGGTATTCGAGCATTCTGCCCTGCAGCGTGGGACCGAGAAGGTCGTGGGTCTCCTTGGCGCGCGCGGTGGCCAGCGACGTCAAGCGCACCCGCTCCAGCGGGTCGTCGATGTGCACGGGCATCGACACCATCATCCCGCCGATCTCGTTGCCGGTGATCCTTTCGGTGGACTTGTCGGTGGCCACCGGCACCGTCGCCATGATCGGGCGGTCGGCGCGACCGTCGTAGCGCAGCAGCAGCTCGCGTAGACCGCCGGCCGCTACCGCGAGCACCACGTCGTTGAAGGTGACACCGAGGTGTTTCGTGGTCTCCTTCACCTCGGCCAGGGAGAGCGTCGCGGTCGCGAAGGTCCGTACCGGGGACACGATGTGGTTGAGGAAGGTCGGCGGAGCGTTGAACGGCTTGGCGAGGTCGGGCACGGCCCGACGCTGCCTGCTGCGGCGGCGCAGCCGCCTGACCCCCCGCGCGGCGTCGGCCACCAGTCCGGGAAGCCCAGCGATGTTCCGGACGTGGTCGAGCTGTGCCGCGCGCAGCAGCTCCCGCGCGGAGGGCTGCTCGCATGACGCGGGCGGTTCGTCCCGCTCGTCCTGCACGTCGCCGGCCAGATCCATCAGCCGGGCAAGCAGATTCGCCGATGCGACACCGTCCGCGAGGGTGTGGTGCACCTTGCCGATGAGTGCGAAGCGGTCGTCGGCCATGCCTTCGGCGAAGTGGAACTCCCACAGCGGCTTACTGCGGTCCAGCGGTGTGCTGGCGATCTCTCCGATGACACGGTCGAGTTCGCGCCGCCGGCCCGGCGCGGGCACCTGCACGCGGCGCAGGTGATAGTCCAGGTCGACCGGACAGTCCTCCAGCCACATCGGGTGGTGCAGCCGCCACGGGATGTCGACCAACCGGTACCGCAGCGGGTCGAGAAGGTGCAGCCGCCGGGCGACGGTGCGCCGGAACGCGTCGAAACCGTAGTCACCGTCGTAGCCCGACGCGTCGATCACAGCCACCTTGAGGGTGTGGGTGTGCAGGTTGGGGGTCTCGCTGTACAACAGCATGGCGTCCATGCCGTTGAGCCGCCTCATGGACGGATATGCAACCACTCGCGCCTCATGATCACGGTGGTTTCGCCGAATGCGTCAGCCGCAGACGTATGCGCGGTACCGCAGCCACTTGTCCTGCTCGGACGGCAGTTCGGGGCTCGGTCACTCGCGTCGGTTACTTCAGGCAGCTGCCGCCGTCGACCGGCAGTGTGACACCGGTGATGAAACGCGCCTCGTCGGACGCCAGGAAAAGAACCGCGTTGGCGATGTCTTCGGGCTCCACCCACCCGATGGGCAGGGTGTGCATCAACTGGCCCACGACCTTCATGTCGTCAGGGCCCGGGTTCTCCAGATCGGGGCGGAACAGCTTCATCGTCGGCTCATTCATGAACAGCGGGGTGTTCACGTTGGTCGGGTGCACGGAGTTGACGCGGATGTTCTGAGCGCCGAGTTCGACGGCGAAGGTGCGCATCAGGCCGACCACGCCGTGTTTGGCGGCGACGTAGTGGCCGGTGTGCGGATAGGCCTTCAGACCGCCGACCGAGCTGGTCAGGATGATGGAGCCGCCGCGGCCACCTTCGAGGATGTGGGGGACGCCGGCCTTGACGGTCTTCCAGACGCCGGACAGGTTGACGCCGATCATGTCGTCCCAGTCGGGCTCACCGGTGTCGTGCAGCAACTGCCCGCCGTTGCCGATGCCGGCGTTGGCGACGATGATGTCGAGCCTGCCGAACTCCTCCACGCCGGCGTCCACGGCGGCCTTCAACGCGTCGAAGTCACGCACGTCGACCTCGGCGGTGTGGATGCGGCCCCCGGCGTTCTTGACCAGATCGGCGGTCTGCGCGAGGTCCTCCGGCGAGGACAGCGGGATCAGCACGCTGTCGATCTGCTTGCAGATGTCGACGGCGATGATGTCGGCGCCCTCTTCGGCCAGCCGGACGGCATGCGCGCGTCCCTGCCCGCGCGCCGCACCGGTGACGAAAGCGACCTTGCCTTCTACACGTCCTGCCATGTCGTTCAATCCTTTTGTGGTGGTGGGTTGTTCGGAATCAAGAGACGAAGGTGGGCATGGATTCCCAGCCGCGGACCGCCGTGGTCTGTGACGGACGGGCGTTGGGCCAGTCAACCTCCCAGGACGGGAACCGCTTGAGGATCTCCTCCAGGGCGATGCGGCCCTCCAGCCGGGCGAGGGCGTTGCCCATGCAGAAATGTGTTCCGGCGCCGAAGGTCAGGTGCGAGCGTAGTTCTCGATGGATGTCGAAGACGTCGCCGTCGGGCGCGAAGCGGCGGTGGTCACGGTTGGCCGCCCCGACCAGCAGCAGGATGGCGCTGCCGGCAGGCACCTTCTGGCCGTAGTACTCGGTGTCGCGCGCCACGTAGCGGGCCACCTGCAAGGCCGGCGGCTCCCAGCGCAGGATCTCTTCGACCGCGGCGGGGATCAGTTCCGGGTTCTCGACGAGCTCGCGACGCTGATCGGGATAGTCGGCCAATGTCTTTCCGGCCCAGCCGATCAGTCGGGTGGTGGTCTCGGCCCCAGCGGTGGCGACGACGGTCAGATACATCAGCAGTTCGTCGCGGGTCAACCGGCGCACGGTGCCGGTCTCGTCGGCGAACTCGACGTTGAGTAGGTCGGTCATGATGTCGTCAGACGGATGTTTGGTCCGGTAGTCGATGAACTCCGCGAAGACTTCGCCGGTGGCCAGCAGGTCAACCTGCTCGCTCTGCAAAGTGGCCTCACCGTGATCGGTGACCCGGCGCTGATCTTCCTCGGGAATCCCGAGCAGCATGCCGATCACACGCATGGGCATCTGCTCGCCGAGATCGTTGACGAAATCGAAGCGGCCGGTGTCGACCAGCGGATCGAGACAGCGGGCGGTGAACTCGCGAATCTGCGGTTCCAACGCGTGCACCTTGCGCGGGGTGAACATCCGTGACAGCAGGTTGCGGTGGATGTTGTGGATCGGCGGATCCTCGAAAATAAATGTGCCCGGCGGGATCTCCATGCCCGACTTGATGATCTCCAGCAGCGCGCCCCGTCCGGAGATGAACGTTTCGTGATCGATGATCGCCTTGTTGACGTCGTCGAACCGGCTCAACGCGTAGAAGTCGTGTTTCTCGTTGTAATACAGCGGCGCTTCTTCCCGGATGCGGGCGAATACCGGGTATGGGTTCATGTTGAGGTCGACGCTGTAGGGGTCGTAGTACAACTGCGCTGCGGTATCGGCGTCCTGCACGTCGGAGTTGTCGGCGCTGATCGTCACGGTGTCCCTCTCGCTGGATCAGTCTCAGTAAGACATCGGGCTGCAATTTGTCTCACAACTTTGTCATTGCCGGTACGCGAGTGTCAATGGCAGACTCGCCCCACGCAATTACTCCTCTCCGTTGAGAAGAACTGTCCTCTCATGGAATGAGCAGCGTCAAGATCGGGTCGCCGAGGAAAACGTGCTTGCGCGAAAAAGTGAGCCGGCCTCTAGGCCGGCAAGAGGGTGACTCTCGTCTCAGACGGCGGCGAAGCCGTGGGCGCAGAAGTCCCACACCTCGTCCGCGGTAATGGGGTGCGCGGCGTTTTCATCGACGTCTCCGCTGGACTGCGCCACGAACATCACGGTCTGCATCGTCATCGCGGCCATTCGCTTCGGGTTGATGCCCTCGCGGAGCTGTCCGGCCGCGCCGGCTTCCTCCATCAGCTCGGTGAGCAACGCCAGCAGCGGGGCGTGGGCCACCTTGACCTCAGAGGGATGTGACACCAGCAACCGCGGTGCGAAATCGGTGAACAGCGGACGCTTGGCAGCCGGGTCCGGCCGGGACGATTCGAACAACAGCTGGATGGCGACCTTCAGTCGTTCGAGCGGGTCCTCGTGGCCGGCGGTGGCGGCGCGGATCTGGTCGGCAGAGCGACTGAGGGCGTCCTCAAAGAGCGCCAGAAGAAGTTCGTGTTTGCCGTCGAACTGCAGGTAGAAGCTGCGCAGTGACTGGCGGGAGCGGTCGACGACCTCCTGGACCGTGAAGTCGGTGCTGCCCTTCTCGATGATGATCGCCTGGGCAGCGTCGAGAAACCGCTGCACGCGTTGAGCCGCACGCAGTTTGGCTGTCTTGATCGAACGCTCGACCGCACGCTGCTTCCAAGCAGGTTCTTCGCTGGGGCTGGTCACCGCAGGCTCAGACGCAGACCGATTGGGGAGAACATGAACTGACTGTACCGGAGAACGCCTTGCCATAGCGGTCCTCGACCCTCCCTCGGCGGACGTGTCCGAGATTGTAACTTCCTCACCATGAGAATAGTATTCTCATTTTGGTGATAACAGAAGGCCCAGATGCGCACCGGGCCGGCCGACTTCTTTCCGCTCCCGAACCCCGAGGAGTCCCGTGTACATCGACTACGACGTCAGCGACCGGATCGCCACGATCACACTGAACCGGCCGGAGGCCGCCAACGCGCAGAACCCGGAACTGCTCGACGAACTCGACGCGGCGTGGACGCGGGCGGCCCAGGACAGCGACGTGTCGGTGATCGTGCTCCGGGCCAACGGCAAGCATTTCTCGGCGGGGCACGATCTGCGCGGTGGCGGTCCCGTGCCGGACAAGATCACGCTGGAATTCATCATCCAGCACGAGGCCAGGCGCTACCTCGAGTACACGCTGCGCTGGCGGAATGTGCCCAAACCGTCCATCGCGGCCGTCCAGGGCCGCTGCATCTCCGGCGGCCTGCTGTTGTGCTGGCCGTGTGACCTGATCATCGCCGCCGATGACGCTCAGTTCTCCGACCCGGTGGTGCTGATGGGTATCGGTGGCGTCGAATATCACGGGCACACCTGGGAACTCGGGCCCCGCAAGGCCAAGGAGATCCTGTTCACCGGCCGGGCGATGTCAGCCGACGAGGTGGCGGCCACGGGCATGGTCAACCGCGTGGTGCCCCGGGATCAGCTCGATACCGAGACCCGAACTCTCGCCGAGCAGATCGCCACAATGCCGCCGTTCGCGCTGCGTCAGGCCAAGCGGGCGGTGAACCAGACGCTGGACGTGCAGGGGTTCTACGCGGCGATCCAGTCGGTGTTCGACGTCCACCAGACCGGCCACGGCAACGCGCTCAGCGTCGGGGGATGGCCGGTGCTGGTGAACCTCGACGAGATGAAGGCCAACATCACGTAGTGGCAGCGCCCGCGGCCCCGTCTGCGAGCAATGCGTGTCTGTAGCCGTTCGTGCTGGAAACACACACGGCACAGGAAATCTAGAGGTGGGCCAGCCGGGGAGCCGAACCGCGCGCCCGCAGGCCGGCGCCCGCTCGCCGCGTGAGCTCCCTTGAGCTGCCGAGCAATCCGTCGAGCACCAGGGCACGCTTCACGTGCAGTTGCAGGTCGTGTTCTTCGGTGAAGCCGATACCTCCGAGCACCTGCTGGCAGTTTCTGGCAGCCGTCAGCGCAGCCTTTCCGGCGGCGGCCTTGGCCAGCAGCGCCGTCAGATCGGGGTTGTCGGCCCCGGGAAGGCGCAGTGTCGCCTCGGCCCCCTCGATGGCCACCAACGTCTCGGCGAGGCGGTGCCGGACGGCCTGGAACGACGCGATGGGCCTGCCGAACTGCACCCGGTCCAGCGCATGCTGCCGGGCCAGGCTCAACATCGTTCTGGCCGAACCGACCAGCCACCAGCCGACCGCCACCCGCGCCTCGGCCACCCGGATCGGATAGCCCTCCTCCTCACGGCGCAGCGGTAGGCCACCGAGGGTGGGTTCGAGGCTGTCCGCGCTGATTCGGTCCCACACCACCCATGTATTGCCGGCATACGGCAACGGAAGCTCGACGGTGTCGCCGATCGCGTTGCCGGTGGCGTGCAGCACCACGTCGACGAGAACCGAGGCGTGCGAGCCGGTTTCGCCCAACAGCCGGAACACCAGCGGGACGGCTTGCTCGGCCGCCTCGGACAGCATTTCGGCCCAGCCCATGTCGGCCAGTGCCGCATCGAGATCCGGGCCGGACTTCGCCAACATGGTCTTGCGCAGGGAGACCTCGAGCATGTCGAGTGAGCCCTCGTCCATCTGGGGTGCCATCCTCACTCCTTCCCGAGATCCAGCAACCGGCGCGCGATGATGTTGCGCTGTACCTCGGCGGTACCGCCGTAGATGGTCGCCGCACGTGAATACAGGTACTCCGTGCGCCATTCGGTGTCCTCGAGTTCGACGGCGCCCGGCAGCAGATCGCGTGCGGTGTCGTAGAGCCGCTGCTCGGCCCCGGCGAGCAGCACCTTGTCGATGGAGGTGTCGGGACCGAGTTTGAGTCCGTCGGCCAGCCGGTGCTGGGTGGCCCGCGACCGGCACCGCAACGTGTGCAACGCCAGATAGGCCTCGCCCATGTCCTGGTCGACGCCCTGACCCTGCCTCTTCACCTCCTCGACGAGCGCGTCGAACCGTGAGTACAGGTACGCGATGCGCTGCCAGAAACACGTCGAGCGTTCATAAGGCAGCAGATCCATCGCCAGCTGCCAGCCGTCACCGGGCCTGCCCAGCATGCGCCCGCCATCCACCACGACGTCGTCGAAGTACACCTCGCAGAACTCGTCGACGCCGTGCATCGTGCGCAGCGGCCGCACGGAGATGCCCGGAGTGTCGACGTCGACGAAGAACGCGGTGATGGCCTGGTGATCGGGAGTGTCCGCGTCGCCGGTGCGGGTGAGCAGAATGCACCGGTGCGAGTACTGGGCGAAACTCGTCCACACCTTCTGGCCGTTGATGACCCACGTATCGCCCTGCTGCACCGCGCGCGTGGTCAGCGACGCCAGGTCGCTGCCCGAGCCGGGCTCTGAAAAGCCCTGGCACCACTGCTCTTCGCCGCTGAGTAGCTTGGGCACCATCTCGGCAGCCAGTTCCTCGGGCGCGTAGTCGATCATGGTCGGTGCCAGCACCTCGAGCATCGAGTACGGTCCCGGCTCGGCCAGCCGCCGGCCCACCACCTCCTCGCCGACGATGGCCCGCAGCAGCGCCGGACCGCCGAGGCCGCCGGCCTGCTCGGGCCAGCCGTAGCGGCTCCAGCCGGCGTCGTACAGCGCGCGCTGCACCCAGGCGAACTGACGGATGTGCCCCTGCAGGGAGTGATCTTCGGTCGCGGGGGTCATATCGTTCTCGTCCAGCCAGGCCGTCAACTGCGACCGGAATTCGGACGGGCTCGAGATGTCGGCGGAGACGGTCATCCGGCTTCGGGCCTCCCGATCGCGTGCGGGCGCCCGGAGTCGTGCTCCCCGGAGCGCCGGATGAACGTCATGGCACGGGTTTTCAGCCGCCAGCCGCCTTCGGTGCGGACGTAGGTGTCGTTGTAATAGCCGATCCGCATGTCGTGCTTGGAGTGCTCGATGAAGCACAGCGGCTGGGTGCCGGTCGCCTTGTCCGGATCGTCGCCGTCGAGGTTGACCAGGGAGGTGCCGGTCATGAACAGGCCCTTGGGCGCGGCGTCCACCAACTCGGGGAAGCGGGCCAGCGTGTAGGTCGAGCCAAACGCGCTGTAGGTGCCATCCGGTGTGAACACCGACATCAGTCCGTCGATGTCACCCTGGGTGATGGTGACCGCGTATTTCGCAAGGAGCTGCTGGATCTCGACGAGATCCTCAGTGCGGTTGCTCATGTCGGTAGACCTTACCGCCCTTCATTACAAAGTTGACGTTGCGTGTAACGCCGATGTCGTCCAGTGGGTTGCCCGGTACCGCGACGATGTCGGCAAGGTATCCCTCGGCGAGGCGGCCGAGCGAGTCGGACTTGTTGATCAGGTCCGCGGCCACCACGGTCGCTGCCTTCAACACCGCCGCCGGTGGCATGCCCCAGTCGACGAGGGTGACGAGCTCGTCGGCGTTCTTGCCGTGGGGAATCGCCGGTGCGTCGGTGCCGACGGCGATCTTCACCCCCGCCTCGTAGGCGGCCTTGATCGACGTCCGCGCCTTCGGGAACATCTCCGCGGCCTTGGCCTGCAGTTCCGGCGGTGCCTTCGAGACGTCCATGTATTCGGCCAGTCGGCGCGTGCTCACCAGGAAGCGGTCGTTGTCGACCAGCATCTGGATGGCCTCGTCGTCCATCAGGAAGCCGTGCTCGATGCAGTCGATGCCGCACTCGACGGCATGCTTGACCGCCTCCGCGCCATGGGTGTGGGCCGCGACCCGCAACCCGCGGCGGTGTGCCTCGTCCACGATGACGCGCAGTTCCTCGTCCGAATAGTGTTGTGCGCCGGCCTCTCCGGTCAGTGACATGACACCGCCTGAACAGCACACCTTGATCAGCTGCGCACCGTGCTTGATCTGGTAGCGCACCGCCTTGCGGATCTCGTCGACCCCGTTGGCGATGCCCTCCTCGATGGTCAACTCGAGCACGCCGGGCATGAACGCCGCGAACATCGTCGGGTCGAGGTGGCCGCCGGTCGGGGTGATGGCGTGACCGGCCGGGATGACGCGCGGGCCTTCGATCCAGCCGGCGTCGATCGCCTTACCGAGGGCGACGTCGAGCAGGTATCCGCCGGTCTTGACGAACAGCCCGAGGTTGCGGACGGTGGTGAACCCGGCACGCAGCGTGCGGCGGGCGTTTCCCACCGCACGCAGCACCCGGGTCGGGGGATCGTCCTGCACCTGAGACAGGCCCGGGTTCTCTCCGCGCCCGCCCATCAGGAGGTTGACCTCCATGTCCATCAAACCGGGCAGCAGGATCGAGTCACCCAGATCGATCTCGGTTGAACCTTCCGGTGTATCACCGCCGAGGCCGACTATCCGTCCGTCGGCGACATGGATGACGCCCGGCCGGACGATCTCGCCGGCGTCGACGTCGACGTAACCCGCGGCTCTGAGAGTGGTCGATGAGCCGCTTGCGCGAAGAGCATCGGACTCTGGGGGTGGTGGGGGCACGCCTAGACCACCGGCTCCTTGACCAGCTTGATGTAGGCCGCGCCGCTGTCGAGCACGCGCGGCTGCTTCCACACCTCGATCGGAAAGCTGACCATCACGATCGACTGTCCCAGGTGCACCAGCGCTTTGGCGTCGTCGGGCATCGAGGCGAGCGGGAAGCGGGCGTCCACGTACACCATGATGTCTTCGAGCCGTGCCATGCCGGCGTCGTAGAGCTCCTGCATCTCCTCCATCGTGGAATTCAACCGCTTCTGGTAGCGCTCCTCTTCGGTGGGCAGGCACCAGTCCGAGAACCGTTCCAGATCGGCGAACTCTTCCGGCAGCTTAGGCATGTGCGGACTCCTTCTCGCTTGCGGAGGCGTGTTCGCCGTTCGAGGACCCGTGCCCGTTGGCCAGAGACGCCTTGTACCGGTCGACGTACTTGTGGGCGGTGTGGTGTAGGTGGCGTAGCAGGATCTCCTGATCGCACAGCGGGAAATCGAGCACGGCACGGGTGCCGATCTGCGTCTGCGTCGCTTCGAGGGTGTTCGCGTCCTGGAACGCGTACTCCTTGAACGTCACCGCGGCCAACTCCTGAGAGAGCCGCTCGCGCAGGTTCTTCGGCGGTACGAAGTACAGGTCGGCCTCGAAGATGTGGGTGTCCACGCCGGTGGGCCAGTAGTTGTAGGTCAGGTACCAGCCCGGCACCCAGAACAGCAGCGTGAAGTTCGGGAAGAACTCGAACGAGTCCTGGCCCCAGGTCTTGTGGCGGCCAGGGTTGATCGCCGGCGGCAGCTCGTCGGGCAGGATGCCCTTGATGTCCGGTCGATCCCACGGGCCGAACAGGCCGCTGTGCAGGATCCGCTCGATCGGCTTGACCATCTTCAGGTCCTTCGGCGGACTCATTCCGCCCCAGGACGAGATCATCGAGTGATCGCCCTTGATGTCGTAGTGCAGCGCCTCGAAGCCGAACTTGGCCAGCTTCTCGGCCTCCTCCTTCTCCGCCTGCTTCATGTGCAGGATCGGAGCGTGGTAGAACTCCACGAACGCGTCGATGAACAGCTTCCAGTTCGACTTGATCTCCGAACGGTAGCTGTAGTGCTCGGTCATCTCGTGGAACGGGTAGCCCTTGAGGCCCTGGCCGAACTCGCCCAGATACTCCTCAAGCGAGACGGCGTTGTCGTCGAAGTTGACGAAGATGAAGCCTTCCCACACCTCGCAGCGCACCGGCTTGAGCGGATAGTCGGCCTTGTCGAGGTCGAAGAACTCCTGCTCCTGCTGCACGAACGTCAGGTTGCCCTGGAGGTCGTAGCGCCAGGCGTGGTATTTGCAGACGAACTGGCGGCAGGTGCCGGACGTCTCCTCGCCGGGATAGTCATTCCACACCAGCTTGTTGCCCCGGTGGCGGCACAGGTTGTAGAACGCGCGGATCTGTTCGCCGTCGTTGACGATGATGATCGACACACCTGGGCCGACCGATGGCAGCTCACGGGTGATGTAGCGACCCTTCTTGGGGACGAGTTCGATGCGCCCCATCTGCAGCCATGTCTTGCGGAAGATGGCCTGCTGCTCCAGCTTCCAGTGCTCGGGGTCGATCGAGTCCTCGTAGTTGACCGGTGCTGTGCCGAGTTCGGGCCAGTTCTCGGTCCAGCTGCCGACGTCGGGCTTCTTGAAAAATGCCACGGTGGCTACCTTTCTGCTTCGATGTTGGAGTCTGGCTCTACGCCAAAGGTGTTGATAGCCATGGCCAATGAGCCATAGCAGCCGATCGTGAAGACGAGGTCCATCAGTTGGCGCTCGTCAAGACGGGCGGACAGGACTGTCCAGGTGGAATCGGAGACGACGGAGTCGTGGTGCAGTTCGTCGACGGCGGCCAGCACCGCGCGGTCAAGTGCGTCGGCCGCCTCGCCGCGTTCGATGCCGGCGATGACGTCCTCGGTCAGGCCGGCCTCGAGTCCCATGCCGACGTGGTGGCGCCATTCGTACTCACACTTGGTCAGATGGGCGACGCGCAACACGGCGAGTTCGCGCAGCCGGGCGGGCAGGGTGGAGCCATAGAGCAGATGGAAGTTGAACCGCAGAAATCCCTTCGTGAGCTTTGGATGGCGCACCAGCGTGGCGACGAGGTTGCCTGCTGAGTCCGGGTTGCGCATCTCCGGCGGCATCAGGCCCGACAGCGCGTTGTCGACGGCCTCGTCCCACTGGTCTGCGGGCAGTGGGGCCACTCTCACCGCCGACCTCCTCTCACTCATGAGAATCAGGTTCTCATATTTCGCCAATAGATTTCCACTTTTCCCGTGTGTCGTCAACGCAGCAGCTCGCACGCGTAGGACGGCGGATGCTGCGGGAGCCCCGGTTGGCGCGATCTGCCAGCGTGAATGTCGCTACTGAACGTTGATTCTCGCTCTTGGAGAAGCTAGTTTCCTTAGAAGGAGAACATAAGGCCGAGACCGCATGTCCCGGGGTGGGAGCCCAGGGGCGGAAGGAGAGCCACCGTGAACAAGGACGACATGATTTTGATCAGCGTGGATGATCACATCGTCGAGCCGCCGGACATGTTCAAGAATCATCTGCCGCGCAGGTATTTGGATGAGGCGCCGCGGTTGGTGCACAACCCGGATGGCAGTGATACCTGGCAGTTCCGGGATGTGGTGATCCCGAACGTGGCGCTCAATGCGGTGGCGGGCCGGCCGAAAGAGGAGTACGGCCTGGAGCCGCAGGGGCTCGATG
>NZ_JBQQCF010000028.1:0-78112 GCF_052245755.1 Mycobacterium sp. 4D054
TTGTCGGTGGGTGGTGTCAGGATGGGGTTATGCCCGCGAAGACCCCGGTTGGTACTGGTACCGACGGTGTGGTGCGTCAGTCGGATCGGCTGGAGGCGCATTTTGAGGAGTTGGCGGAGTTGGCCGGCCAGCGCAACGCCATCGACGGGCGCATCGCTGAGATCACTGCCGAGATTGATCGGGCCGGGTTGTGGGCGATCACGGGCGTGAAATCGATGGAGGGGTTGATCGCGTGGAAACTGGGGACGTCGTTTCGTAACGCGCAGACGCTGGTGGCGGTGGCACGTCGGATGGCCGAATTCCCACTCTGTACAGGGGATTTGCGGGAGGGTCGGCTGTCGTTGGATCAGGTCGGGGCGATCGCCGAGGGCGCGGGGAGGGGTTCGGATGCCCATTATGCGCAGTTGGCCGCCAATGCCACGGTCAGCCAGTTGCGGACCGCGATCAGCGTCGAAGCCCGCCCCCAACCCCAGCCCGACCCCGAACCCGACCCCGACCCCGAGCCTGAGCCGGTGCGTGGGCCGGTGCCGCAGCCGTCGCTATCCAAAACCATCGACGGGGAGTTCGTGTGTTGGCGGATCAGGCTCCCGCTGCTGGAGTCGGCGAAATTCGAAGCGGCCCTGAAGACACACCATGACGGGCTGATCGCCCAGTGGAAACGCGACGACACCACCAACCCCGACACCGACCACGACAGCGGTGACCGCGCTGGCGGATACGGCCGCGGCGACCGTGACGGGCATGGCGACGGCGAGGGGCGGGGCCTGGGGCGTTCGCCGATCCCGACGGCCGGTCATGCGTTTATGGCGTTGGTCGAGGCGGGCTGGGATGTCGAGGCCGCACGCCGCCCGCACGGTGCGCACACCACGGTGGTGGTCCATGTCGATGTCAAAGACCAGATCGCCGCCCTGCATCTGGGACCGCTGCTTTCGGCCGAGCAGCGCCGCTACCTGAGCTGTGATGCCACCTGCGAGGTGTGGTTCGAACGCGACGGACAACCCCTGGGCGCCGGGCGCACCACCCGCACCATCAGCCGCCGGCTGCGCCGCGCGCTGGAACACCGGCACCGCAGCTGCGCGGTGCCCGGCTGCGGGGCCACCCGCGGGCTACACGCCCACCACATCGAGCACTGGGAAGACGGCGGACTGACCGAGCTGGACAACCTGGTGCTGGTCTGCCCCCACCATCACCGGCTGCACCACCGCGGAGTCATCACCATCACCGGCCCCGCCGAGCGGCTCCGGGTCACCGACAGCACCGGCCGAGACCTCAAACCCGGATCCCTGGCCCGCCCACCACCCACCCAACCCCCACCAGCGGTGACGCCCTACCGCGGCCCCACCGGCGAACGCATCAGCTGGCGCTGGTACCCCGCCTACCAACCCCCACCACCGACCACCAACTGACCTGGCGGCCACCGCATCCAAGTCAGGACCGACCCGACAACCCACCAACTGTCGCGATGACGGCCCGGCGGACCCGAAGGGTCTGTGCCGAAAGAAATCGCTGACCTCAGGACTGGATGAACGCCAGCAGGTCGGCGTTGATCACGTCGGCATGGGTGGTCGGCATGCCGTGCGGAAATCCGTTGTAGGTCTTCAGCGTTCCGTTGGGAAGCAGATCGGCGGACAGCGGCCCGGACGCCTCATACGGGACCACCTGATCGTCGTCGCCGTGCATCACCAGCACCGGCAGCTGGATTTTCTTGAGGTCCTCGGTGAAGTCGGTCTGGGAGAACGCCACCACGCCGTCGAAGTGGGCCTTCGCCCCGCCCATCATCCCCTGTCGCCACCAGTTCGCGATGACGCCCTCGACGGGTTCGACCCCGTCGCGGTTGTACCCGTAGAACGGGCCCTCGGGGACTGCACGGTAGAAAGCCGACCGGTTCGTCGCGACTTGGTGCTGGAAGTCATCGAACACCGACTTCGGCAGCCCACCCGGATTGCTCTCGGTCTGCACCATCAACGGCGGAACGGCCGCGATCAGCACCGCCTTGGCCGCGCGACTCTCCCCGTGGCGAGCCAGAAAGCGCACCACTTCGCCGCCGCCGGTGGAGTGTCCGACGTGCACTGCGTCCTGGAGGTCGAGGTGCTCGACGACCGTGGCCAGGTCGTCGGCGTAGTGATCCATGTCGTGGCCGTCGGCAACCTGGGCGGAACGACCGTGGCCGCGGCGGTCATGCGCGATCACCCGGAACCCTCTCTCGAGGAAGAACATCAGCTGGGCATCCCAGTCGTCGGACGACAGCGGCCAACCGTGACTGAAGACGATCGGCTGCCCCGAACCCCAGTCCTTGTAGAAGATCTCGACGCCATCGCGGGTGGTGATCGTCGGCATGCGCAGGCTGCTTTCTCTCGGATCCGGCGGGTCGAAGCTACACCCAAAATCCATGGTTCGCGCGGTACGATCCCACACGTGTGGACCGCGCGAGTGATGGCGTCGACCGGATTGGTGCTGGCGACACTGGGCCTTGCTGCGTTGGCCGAACCGGCGCAGGCCGGTGCGGACGTCTGCGGGTCGGTCGGCGGACGTCACGTGTCGGTGAATGCGTGCGGCAGCGTCGCCGACGCGATCGCTCCCTGGGTGCCGCCGCCGGCCGCATACGCACCGCTGCCCGAGGACTACCAGGCAGCGCCGCCGCCCCCGCCGCCTCCCCCACCACCTCCGAACGTGTCGGTGTGCGCAAACGTCGGACGGCGGATCTCCGTGAGCGGTTGCATCTAGCTAACCTGCCTGGGTGCCGTTCTCGCATGCTTCCGTCGTCGAGACCCTGCGGTTGACCGATCGCATGCAACGCATCGTGTTGCATGTCGATGATCCGGCCACCCTGGACATCGAGCCGGCCGGTGACTCTGCTGTCGGCGTCTACTTCCCCAGCGATGGCAGCGCTGGTTCCGTTTCCGTGGGTCGTCACTACTCGCTGCGGCACCACGACGGGCCGATCATCACCGTGGACGTCACGGTGCACACGGGCGGTCCGGGCACCCGGTGGGCGTTGACCGCGGAACCCGGAGACCGTGTCGGACTCGACCACGCCCGGTCGTGGTACCGCCCCGCCGCGGACACGGCGTGGCAGCTGCTGGTCGCCGACCTGGCGGGTTTGCCCGCGGCTGCCCGGATCGTGGACGAACTCGCCGAGGACGCCGAGGCCGTCCTGGTCGTCGAGGTCGCCGACCCCGGCGATCTCGGGTACTTGCCGGAACATCCCCTCGTCACCGTGATACCACTTGTAGGATCCGGAAACGGCTGTGCTCCAAGCGCGCTCGCGCGAACTGTGGAAGCGCTCCGCCTGCCCGAGGGCCGCGGCTACTGCTGGTTCGCCGGCGAGGCCGCAGAATCTCGGGCTGCGCGCCGGCACCTTCGTGGACTGGGGTGGACCATTGACCAATACGACGTCTCCGGCTACTGGCGCTTCGATTCCGAGGCCTGGGACCAGCGGTTCGCCGAGCTCCAGGACGATGTCGTCGCGGTCTATCAGCGGGCGCTGGCCGACGGCAAAAGCGACAAGGTAGCGCTCGAGGAGTTCGATGAGGCCTGCGCACGGGTCGGCCTGTAGAGGATCGAGCCCGGCAGCTTCGAGCAGCCCGCAGTATCGAGAACCCCGCCGGGTCGGGCACCTACTCGTAATTGATGTCGCCCGGATTGAAACTTCTTGTGGAGAAGTCGATCTGGGCCGCCGGATTGGCGATGGCGGTGGTCAGTCCGGCGCCGAACGCACCCTGGCTGTCGAACAGTGTCGCCGTGCCGACCGCGACGCCTGCTGCGGCGTGGTGGGAGTCGGCCTGGATGCCGATCCAGTCGTCGACGGGCAATCGGGACAACGCCACCGTCAGATCGCCGTTGATGTAACCGACCCCGGCGGTACCCAGATTCGTCACCAGGCTCGTCGCCTCGGCCACCATCGCCGCCCGCACGAAAGGCGAGTTCTCCTCACCGACCACCGTTCGGATCCCATCGTTGAAAAACCTTTTCCGCGAGGGATTTTGGTGCGCAGCCGGCGAGCGGGTCCACCCGACATCGTCACTGCCGACGAAAGGCTGGATGGCCCCGTCGGGTACGGGGAACTCCGGCCCGGTCGACGGCGGATGCCACAGCGCCCCCGGTGGCGGCTCGGACGGCCGATACTGGATCAGCGTGGCCCTGGCGACCACGTTCCCGTTCTGCACGACGTCGCATTCGGCGCTGCGGACTCGGCGACCATCGCGCACCACCCGGATGTCGAGGGTGGTCAACGCGTTGCGGGCGGCGCGGAACAGATCAACGGTCAGCCGGGTCGGGTGGAATTCGTCGGATCCGCACTCCTTTTCGAGACCGCGTGCGACCAGCCCGACGACAGCGGGACCGTTGAGATGGTCTTCTCCCCAGTGGCTCTGTGCGTACCGCGTCGGGGTGAACCCTCCGTCGACCGCCTGGAAATGCGCCGCGTCCGCGGCTTCGGTTGTCTGCTCCACGCTTTCAGTAGAACCCGCGGCCGACCAGCGGTCGGCACCGGGGCGCACCAACGCGTCCCCTCGGCGGCTTCAGCGGTTCAGCTGCCAGATGCGGGTGGACAGCACCGTCGCGAACGCGCACCACAGCGGGTAGGGCGCCAGCGCCACTCCCGCCTTCGAGTTCACCGCTGCGGCCCGACGGGCCAGATCGGCGCTGCTGACAGTCAGCGCGCCGGCCACCGCCGCCGCGGGACCGAGCATGCGCCGGTTGAAGAAAATCCAGCTCCAGCCGGCGTTGAGCACCAGGTTGACGGCCAACGCGCGCTGATAGGCGCGCGCCCGATCGGTCTCGCCGCGGTCATCGAGCGTGTCGATCGTCGACGCCGACACCGCCGCGATGTCGCTGTAGAGCAGGTTCCAGACGATCGGGAACGCCGCCCCGGGCGGCTGGAAATCGGGCTTGCGCAGCCGCCGGTACCAGCGGGACTCGACGGCGGGGCGGGTCGCCAGCCCACCGACGGCGGCAGCGGCGAATGCCGCGCCCGCGGTCTTGGCGAGGGTCAACGGGCGCATCGGGGTCCTTTCGGATTTGCGCGACGCAACGGCGCGGCGCGCACCACGGTCAGTACCCCGACGACGGCGCCCCGAACCGCGACCGGCTGCGCACCGCGCGGTAGCCGCCGTACAGCACCGCGGCCACCGCGAGGTTCACGAAATAGGCGATGTCGGCGCCATGCCAGGCCATCGCGACCGGCCCGTGGATCAGCGAGGTGTTCATGAACGGGATGGCCGCAGCATAAGAGACCACGAACACGACCAGCGCAGCTACGGCATCCGCACGGTCCGTGGTCTCGGTGGCCGGGTCGATGGTGCGGCGGCCCTTCGCCCGGTATCGCCAGTCGACCACGACCACGGCCACGAACGCCGGGATCCAGTAACTGACCAGCAGGAGCACATCGGTGAACCGGGTGGCGGTGTCGGCGCTGTGCAGCCAGAGGATGAGCGCGAACGCCAGCACCGTGACGATCACCGCCGACACCGGCCGGCGCACGCGGACGCCGAGCGTCTGCAGCGCCAGCGAGCCGCTGTAGTCGTTCATCACGCCCGATCCGATGGAGGCCACCGCGATCACCAGCAAGGCCAGACCGCCGAGCAATCCCCCGCCCATCACCGACCGCACCCCTTCGGCGGTGTGCTCACTGACGACGCCGGCGGCGGCGATCCCGACACCTTGGACGAACACATACCCGAGCCCGAGACCAGCGGTGGTGAACCCGAACACCCGGGCCGGTGACACCTCGCTGGGCAGGTACCGGCTGAAGTCCGCGGCGTAGGTCGCCCACGAGATGGCCAGGCTGAACGCGATCGTCACCTCAAGCACGAAGGCGCCCACCAGGTCGGGCCCGGCGACCTCGGCAGGCACCACGACCTCATGGCCACCGACGAGTTTGACCGTGAACACCACGAACGTGACGAACAGAACCACCGTCAGTACCGCCTGCACCCGGTGGATGAGCTCGTATCCGAAGACACCGACCACGCCCTGCACCCCGAGCACGATCGCCACCGCGGCCCAGAACGGGATGCCGAGCAGCGCCGCGAGCGCCTCACCGCCGAACAGGCCGACCAGCGCGTCCCAGGCGATCGACGAGATCCACTGCAGCGCGGCAGGCACCACGACGGTGCCGCCGAAGGCCATTCGCGCGTTCGGCAGCTGACCGGTTCCGGTGCGCGGGCCCCATGTCGACAGGTAGCCGACCACCAGCGAGCCGAGCAGGGTGCCGATCACCATCGCCAGCAGGCCCAGCCAGAAGCCGAGTCCGAGCACGATCGCCAACGTGCCGGTGAAGACACCGGTCATGTTGACCTGCGGGGCGAACCAGACGGTGAACAGCCGGCCGGCGCTTCCATAACGATGGCCGGTGGGAATCGGTGCGATGCCGTGCGTCTCGACCGACAGGTCTCCCGCCCCGGAGGGCCGGTGCCCGCTGAACACGTCCTCGACCGACGGATCCGATGAGGTCCCCTGCGACATGGCCTCATTCGACCACGCCCGGTCCGGGTCGACCAGAGCGCCCGAGTGTTTGAGCGGTCAGGCTGTTGGCCATAATCGGAGAACTGAAGATCAGCTAACGAACGGAGGCCACCGTGACGCAGGCGGGCACCGGAACTTCCGGCGCTGCGCTCGCCACCCCGGTCCGGCGGCCCCGGCTGCTGGTCGTCGGGCTCAGCGTCGTGGTGCTCACCGTCGCGGTGCTGCAGACCGCGGTGGTGCCGGTGCTCGGCGTCATCGCTGACCAACTCGATGTGTCGTTGGTCGCGGTCAGCTGGGCCGTCACCGCCAACCTGCTCGCCGCCGCGGCTGCCACCCCGCTGATCGGGCGGCTGGCCGACCTGTACCGGAAGAAGCGGGTGCTGCTCGCGGTGCTCGGGGTCGTGCTCGCCGGTTCGGTGCTGGCCGCGGCGACCTCGTCGCTGGCGCTGCTGGTGCTCGCCCGCGTGCTGCAGGCCGCGTCGTTCGCGCTCTACCCGATCTGCATCGCGATCCTGCGGGAGGAGTTGCACCCCGACCGGATGGTCTCGGCGATGGCGGTGCTGTCGGGGACGTTGGGCTTCGGTGGCGGCACCGGCTTGGTGGTGGTCGGCCTGCTGATGAGCGGCGACGCCGGATACCACCGGGTGTTCTGGTTGACCACGGCGTTTTCAGTGCTCGTCATCGTCATCGTCGTCACCCTCGTCCCCGACCGTCGACGCACCATGACAGGTTCGGTCGACTGGCTCGGGGCGGTGGGGTTGGCGCTGGGGTTGTCCTCGCTGCTGCTGGCCATCACCCAGGCCAACTCGTGGGGCTGGGGGTCGCCGCGCACGATCGGCGCCGGAGGCGGAGGCGCCGCGGTGCTGGTGGCGTGGTGGTTCTGGGAGCGCCGCGCGGCACGTCCGCTGGTGTCGACGCGGATGCTCGCCCAGCGGTCGATGCTGTTCACCAACCTCGCGACGATCTTCGTCGGTATGGGGCTGTACTTCGCATTCCTGGGTTTGACACAGTTCGTGCAGATCGATCGGGACGCCGCCGGATACGGTTTCAGCGCCGACGTCCTCGAAGCCAGCGTGGTGTACCTGCTGCCCGGGGCGGTGACGGGGTTCGTCGTCGCGCTGGTCAGCGGGCGGTTCATCGACCGGTTCGGCGCCCGGCCGGTGCTGATCGTCGCCGCGCTGGCCGGTATCGCGGGTTTCCTGTTCATCGCGTTCGCACACAACTCGCCGTGGCAGGTCATCACCGCGAACGTGCTGGCCAACGCCTACATCAGCCTGGGTTACGGCGCGCTGCCCGCGCTGGTGGTCGGGTCCAGCCACGCCGGCGAGACCGGCGTGGCCACCAGCATGAACGCGATCGCGCGCACGGTCGGCAGCTCGATGGCCGCCGCCCTCGTCGCGGTGCTCCTCGCCCGGACCACCGTGGCGGGCGTACCGCAGGAAAGCAGTTTCACGCTGATCTTCTGTGGCGGCGCGGTGACGGCACTGCTGGCCATGGTGCTGATCGCGCTGTCACACCCGCGGACCGTGGAATCCGGCGAGGAACGCTTCGAAACGCGTGCGATGAACCACGAATGGGGTTGATCGCCGACTCGAGGCACGAGCGCGGTGACAAGGTTGCGGGCGAGCGTCAGCGAAGCTCGGCCAGATTGCACACCGAGCGGTACACGTCACCCTTGATCACCTTCGCGACCACGTTGCCGACCGGAGTGGACAGCAGCCCGCCGGTCAGCTCGGCACTCACGCTGAACGACGAGCCGCCTCCGGGGGCGGGTTCGACTTTGAGCGAGAGCGCGATGCACACACCGCCCCGGCCCTTGCCGACAAGCTCGATCTCCTTCGGCTCGTCGTAGCGGGTGACCCGCCAGTGGATCACGTTGCGGAAGCCTTTGACCTTGATCAGCGACGACACCTCGGTGTCGACGTCGATCTTGGAAGGGACGTCGCTCTTCCATCCGCCGAAGATCGTCAACCACTCGTCGAACCGCTTCAAATCCGAGGCCAGGGCCCAGGCCCGCTCGGGGCTGAGGTCGGAGGTCACGGACACATCGACTGTCGCCATGGGTTCTCACTACCCCGCCCCATCGTCGACGTAAACGGCGCCGAACCGTGACATGGAGCTGCGAAACTCGTGAGTGCGACAAGAACAGTGCCGGCCCGAGCGCAGGTCAGGCATCAGTAGATCGCTGCTCGTTGCGCGGATTCTCGCGTCGAGAGCGGGCTGCGACGAAGGAATCCATTGTGGAAATGTAAATTCGTTGCGGAATCGCTTGCGAACGTCCGCTCGATCCGCGAAGGTTTACCCACAGCCATGATGGCTGTCCCCGAGGAGGACCTGCCCTGACCGGCACACACACGACCGCTGCAGACAAGACGGCGGACAGCGCGGCCGCCCGCCCCAAGGGCGCTCCGGTGATCGAGATCGACCATGTCACCAAGCGCTTCGGCGAGTACGTCGCCGTCGCCGACGCCGACTTCTCCATCGCGTCCGGAGAGTTCTTCTCCATGCTCGGCCCGTCCGGGTGCGGAAAGACGACGACGTTGCGGATGATCGCGGGTTTCGAGACGCCGACCGAAGGGGCCATCCGCCTCGAAGGTGCGGACGTGTCGAGGACCCCGCCCAACAAGCGCAACGTCAACACGGTGTTCCAGCACTATGCGCTGTTCCCGCACATGTCGGTGTGGGACAACGTGGCCTACGGCCCGCGCAGCAAGAAACTCGACAAGGGCGAGGTTCGCAAGCGCGTCGACGAGCTGCTGGAGATCGTGCGGCTCACCGATTTCGCCGAGCGCAAACCCGCGCAGCTCTCCGGCGGCCAGCAGCAGCGCGTGGCGCTGGCCCGCGCACTGGTGAACTACCCCAGCGCGCTGCTGCTCGACGAACCGCTCGGTGCCCTCGACCTCAAACTGCGGCACGTCATGCAGTTCGAGCTCAAGCGGATCCAGCGCGAGGTCGGGATCACGTTCATCTACGTGACCCACGACCAGGAGGAAGCGCTCACGATGAGTGACCGCATCGCGGTCATGAACGCGGGCAACGTCGAGCAGATCGGAAGCCCGACCGAGATCTACGACCGTCCGTCCACCGTGTTCGTCGCCAGTTTCATCGGGCAGGCGAATCTGTGGGCCGGCCGTCGCACGGGCCGCGCCAACCGAGATTTCGTCGAGGTCGACGTGCTCGGCTCGACGCTGAAGGCACGTCCCGGTGAGACCACGATCGAGCCGGGTGGGCACGCCACGCTCATGGTGCGTCCTGAACGCGTCCGGGTGTCGATGGACGCACCCACCGGTGACGCAGCCGCCGTGCGCGCCACGGTCTCCGATCTGACATTCCAGGGTCCGGTGGTGCGGCTCTCGCTTGCCGCGCCGGACGGCTCGACGGTGATCGCGCACGTCGGACCCGAGCAAGAGCTGCCGCTGCTGCGTCCCGGCGACGAGGTACACGTGAGTTGGGCGCCGGACGCGTCGCTCGTGTTGCCCGGCGCCGACATCCCCACCTCGGAGGATCTCGAAGAGATGCTCGACGACTCCTGAGCGATTCCTGCTTGCCGACCCCATCCCCCTCCCTGGAGCCGACGAAAGGCACGTCTCACCATGTCCCGTGACATCGACCCTCAACTGCTCGCCCGGATGACCGCGCGCCGTACCTCGCGCCGCCGCTTCATCGGGGGTAGCGCCGCGGCCGCCGCGGGCCTGACCCTCGGTTCGTCCTTCCTGGCGGCCTGCGGGTCCGACAGCGGCACGTCGAGCACCACGGCCGAGGACAGCGGTCCGGCCAGCGGCACTCTGCGTGTCTCGAACTGGCCGCTCTACATGGCCGACGGTTTCGTCGCCGGCTTCCAGACCGCGACGGGCATCACGGTCGACTACAAAGAGGACTTCAACGACAACGAGCAGTGGTTCGCCAAGGTCAGGGAGCCGCTGTCGCGCAAGCAGGACATCGGCGCCGATCTGGTGGTGCCGACGGAGTTCATGGCCGTGCGCCTGCACAATCTGGGCTGGCTCAACGACATCAGCGACGAGGGTGTGCCGAACAAGACGAACATCCGGCCCGACCTGTTGGAGAGCAAGACCGATCCTGGCCGCAAGTACAGCGCCCCATACATGTCCGGCCTCGTCGGCCTGGCCTACAACCGGGCCGCGACCGGCCGCGACATCACGTCGATCAACGACCTGTGGGATCCGGCGTTCAAGGGAAGGGTCAGCCTGCTGTCCGACGCTCAGGACGGCCTCGGGATGATCATGCTGTCCCAGGGGAATTCGCCGGAGAACCCGACCACCGAGGCGGTCCAGCAGGCCATCGACCTGGTCCGCGAGCAGAATGACCGCGGCCAGATCCGCCGGTTCACCGGCAACGACTACGCCGACGACCTCGCGGCGGGAAACATCGCTGTGGCACAGGCATATTCGGGTGACGTTGTACAGTTGCAGGCCGACAACCCCGACCTTCAGTTCGTCGTCCCCGACACCGGCGGAACCACGTTCCTGGACACGATGGTGATCCCATACACCACGCAGAACCAGAAGGCCGCCGAGGCGTGGATCAACTACATCTACGACCGCGCCAACTACGCCAAGCTGGTGGCGTACACCCAGTTCGTCCCGGTGCTGTCGGACATGACCGCCGAACTGGAGAAGGTCGACCCGGCCGCGGCGAGCAACCCGCTGATCAACCCGCCCGCCGACGTGCTGGCGCGGTCCAAGAGCTGGGCCCCGCTGACCGACGAGCAGACGCAGGAATACAACACCGCGTATGCGGCCGTCACGGGCGGCTGACGCGGTGACAGCGCGGACGCGAGGAGCTTGAGTACATGGCAGGTGTCGCCACCAGCAGCCGTCAGCGGAGCAAGGCCGCTCCGTATCTGATGGTCCTGCCGGCGCTCGCGTACCTCGCGATCTTCTTCGTGGTGCCGTTCTTCTCGCTGGCACGGACCTCCCTGTCGGAGACCGCGGGCTCGGTGTTCATGCCGACGCTGACGTTCGCCTGGGATCTTCAGAACTACGTCGACGCGTTCACGCTGTACCGGGAGCAGATCTTCCGCTCGTTCGGCTACGCGTTCGTCGCCACGGCGCTGTGCCTGTTGCTGGCGTTCCCGCTGGCATATGTCATCGCGTTCAAGGCCGGCCGGTTCAAGAACCTGATCCTGGGTCTGGTGATCCTGCCGTTCTTCGTGACGTTCCTGATCCGCACGATCGCGTGGAAGACCATCCTGGCCGACGAGGGCTGGCTGGTCAGTGCGCTGGGCACGATCGGGCTGCTGCCCGACGAGGGTCGCCTGCTGTCGACGAGCTGGGCGGTGATCGGCGGGCTGACCTACAACTGGATCATCTTCATGATCCTGCCGTTGTACGTGAGCCTGGAGAAGATCGATCCGCGGCTGCTCGAAGCGTCCAAGGACCTCTACTCCGGGGCCCCGCGCAGCTTCCGGAAAGTGATTCTGCCGCTGTCGATGCCGGGCGTCCTGGCCGGCAGCATGCTGGTGTTCATCCCGTCGGTCGGCGACTTCATCAACGCCGACTACCTCGGCAGCACACAGACCACGATGATCGGCAACGTCATCCAGAAGCAGTTCCTCGTCGTGAAGGACTATCCGGCCGCGGCGGCGCTGAGCCTGGGTCTGATGCTGCTGATCCTGATCGGCGTGCTGCTCTATACCCGGGCGCTCGGTACGGAGGATCTGGTATGACCACCCAGGCCGGGGCGGCGATCGCCACCGCAGCATCGCAGGACCCGAAGCCGAAAAAGGTTCGTACCCGCCCTAATTGGGGTGACCTGGTGCTGCGGTTCGCGGCCGCTCTGGTGTTGTTGTACCTGTTCCTGCCGATCTTCGTGATCGTGTTGTTCTCGTTCAACAAACCTGCCGGCAAGTTCAACTACACGTGGCAGGGCTTCACACTCGACAACTGGCTGGACCCGTTCAAGTACCCCGCGCTGACCGAGGCCCTCAAGCTCAGCCTGAACGTCGCGGCGGTGTCGACGGCGGTCGCGCTGGTGCTGGGAACTCTGGTGGCGATCGCACTGGTGCGCCAGCGGTGGCGCGGCCAGCGCGCCGTGGACACCTTCCTGGTACTGCCGCTGACCGCCCCCGAAGTGGTGATGGGCGCTGCGCTGCTGACACTGTTCCTGGACTTCAACACGGCCGCCGGCTACCTGACGATCGTCTTGTCGCACATCGCGTTCGAGGTCAGCTTCATCGCGATGACGGTGCGGGCCCGGGTGCGCGGTTTCGACTGGACGCTGGAGGATGCGTCGCTCGACCTCGGCGCTAGCCCGGCGCGCACCTTCTTCAAGGTGACGCTGCCCCTGATCGTTCCGGGCATCGTCGCGGCGGCGATGCTGTCGTTCGCGCTGTCGCTCGACGACTTCATCATCACCTACTTCGTCAGCGGCGCCGAGGTGACCTATCCCCTGTATGTGAACGCCGCGGTGAAAGCCGCGGTGCCGCCTCAGATCAACGTGCTGGCCACCGCGATCCTCGTGGTGAGCCTGCTGCTGCTGGGGGTGAGCACGCTGTACCGGCGCAAGAGGTTCGAGGGCTGACACGATCTGCCGAGTGTCGTTGGTGCTGTCAGCTCTGACGGATCAGGGGTTCAGCCGCATCCTGACGGTGACCCGACCCTGCTCATCCTGGGCGGCCACGGCGTGGCCGGTGCGGTCGGCGCCGTCGAAGTTCATCAGCGTGATCGGTCCCCCCTCGCCGGTGAAGTTGCGCCACCACGTCTTCTTGTCCGGCGCCATCACCCGGATCACGACGGCGTCCCCCGATCGCTGGTAGTTCACCGGGGTCTGGAACGTCTGGCCGGACCGCCTGCCCGTGTAGCGGATCACGACCATGGCACGGCGCACCACCGGGCCGATGACCGGCGCGTCGATCAGGCGCGCCGCACCGGCATTGAACACGCCGACGAGCGGCGAGTCGAAGATTCCTCTGGACATGGATCCACGCTAACCGGGGCTCAACCGACTTCGAGGGGTACCGGCGTGGTCCGGGTGCCGGTGCGCGCGGCGCCGACGCCCGCGGCCACCACGAGCCCGATCCCGACCACACCCAGCAGACCCGGTTCCTGGTGCAGGATCAGCCATCCCAGGATCATCGCGAAGGCGGGCTCCAACGCCATCAAGGTGCCGAACGCCGCGACGGTGAGCCGGCGTAACGCCAGCAGCTCCAGCGCGAACGGGATGACCGGCAGCAGCACGGCCAGACCGACCCCGATGAGCAGGATCTGCGGGGTCATCCGGTCGAAGACGGCAGGCCCGACGGTCAACGTCGCGACCAGTCCGGCGACCGGCATCGACACCGCCAGCCCGTTGATGCCGGCGACGTCGTCCCCGACCTTCTGGGTGAGCAGAATGTAGCCACCCCAGCAGACCGCCGCACCGAGCGCGTACCCGACCCCGACCGGGTCCACCGCGGCGCTCCAAGGCTGGGTCAGGAGCAACACGCCGACAGCAGCCAACCCCGGCCAGGCCCACCGGCCCTGCCCGCGGCCTCGGGCCACCGCCACCCCCAGCGGCCCGAGGAATTCCAGCGCGCTCGCGGTGCCCAGCGGGATCCTGGCCACCGCGGCCATGAACAGCAACGTGATAGCGGCGGTGACCACACCGAGCAGCACACACATTGCAAAGGTGTTGCGGGTGAAGGCTTTCCTCCGCGGCCGAACGATCACCAGGAACAGCACCCCGGCCCATGCCAACCGCAGCCAGGCCGCGCCCTCGACGCCGATGTCGTCGATCAGCGTGACGGCGATCGCCAGTCCAAGCTGCACGCACACCATCGAGCCCACCGCCATGAAGGCACCGGTGCGCGCCTGATCTGTCGCCATCAGGGCATTGAACGGGATGCCGACCGTTGCGGTCCACGTGATTTTCCAAGACATACCGTTCGCGAATTACGAACGGTCGGTGGGCACTCCCATTTTCAAGACGTTTGAGATTTTGCCGAAAAGGTACATGTCCAGCCATGATGAGGAATTTCACGCTCCGCGCACCGCTCCTGATGGCGGCCGCTGCCGCCGCCGCTGTCGTCACCGCGCCCACCGGATTCGCCTCTCCGGGGATTCTTCCGGCCGGGGGCCCGCCCGGATGTTATGACCCGGCCGGCACCGGCTGCGCCGTGCTGCCGCCTACCCCGCCCGCCCCGGGCGTCGCAGGCGCCGTGCCCGGTGGACCCGCAGGCGTGGCCGGACCCGGCGGCGTCGCAGGCACGATCCCCGGCGGACCGGGCGGCGTGGCCGGACCCGGCGGAGCCGCAGGCACGATCCCCGGCGGACCGGGCGGCGTGGCCGGACCCGGCGGAGCCGCAGGCACGATCCCCGGCGGACCGGGCGGCGTGGCCGGACCCGGCGGAGCCGCGGGAGCGATCCCGGGCGGCCCCTCGGGGGTCGCGGGTCCCGGCGGCGCGGCAGGCTGCATCCCAGGCGTGGGTTGCGCCAGCGTTCCCGCCCCCTGACCGCAATCAGCTCACCTGAGCGAGCACCTGCTGCATGCGTTCCTCCCGCGGCATCACCGGCCCGTCGTCGGGTATGTCGGTGATGCCCAGTCGGCCAGACCTGTGGCGGTCAGCATCGACGTGCGGTGGGCGGCGAGCACCAGCGCGTGGTCGTCGCTGCGGCCGGCGTCGACCAGCATCGCGCCGAGCAGACAGATGACCGCCATCGTGTAGGCGTTGAACGCCCGGTACCAGGGCCGGTTCTGGACGGTGATATGTGATCGCCTCGTAGTGGGCGATCAGTTCGTCGATACCCGGAGCGCCCGGGTGGCCGGCGACTCCGACCGGTTACATCCACCGCAGCTCGAGCCAAGCCACGTCGGTCAGCGGGTCGCCGACGGTGGCCATCTTCCAGCCGACGACGGTGCTGACCGCACCGTTGGCGAACGCGAAGTTGCCGGGGCCGGCGTCTCCGTGGACGAGCGTGACGGTCGGGCACCCGGCCGGCATGCTGTCGCGCAGCGCCGCGTGCAGACGTTCCAGGGCCGACAACCGCCCGTGCCGGACGCGTGACATCTCCTCGGACCAGCGGTCGAGTTCGCGGACCAGATGGGTGGCGCCGTCGTCGAGGGCCTTCAGCCCGGTGGCGTCGAGGTCGACAGCATGGATCGCGGCGAGCGCCTCGACCAGACTTCGACACATCCCGGCCATGGTGTCGTCGGATTCCCCTGCCGGAGGGTTCATCTCGTACACCGTGCGTGCAGCCCGCTCCATGACCAGGAACGGCCGGCCCAACACCTCGCCGGTGCATCGAGGTCGGGGTAGACCTTCCCGTCGTGCTTCCATGCCGCGAACAGTGGCTTGTAGTGGCCGGCCACCACGTCGGTGATCGGTTTCGCCCCGGCTTCGAGAACCGCTGTCAGGCCGGCACTCTCGCCGGCGTACAGCGCAAGGTTGAGCGGGTCGCCGTTGTCCACCGACACCGCGGGCAGCAGCACCAGTTCCCGGATGCTCGATGCCGCGTCGCCTGGTCGTCTCAGCTCGACCCATCGCGCACTCGCCCGGTCGACCCGGCGCAGCAACAGGTCGTCGCGGTTCAGGTAGTAGCGGTAGACGGTACAGCGCTCGGCCGCATCCAGCAGGCGGTCGCGGGCCTCGTCGTCGTTGAGCAGCGCCCGGTCATCGCCCCAGTTCCGGCGCGCCCCAGAAGTCGGCATGACGCCGATGCTGCCACGTGGGCGCCTCTGCCCGGGACGTACTTTGCCTAAACTTCGGGCAGCGGCTGCCACTGGCGCGAGACCGACCCGCTCCAGCGGGGAGTGCGCCGCTCCATGAAGGCCGCCACGCCCTCCCGCGCGTCCGGGCCGCCCATGACCCGGTGGTGCAGCGCGGTCTCCAGCGCCGCCACCTGTCGGGGCCGGTATCCGTACATCATGGTGTCCCACAACAGTCTCTTGCTCAAGGCCGCCGACATCGGTGCGACGTTGACGGCGATGTCGGCGGCGAGCGACATGGCCTCCGTGAGGACCTCCGCTGCCGGCAGGCAGCGCGACGCGACACCCAGCGCGGCCGCCTCGGCGCCGTCGAAGCTGCGTCCCGTCAGCAGCAGATCGGCCGCCACCGCACCACCGACCAGGTGCGGGAGCGTCCAGTGCGACATGCAGTCGCCGATCACCCCACGGCGCGACTGCGCCACCGCGTAGGAGGCGCCGGCCGCCATGATCCGGATGTCAGCCTGCAGCGCGAGGGTCAGCCCGATGCCGACGGCGTGGCCGTTGACCGCCGCGATGACCGGCGTCCGGAGTTCGAACGCCGCCGGATCGGTGGGCGAGGCGGTGAAGGAGTCGCCGGCCTCGGTGAACGGTCCTTTCCCGCCGACGAGGTCAGCTCCCACACAGAACGCGTCACCGGCCCCGGTCAGCACGATGGCACGGACATCGTCATCCTGGTCGCACTCCTGGTAAGCGGTGTTGAGCAACTCCCCCATCTCCGCGGTGTAGGCGTTGCGCCGCTCGGGCCGGTTGAACGTCAGCACCGCGACACCGTCGGCGACGGTGACGGTCAGGTCGGGCATGCGGCGAAACTTACCGACCCGGCGCCGCCTCACCGGAGAGAATCCGGGGATGGACACCCGCCGCCTGGAACTGCTGCTGGCACTGTCACGCCTGGGTTCGATGCGTGCCGTCGCCGACGAACACCACCTGACCACGTCCACGGTGTCCCAGCAGATCGCCGCGCTGGCTCGGGACATCGGAGCCAAGCTGATCGAACCCGAGGGCCGCCGCGTGCGTCTCACCCCGGCCGGCCGCCGCCTGGCCGATCACGCCGTGACGATCCTGGCCGCGGTCGACAGCGCGCGGCGCGACCTCGACCCCGACGCCGAACCGGCCGGTACGGTCCGCGTCGGCGGGTTCGCCACCGGCATCCGGGTGTCGCTGCTGCCCATCGTCGCCGACCTGGCGGTGCGTTACCCGGACGTCGAGGTCGTCATCAGCGAGTACGAACCGATCGAGGCGTTCGCGCTGCTGATCGCCGACGATCTCGATCTCGCACTGACCTACGACTACAACCTCGCGCCGGCCTCGCCGGGCGCGGCCCTGGACGCGGTGCCGCTGTGGTCGATCGAGTGGGGGCTGGGGGTGCAGTCGGGAACGGATGCCGACACTGTGCTGACGGCGTTCGCCGACGCCACCTGGATCGTCAACTCACGCAATACCGCCGACGAGACCGCGGTCCGCACCCTCGCATCGCTGGCCGGTTTCACCCCGACGATCGCACACCAGATCGACAGCCTCGATCTGGTCGAGGACCTCATTGCGGCGGGGTTCGGAGTGGGTCTGCTCCCCCTGGGCAGGCCCACCCGTGCCGGGGTGACCGTGCTGGATCTGCAGAACCCTGCCGTCACCCTGACGGCCTACGCGGTGACCCGGCGGGGGCGCTCGGCGTGGTCCCCGCTGCGCGCCATCCTCGACCGGATGCGCCCGCCGTCCGGCGACCTGTTGCGCCCGCGGTGGCCACGCCCCGAGGCCGGCCGGTGAGCCCGCGCGGCCTGGTTTGCCTCCCCAGACCCCGGGGAACACAGGCCTCATGTTGATCCGACGTGTAGCGCGCCCGATGCTGTCAGCAGTGTTCATCTCGCGTGGGGTCGAGGCGCTGCGAAGCCCGAAACCCGCCACCGACGCCACCCGCCAGACCCTCGAGGGCCTGAGCAAGCTGCCCGACCCGGTCGGCACCAATGTGCCGTCGAACGCTGAGACCGTCGCAAAGGTGACCGCCGCCGTGCAGATCGGCGGCGGCCTGCTGCTGGCGACCGGACGCCTCCCCCGGGTGGCCTCGGCGGCGCTGGCACTCAGCGTGGTACCGAGTTCGCTTGGCGGACATGCTTTTTGGAACGAGAACGACCCGCAGCGAAAGACCGACGAGCGGCGCGCCTTCATCACCGACGTCAGCCTGATCGGCGGTCTGATCATCGCCGCGGTGGACACCGAGGGCAAACCCTCGCTGGGCTGGCGTGGTCGCCGCGCCGCGCGCAAGGTCTCCGAGGCCGTGACGGCGGCTCTGCCTGCGGGCGCCGCGGCAGGGGGTTCCCTGACCGACAGCCCGCTCGCGGACAAGGTCGGGCACGGCCTGCACGTGGGCGCCGAGCGCGGCCGCGAGCTGGCACACGTCGCCCGGGAGCGCGGCGGGGAGCTGGCGCATGTCGCCCGCGAGCGCGGCGGCGAGCTCGCCGAGGTGGCCCGCGAACGGGCGCCGGAACTTGCTGAGGTGGCTCGCGAGCGCGCCGCGGAGTTGGCCGAGGTGGCCCGTGGGCGGGGCACCGAGTTGGCCGAGGTCGCCCGCGAGCGCGCTCCTGAGCTCGCCGACCTGGCCCGCGAACGCGCCGAATTGGCCCGCCAGCGGGCGGCGGTGCTTGCCGATACCGCCAACGTCGAGGTCAAGAAGCAGAAGCGCCGGCTGCGCTGAGCTCCGGGCCGCGGCGCCTCAGCCGCGGGGCGCGTAGCTGTAGTCGATCTTGTCGCCGTCCACCGCGGTGACCGTCAGGATGAACGCCGCGCGCTCGGGGCCGTCGGTCACCGCGCAGTCGACGGTGTTTCCCGGTCGGCCCTCCAGGTCGCCGGTGCACGTCGCCGACTCGGGACGCCGTTTCAGGTGCCGCGCGAGTTCGTCGAGAAGCGAGGTCTCGACCTCCGCCTTCGTCAGCATCGGCACCAGGTCGAAGTTCATCATCAGGCCGTCGACGCTGGTCACCTCCGCGGTCCTGCGCAGGATGGCGCCGGCGACTGTGACATCGCAGTGGGTCACCTCGCCCACGTGGCCGTGTAGGCCCGTCTCACACCTGACCTGCGAAGCGGGCGGCCCGCCGCCGTCGTCCACCAGGCGGGCCACCGCGCGTTGCACCTGCTCGACGGACAGCGCCGGAATCAGCTCGTAGTCGATGGTCTCGCCGTCGACCGCGGTCACGGTGACGATCGGCTCGAAACTGTTGGTGGGACTGACGATGACCTCGCAGCGCGCCGTCTGTCCGACCTCGCCGACCAGTGGATCCTTGCACGTCACCGATTGTGGCTGTTCCCCCGCTTCGCCCAGCCGCGCCCAGATGTCGGCCTGCAGATCGTCGGTGGCCACCGCGGGCAGGCCGGACGCTGCCTCGACGTTGCAGCCCGCCAGCGCGGCCGCAGCCGCCGCCGCGACGGCGAGCCGACCGGTGGCCTTCCTCATGGGTCAATGGTGGTTGACTGCCAGGGTGCCCCGCAACCGAACGCTGGCCCGCCGTCTGCACGACCGCGCCGAACCCGTGCACGCCGTCACCTATTTCGCGCCGGAGTGCCGCGCCGCGCTCGACGGCCTCGGCTACCGCGGCTTCTGGATGGGCTACTTCGCCGCCCGCTCGGCCCCGCTCGGCGCGGTACCGGCCGCCGTGGTCACCGCCGCGTTCTACAACTTCGCCCCGGAGCGGGTCGCCAAGGCCCTGCCCGCGGCCTGGGACATCGCCTCTCCGGCCCTCGCGCTGACGGCGCGCCGGGAGGCGGCGGTGGCGGCGCTGCGCCGCAGCGGGGTGACCGACGACGCGGCGGCCACGGTCGCCGATCTGACCGCGAAGGCGCTGGCCGGCGCCAACGTCGGCGGTCGCCCCCTGTTCGCCGCCAACGCGGCGCTGGACTGGCCCGCCGAACCTGTGGCCAGGCTGTGGCACGCGAGCACCCTGCTGCGCGAACACCGCGGTGACGGACACGTCGCCGTGCTGACCGCAGAGGGGGTGTCCGGGCGTGAATGCAACGTCCTGCACGCCGCGGCCGGCGGGGTCCCCGAGGAGATGATCAAGCGCGCCCGCGACTACGACGAGGAGCAGTGGGCCCGGCACCGTGGCGCGCTGCAGCAGCGGGGACTGCTCGACGGGGATGGCGCGCTGACAGCGGCCGGACGCGAGTTCAAGCAGCACATCGAGGACCGCACCGATGCGCTGGCGCTGTCCGTGCTGGACGGCCTCGAGGACGGCGAGGTCGAGGCGCTGTTCCGCACGCTGACGCCGATCGCCCGCGCGGTGGTCGACGCCGGCGACATCCCGGAGGGGACACCGATGGGACTGAGCCGCGCCGACCTCGACGACGACCGCGCGCACCTGTGCTGACGGGTCAGCGCGGCGCGTACATTATGAGGCCGACGCCGGCCAGGCACACCGCGGCTCCGGTGATGTCCCACCGGTCGGGCCGGAAACCGTCGACGACCATGCCCCAGATCAGCGAGCCCGCGACGAACACGCCGCCGTAGGCGGCCAGCACCCGGCCGAAGTTCGCGTCGGGTTGGAACGCCGCTACGAACCCGTAGGCGCCCAGGGCCAGCACGCCGGCCCCGACCCACAGCAGGCCGCGGTGTTCCCGGACGCCCTGCCAGACCAGCCACGCGCCGCCGATCTCGAGGACGGCGGCAAGGACGAACAGCAGCACCGATTTGACGACCACGCCCCACAGCGTGCCATCAGTGGTGCGCGCTGGTCGTGGTGGTGTGGCACGCGTCCGGCGGGGTGCCGACGACGTCGAGGGCCGGGTTGCGGTCGAAGAAGCCGAACGGCTTGAGCCAGAACGAGACGACGTCGACGGGCATCACCGGCCAGTCCTCGGGACGGGTGATGTGATGGATGCCGAAGACGTACCACAGCACCACGTCGGTGTTCTCGATGGACCGGTCGGCCGCAGTCCACCGCGCCAGGCCGGTGTCACGCACCGATTGGTTGACGAATTGTCCTGCGGGCCAACGCTCCTCGGGATGGTTGGGCGTAACCCACAAGGTGTGGGCGATCACGCTCGCGCGTTCGAGTACGGGCGTGCCTGCGGCGAACATGGCCGGGATCGCCCCGGTGGGCACCAGCTTGTACGCCGGGTGGGCTCCCAGCCGGGTCACGACGTTGGGGTTGACCACCTTCCACGCGCGCTGCGTGGCGAACTCGACGTCCTGCTTGCCCTCGCTCTCGGTGCGCAGCGGGGTGTTGCGCACCACCAGCGACAGACCATGCGGATTGTCCGGCGACACGGGTTCTGCGCACGACTCCGTCATCACCACCGTGTTGTCGGGTCCGTCGATGTCCAGATCCAGCCGCGCGACCAGAAAGTGCTGGTGGAACGGAGCGTAAGTTCGTTCGTCGACCAGGGTGCCGTTGGGATTGGGCGCGCCGCGCGGCAGCGGGGTGGTCACCATGATGCCGGTCGCGCGCACCTCGCACTCGATGTTGCCGTCCTGATAGAGCCGCCAGTACACCAGGTACTCGTAATTCGCGACGGTGACGTGGAATGAGATCGTCAGCCGGCGCATCCGGCGCACCTCCGCGCCGATCTCGGGGTCGACGTGCTTCCACAGCACGGCGTTGTCTTCTTCGTGGATGCAGATGGCGTTGGTGATGGTGTAGGGCTCGCCGCGGCTGTTGTGCAGCACCGCGTCGAGGTAGCGGATCTCGCCGAGGCAGTCGCAACCGAGCTCCAGCGAGGTGGTCATGAATCCCAGGCCCCATTCGCCGATGTCGAATGCGGTGCGCCGGTAATGATCCGGTGACGGGTCGCGGTAGGGCACGATCATCTCCGCGAACGACATCCGGTGCGCGATCGACCGGTCGCGGTCCCCGTCGCGGTAACGCACGGTGTGCAGCGTCATGCCCTCGCGGTGGTTGAAGCCCACCCGCAACGACCAGTTCTGCCACCGCAGCAAATTGCCCTCCAGCGTGAACGACGGCCCGTCGGGCTGGGTGATGTGCAGCGGTGCCACCCGCTCGCGGGTCGAGGCAGCAAGGATGCGCTCAGGTATGTGGGCGGGCACGTACTCACCCATCACGTCGGGCGTCGGCTCCCCCGTGCCGTCTGCAGCGCCCGCGTCTGCTGCGAACGGTCCGACATCTTCGACCCGCAGCAGTTCCATCGCGTTCACATCGACGACGCAGTGCAGCCCGCTGACCAGCCTGGCATATGGATTGGCCCCGGGCGCTGCCTTGACCCAGCTGTCGGACCAGCCCAGGCGCCGGTCACGGAATTCCGGGGGCGCCACCGCGTCGCCGTAGGTCCAGGTGTCGAAGAACACCAGCTCCATGTCGGTGATGCCGCGCCGGCGCAGTGCCTCCACCACGTCGGGGTGGGCGCGCAGGAGCCGATCGCATTCGACGAACTCGTCGACGGTGAAGTTGGCCTGCACGCCGGGAATGTGTTCGAACGTCTCGACGCGGTGGTCAGACAGCGACACCATGCTGCGGTAGGTGGCGTTGTCGGTGCGGTGGAAGCAGATCACCTCGGTGCGGCGCGGCGACCGCGGGCCGCCGGCGTCGAATTCGGCGATCTCCGCTTTCCCCGGTTCGGCCAGATCGATGGACGCGATGCGCCAATCCTCGGGCCGCACTCCACGGTCACGGCGCAGAATCGCGGCGACCGTGGCGAACTCGTCCGCATTCATCGGGTCGAGGGGATGGCGCACGTGCCCACGCAACCACATCCCCGACCACAGGGTGCGGCGATTACGGCAAGTCGCCCCGGTTTCAGCGCGCGGCGAGGAAGAAGTGCTCCCACGCCGTTCGCCGCTCGGCGTGCGGGTCCAGTTCGACGCGCCGGCGCCGGTCGAGCACCAGGACCGCACGCTCGTCGCGGTGGTAGCGCGGCCAGTCGTCGCCGGGCACACCGCGTTCGGCGAATCCCAGCCACCGCCGCTGCATGTCGTCTGACACCTTCGCCGCCGCACGCGAGTCAAGGCCCGCGGCGAGCAGCTTGCCGAACCGGGACCGGTACACGTCGAACACCGCGAGTAGCTCGGTGGCGTGGGTGGCGCCCATCCCGGACCAGCGCAGCGCGCGGGTGGCGTAGTCGTAGCGGTAGACGTGCGTCGGCGCGTGCGCCGAGTGCGCGTGGGCGATCTGCCACACCGCCGAGCCGAAGATGAAGTCGCCACCGAAGCGGACACAGGCTTCAGACGCCGGATACTCGGGGTAGGCGGCCAGGATGCGTTCTCGCGCATCGGGTTCGACGTGCGCCAGCAGCCGCTCGATGGCCGGCTGGTTGGTCGGCAGTAGTTTCAGGAAGCGGGTGAACAGCCGCCCCTCGTCGGCGTTGGTGCCGACGATCAGCGGTACCCGGTGCGCGCTGCCGTCGCGCATGGCCACGACGGGATCCTCCGGCAGGTACTCCGTGCCGTACGTCGGGCCGATGGCGAACGCTCCGAGCATGTCGCGCTGCCCTTCGACGACGAGCCGCTCCAGCGCGTCGACGAGTTCGGCCGGCCGAGCGCGCATCAGCGCCTGGACCGCCTCGCCGGTGGTTGCCCCGAACTGGCGGGCGAACCGCGCCGCGTAGTCCTCGGCGATCTCGGCGCTGCTGATCATCCCGCTGGCCGGACTCTGCGAAATAGCTTGGGCGAACATGCCTTCGGCCGCGGGAGTGGCCATCAGCGTCGCCACCGCGTGCGCGCCGGCGCTCTCCCCGAAGATCGTCACGTTGCCCGGATCGCCGCCGAACGCCGCGACGTTGTCGCGCACCCATCGCAGCGCCATCACGAGGTCACGCAGGAACAGGTTGTCGTCGATCGTGACCTCCGGGGTCGACAGCGACGACAGCTCCAGACACCCGAGCGCACCGAGCCGGTAGTTGACCGAAATGTAGACGCATCCCTTGCGCGCCAGGGACGCTCCGTCGTAGATCGGCGTCGCCGAGCTGCCCAGCATGTATCCGCCGCCGTGGATGAACACCATCACGGGCAGTCCCGCGCCGGCCTCGGCACGTTTCGGGGCGACCACGTTCAGTGTCAGGCAGTCCTCGCTCATCGGCTGGTATCGGCCGGGGGCCAGGAGGGTGTACATGCGCTGCTGGGGCGCGCAGGAGCCGAATCCGTGGCAGTACCGCACCCCAGGCCAGGGCTGCACCGGCTGGGGCGCCCGGTACCGCAGCGGCCCCACCGGGGGCCGGGCGTAGGGAATCGAGCGCCACCGGTTCACGCCGTCGCGCGTAAAACCCTCGACGGTGCCCGACGCAGTCTTCACCCGAACGGTGTGCTCGTGCATTCTCACGACGGTAGCGAACTCTTCCGCGGCCCGCCTCGCACTAGATGCCGTGTCGGGTCGCTAGCCTGGCCGGATGCGTATAGCTGCCCTGATCGCGATGAGCGTCCTGGCGGCGGGCTGCTCACAGTCGGTCGGCGGGGAGGCCGAACCGTCGCGGGCCGGGGAGGCGGCGCCGCCCGCCACCACCTCGGCAGCCCAGCCGGTAGCGCCGCCGCCGAACCGTTCCGGCGCGCCGACGGCGGCCGCGTCGATCGATCAGGTCATCGGCTGGATCGAGGCGGGCCCGGCCGCGGACTCGGCAGGCTTCCACGTCGCGTTCCGTGACGGTGTGACCACCCGTTTGGGCGACGACATCGCCTTCACCGCGCCGTCCGGGGCGCCGCACTCCGACACCCAGTGCGTCACCGGCCCCGCGGGCCCGATGACGTGCCTGCTCGACCTCACGTCGCCTCCACCGCGGCCGGCACAGGCCGAGGGCAGGTGGAAACCGGGGTGGGTGGAATTCACGGGGACCGACCTGACGGTCGGCGCACTGCGCGGCGACCCGGGCCCGTTCCTCAACGGTTCCGGTGCGGAACTACCCGTCGGGCAGTCGCTGACCATCGGTGACAACCGCTGCCGCAGCGACGCGTCGGGGCTGTTCTGCGTCAACTACGCGCACCGCGCGGCGGTCCGGCTCGCCGCCGACGGCGTGGTCGCGTTCGGGTGCCTGGCCGAGGTCACCCCGCCGGAGGGGTCGGCGAGGTCGTACCGCTGCTGAACCCGGGTCATCCCGCGCCCTGACGGGCTCTCTCCCTGGCCCGGGCCGGGTAGGCCTGCGTCATCCCGACTGCGCCGATGATGACCACCACCGGGATGACGGCCTTGGTGAGGTGGACGGTCGACGGCGCCGTCGCGGCCAGGAATCCCAGCACCGCGATCAGCGCGAACACCAGCGCCCACATCAGCGTCAGCACCTGGTTGGTACGCCGGAAGGCGAGCGCCTCCCGGTTCCCGCGGGCCGCCCCGGCCGGGGCGTACTGCGCGGTGAACGGCTCGAAGGCCAGCGAGATCAGCGCCATGGCCGCGAGCACCCCGCTGGAGAGCGTCGTCGCGTAGGTGTCCATCCAGTCGCGGTCCGCGGCGCCGAGGACCAACCCGGCGATGGTCACACCGGCGAAGAACACCACGGTGACCACGTCGAGCAACCTCAGGCCGGCGAACCCGGCCGACATCCCCATGATCAGCGTCGCGATCACCGCGCAGACCGCGCCGAACATCCAGGTGCTCGGCCCGTCGGCGACCACCCAGTAGATGATCCACGGGACAAAGCCGACGAAGGGGCTGCGCTCGAACCAATCGTCCACCCGGTCAGCTTCGCCTACATCGTCACGTCCGGCGACGCTTCGCCCAGGAAGCACAGCGCGGGCCGGCTCAGTTGAGCCGGAACGTCCCGGTGACCAGTGTCGGGGTCACGGCGACACCGTTGATGGTGGCGCGGGGGGCGCCGTCGGACCCGAACTCGATCGGGCCGGCAGGTGACAGGTTCCGCGTGTTGCGGACCTTGTCACGGACGTCGAAGTCGCTGAGCTCGTCGAGGTTGAACGGGTCGAAATTGCGGTCGCCCTGGGCGAACCCGCTGAACTGCACTCCGGTGGCAGAGCCGTCGGGACGCACCACCCACGAGGCACGCACCCCGTCCGAATCCGCGGTGTACATACCCGCCACCCCGGACACCGATGCGGCGGTGAAGGCGTACTCGACGCCGTTCATCGTGACCTCGCCCGTGACATCGTCGCCGTGGTACTCGGCGACGAGCGTGTCCCGGAACCGGGACTTCAGGTCGATGCCGCCGTCGGACTGGTCGCCGAAGAACCATGCCTCGTCGTCGACGCCGTTGCATGCGTAGGCCGCGACGGACGGGCCGTCGACGCTGATTCCGATCGTCATGGTCTTGCCGTCGGCGGCGGCCATGTCGGCCATATAACGCGCGGACGCGGGAAACGGTGCGGCGGGCGGGGATTCGGCGGTCTGCGCGGTCGGCGCCGGCGGCGACGGCGACGCGGTCTGGGTGGTCGAACCGTTGGTGCAGGCGGTGGTCAGCGCCATCAGGGCGCCGATCCCGACCAGCACGGGGCGGAGGCGATTTCTCATGCGCTCAGCATTGTCGGCGGCAGCGGGCGGTGCTTGGAGATTCGGTGGAGATTGCGTGGAGATGTGCGCGCTCAGGCAGCCAGAAAGGCCTCGACCTGCGCGCAGAACACCCGCCATGCCGGCTCGGTACCGGTGAGGAGGTGGTTGTTGCTCGCGAGCGCAATCAGGCCGGCTCCCGGGATCAGCGCAGCCAGCTCCTCACCACAACGCATCGGCACGCGGTGGTCGTCACGGGAGTGCAGCACCAGCGTCGGGCAGCGGATGCGGCCGCACTGTTCGCGGACGTCGATGCGGCCGAACTCCTCCAGGAACCGCACCGCGTTGGACGGCGAGGTGGTGCGCCGCGCAAGCTGGTCGAACGCCTCCCAGTCCGCACGGCTGCCGTCCGGCAGGAACTGGGTGGCGAAAACCTGCCGGAAGGCCGGGTCATCGCGCCCCCACCCGACCCTGGCGAGGTCGAGATCGAGTGCGGCTGCCCGCTTTTCGTCGTCGGAATGCGCCCTTACCCCGCGACCGGTGGCGTACGCCCCGCACAGCACCAAGTGGGTGACCCGATCGGGGTGACGGGCGGCGTAGGCCACCGCGACAGCGCCACCTTGGGACACGCCGAGCAGCGGGAACCGATCCAGGCCGACGGCCTCGACCACGGACTCCAGGTCGGTCACCCAGTCGGCGAACGTGAACCCGCCGACGTCCCAGTCCGACAGGCCGCATCCGCGTTCGTCGTAGCGGATGAAACGGTGCCGCGCGGACAGCTCGCGCACCCAGTGCCGCCACACCGGGCTCTCGATGTCGTAGCCGAGGTGCGTCATCCAGTTCGCCGCTCGGACCAGCGGCGGCCCCTCGCCCGAGACGGCGTAGGCCAGCCGCGCACCGTCGGCGGCCCTGGTGAAGGCGATGTGCTGCTGCGGCGGCTCGGACTCGGGCTCGGCGGGAGCCGCGACAGGATCAGCCGCAGCGTGCAGGTTGCCGACGAACTGATAACCGCGCCCGCGGATGGTGCGAATGTAGCGTTGCGACTCGCCGTCGTCGCCGAGTGCGCGCCGAGCTGCTTTGATGCGGCTGGTCAGAGCCGCCTCGCCGACGAAGCGGCCGCCCCAGACGGTGTCGAAGAGCTCGTTCTTGGTGACGAAACGCTGGTGATTGCTGACCAGGTGGGTCAGCACGTCGAATACCTGGGGCTCGACCCGGATCACCCGGTCGCCGCACCGGAGTTCGTAGCGGCCCGCATCGAGAACGAAATCGTCCCATCGCCACACTCGCAGCGACGGGGGAAGCGCGGAATCTGCGCTGGTCACGCGATAAGAGTAGCGGCGACAGCACCTGCTCGCCGGGCCTCGCTCAGCGCCAGCCGTCGGCTTCCCGCGCCGCCCGCATCACCGCGTCACACAGCTCCTTCAGTTCTGCGGGGTCGGCGCCCTCGTCGAGCGCGATCGCCATGTCCTCGGCCGCACACCGCACCTGATACACCCGGTCGGACAACTCGGAGGCCTCCTCGGCGGACAGCACCACCGCATCAGGTGGAACCGACGTGCCCTTGACCATGGCGCGCTGCTCGTAGGCCCGCTGCCGGCAGGACTGTCTGCAGTATTGACGGCGGCGCCCGAGCCCGGCGTCGGCGACTTCCCGCCCACACCACCGACAGCTCTGCGGACGCCTGCGGGTGCTGGTTTGGGGGCTCAGCGACGTCATGGGCCAGACTGTAGACGGGCCTGCCCCGGAATCCCGGTATCATCGACGGTCGAGTCGGGAACTCTGTGAGGCGTATCTGCGTTGAAAAGAGGTCCTTGGTTCGCCTCCGGCGAAGTCCGGACCCAATCGCTACAGAGGAGTTGACGATGGCTGATCGTGTCTTGAGGGGCAGCCGCCTCGGAGCCGTGAGCTACGAGACGGACCGCAACCACGACTTGGCGCCACGTCAGGTCGCCCGTTACCGCACCGACAACGGCGAGGAGTTCGACGTCCCGTTCGCCGACGACGCCGAGATTCCCGGCACCTGGCTGTGCCGCAACGGCCTCGAGGGCACCCTGATCGAGGGTGACGTTCCGGAGCCGAAGAAGGTCAAGCCTCCCCGCACCCACTGGGACATGCTGCTGGAGCGCCGTTCGATCGAGGAACTCGAGGAACTGCTCAAGGAGCGCCTCGAGATCGTCAAGACCCGCCGCCGCGGGAACTGAGAACCGCGGGCCCGCCTCAGCGGGCCACGCCGCGCGCCCGGTCCAGCCGGGCGCGCAGGCCCCACTGTGCGACCTTGAAGATCGCCTCCCGGATCGTCGATCCGTCCATCTTCGACACCCCGTGCTCACGTTCGGTGAACGTGATCGGCACCTCGACGACGGTGAAACCGGCGTTGATCGACCGCCACGTCAGGTCGACCTGGAACCCGTACCCCTTGGTGTCGACCGCACCGAGATCGATCTTCTCCAACACCTCGCGGCGGTACGCCCGGTAGCCGGCGGTGATGTCGTGGATGTCCACCCCGAGCAGGATGCGCGAGTAGCCGTTGGCGGTGCGCGACAGCACCAGCCGTCGCCGGGGCCAGTTGACCACCTCGCCACCGTCGACGTAGCGCGAGCCGATCACGACGTCGGCGCCCGCGTCGACGGCGCGCAGCAGCCGGTCGAGCTGCTCCGGAGGATGACTACCGTCGGCATCCATCTCGACGAGCACGGTGTACTGCCGGCCCAACCCCCACGCGAAGCCGGCCAGGTACGCCGCGCCCAGGCCTTCCTTGGCGCTGCGGTGCAGGACATGGACCCTGTCGGGGTCTGCGACGGCTAGCTCGTCGGCCAGCTGACCCGTGCCGTCGGGGCTGTCGTCATCGACGATCAGCACGTGCACGTCCGGCTGCGCCTCATGGACACGCCTGACGATCAGCGGGAGGTTCTGCCGCTCGTTGTACGTCGGGATGATGACCAGGGTGCGGCGCGTGGGACGCACACCGGTTGCGGAGCCGTCGCTCATGCCACCGGGGACGCTCATGGGGCTCCTTTGTCGTCGTCGGTGGTCGATCGCCGACCCCTGAATCTTGCGGGCACGAATGAACCATTGTGCAGCATCGCCCCGAGAAGACCCGCAACGCCGAGGGCGACCAGCACCCCTTCGAGGTAAGGGCCGAACCGGGTCGCGGGCGTCAGCGAGGTCTTCAACCGGATCTGCCGGTCCAGATAGGCCGGTTCGAACCACTCGGTGCGGGCAATCTCGCGGCCGTCGGGCGTGATCACCGCGCTGATGCCGGTGGTGCCTGCGACGACGACGAAGCGGTCGTGCTCGACGGCGCGCAGCCGGCCGAAGGCCAGCTGCTGTTCGCTCATCGCCTCGTTGAACGTCGCATTGTTGCTCGGCACGGCCAAGAACTGGGCGCCGGCGCGCACCGATTCGCGGGCCGCACGGTCGAAGATGACCTCCCAGCAGGTGGTGATGCCCACCAACATGCCCGCGGCATGGACCACGCCGTCACCGTCACCGGGAATGAAGTAGCCGGCGCGGTCAGCGTACGACGACAGCTTCCGGAAGAAGTCGCGCCACGGCAGGTACTCGCCGAAGGGCTGCACGATCCGCTTGTCGTGACGGTCGGCCGGACCGGTCCCGGGATTCCACACGATCACGGTGTTGGTCGACGCCGGATCGGCGCGGCTGCGACCGGGTGCGGCCACCACCCCACCGACCAGGATCGGTGCACCGATGGCGTCGGCGGCCTTCGAGATCTCTTGTGCAGCATCGGGATTGGCGAGCGGGTCGATGTCGGAGGAATTCTCCGGCCAGATCACCAGCATCGGGCGGGCGGCCTTGCCGCCCCGGACGTCGTCGGCCAACCGCAGAGTCTCGCTCACGTGGTTGTCCAGCACGGCCCGGCGCTGGGCGTTGAAGTCCAGCCCGAGCCGCGGCACGTTTCCCTGCACGGCCGCGACGGTGACCAGCGGTTCGTCGGCGACCCCGAGACCGGCCTTGCGCACGTTCGGCCAGGCCAGCGTCGCGGCGAGCAGCACCGCGGTGATACACAGCCCAGGCAGCACCACCGCAGGCGGCGTGGCCGCGCGGGCCCGCGTGTCCCGCCGCCACCAGGCGACGACCTCCAGGATCAGCGCGGCCAGGCTGAAAGAGACCAGAACGACGGCGAAGGACACCAGCGGGGCGCCACCGACGTAGGCCAGCGGCAGCAGCGGGCTCTCGGTCTGCGAAAAGCCGACCACCCCCCAGGGAAATCCGCCGAACGGCACCGTGGACTTCAGCCATTCCTGCGCCGACCAGAGCCCGGCGAACCACAGCGGCCAACCCGGCAGCTTCCTGACAACCACCGCCAGGAGTCCGAACAGCGCGGGGAACAGCGCCTCGGCGGCACTGAGCGCCACCCAGGGCAGCGCCCCGACCAGCCCGCTGATCCACGGGAGCAGCGGCAGGTAGAACGCGAGCCCGAACAACAGGCCGTACCCCGCACCACCGGCGGCCGTGGTCGACCTCCGCGTCAGCACCCAGCCCAGCAGCGCGAACCCCGGGATCGCGGCGTACCACCAGCCGAAAGGCGGGAAGCTCACACACAGCAGCAGACCGGCGCCGATCGTCACGGCCAGCTCGTGCCAGCGGTCGGCGACCGCGCGCCCGAACCGCGAGAGAACGTCAGCCATGAAGAACGCGCCCCCGGTGCACTGTCTGCCGGCACCGCGGGAGGTCGCCGTCCAGCCTGGGCAGCACCGGCACCCGGGAGCGCGGGTCGGTAGACCAACGCTGCACCGCGTCGGCGGGTGCGCTGACGTCGAACTCCTCGGCATCCCAGACCGCGTAGGTGGCGGGGGCACCCGGGACCAGCGTGCCGGTGACGCCGTCGCGGACGCCGCCGGCGCGCCAGGCGCCGCGGGTTGCCGCCGCGAACGCGGCGCGCGCCGAGACAGCGCTTCCGGGAGTGTGGTGGGTGGTCGCGGCCCGGACCGTCGCCCACGGGTTCATGTCCGTGACCGGGGTGTCGGACCCGAACGCCAAAGGCACACCCCGGGACGCCAGCACCGCGAAATTGTTCAGTCCCGCGGCCCGCTTCTCCCCGAGGCGGCGGGCGTACATGCCGTCCGTGCCGCCCCATAACGCATCGAAATTCGGTTGCATGCTCGCGATCACGCCCCACCTGCCGAGCTTGCCGGCCTGCTCTTCGGTGACCATCTCCAGGTGTTCCAGCCGGTGCCCGCAGCGCGCCACCGCCGCGACGCCGAACCGTTCGACGACGGCCTCCAGCGCGGTGGTGACAGCAGTGACGGCGGCGTCGCCGATGACATGGAAACCCGCGGTGATGCCGGCTTCGGTGCAGGCGGTCAGGTGCGCGGTGACGGCGTCGGCGTCGAGGTAGCTGTTACCGGTGGGCGCCGGGCAGTCGGCGGGCACGTCGGCGTACGGCTCATGCAGCCACGCGGTCCGCGAACCGAGCGCGCCGTCGACGAAGAGGTCACCGGCCAGGCCGCGCGCCTCGGTGGACGCCAACAGTTCGCGCGCTCGTTCGGCATCGGCAACCGGTTCGCCCCAGTAGCCGACGATCTCGACGCCGTGCCGGTGGGCGCGCAGCTCCCGCCAGTCGTCGAGGCCGCCGATCTGCGGGCCGGCGCACTCGTGCACGGCGGCGATGCCCGACGCGGCTGCGGCGTCGAGGGCGGCCTGCCTGGCGTCGCGGCGCTGCGCTGCGGTCAGCTGTTCGCGGGCGGCACGGCGGACGGTGTGGTGGGCGTCGGCGGTCAGTGGGACGCCGTCGGCGACACCGGCGGTCCGGCGCAGGTGGGTCGAGGCCACCGCCGAGTGCACGTCAACGCGGGCGAGGTAGGCCGGCCGTTGCCCAACCGCGGCGTCGACGTCCGCGGTGCCCGGTGCGGTGCGCTCCGGCCAGCGCGATTCGTCCCAGCCCTGTCCCCACACGACCCCGTCGGGATGGCTTCGGGCGTAGTCGGCGAGCAGGTCCAGACAGTGCCGCAGCGACGCCGCACCGCGCAGGTCCAGGCCGCTCAGGGCGAGACCGGTCGCGGTGGTGTGAACGTGGCTGTCGACGAAGGCGGGTGCGACGAATCCACCGTCGAGGTCGACGACCCTCGCGTCGGGGAACTGGGTGCGCCCTACGTCGTCGCTGCCCAACCAGGCGACGATGCCGTCCCGGACCGCCATCGCGGTCGCGTCGGGCATGGTCGGGCTGTGCACACGACCGTTGAGCAGAAGCGTGGTGGTCACTCGGGCAGTCGGGGCCGCTCGGGCCGCACCTCGACGTCGTCGATGACCTCGACCACTTCACCGTCGATGTAGTCGCCACGCCCGGCGCGGCCCGCGGCGGCCGACCCGACGGTGCTCACACCGACGATCAGCGGGGCGCGGCGCGCGGCCATCGCGGTGACGACAGGTCGGGCTGCGGCGCGGGTCGGCGGAAGCAGCAGCAGCGCGCCGAGGACGGAACTGGCCATGCCGGGAATCACGACGAGCACGGTACCGAGCGCCACCAACAGGCTGTCGGTGACCGCCCCTTGCGCGTCGGCCAGCGTGAGTCCGGACCGCAACCGACGTAGTTGACGGCGCAGCTGCGAACCGGCCAGGACCAGGCCGAGCAGGAATGTGCCTGCGAACAGCAGCACGGTCCAGCCGAAACCAATCGTCGAGGTCAGCGCCACCAAAACCGCCAACTCGAGCACCGCGTAGACCAGGAACAGCCGCATCGCCATAGTGTGCCAACGCGCGGGCGCCGCCGCGGGTTCCAGGTCGGTTTTCCGGCAGGAGTCGGGTCTCGGTCAGGAAAGGCGCACGGTCAAGGCGCGGCCTCGACCTCGATCGCGGCGTGCACCTTGTCGACACCTCCGCGCAGAATCGCCTGCGGGACCCACCACCACGCGTGCCACCAGTACCGGCGCGTCACCATGTCGAACACCCGCCGGGTCTCGGACTTCGGCAGATTGCGGGCCACGGCCTCCACGGGTTCGCCCTTCGCTTTGCCGAGCACGCCGCACTTCTGGATGGTGACCCGCGGTGTGTTGTTGATCCGCTTGGTCTTCCACGAGCCGTCGTCGGTGCTGATGAGCAGCTTGTCACCGTGCGGCACGCCCCACACCGGGGTGGGCTTGGGCCGGCCGTCCTTGGTGAAGGTGGTCAGCAACAGGTACTTCTCGCGGTAGACGTCCTTGAACGTCGGAGCTGCCATGAGCCCTCTAATTGACCGGTCGCAGCTCGATCGAAACGTTCTTCTCCATGCCGCCGCGCAGCTTGGAGAAGAAGTTGAACGTCTTTCCGAGCAACCCGTAGCGTTTGCCGAGCGCGTCGTAGGTCGCGCCGTTGGCGGACTTGTCGAGGATCCTCGCCGTCGCCTCGACCGCGTCGCCCTTGGGCTTGCCCGCGCGGTCACACGGCGCGATGGTCACCCGCGCGGTGTTGCGGATCCGCTTGACCTTCCACGACTGCTCCTGCGTGATCGCGATCAGTCCGTCGCCGGCCGGGGCCGCCCAGATGGCCGTCGGCTTGGGCCTGCCGTCCTTGGTGAAGGTGGTCAGCAGGATGTACTCGGACTTTGCGACATCGGCGAAGGTGGCGGTCATGCCGCCAATGTAACGGCACGCCGCGAGGTGATGCCTGCCGCGATTACGCGGCGTCGAAGGTGATGAGGTCGATGGTGAGTTTGCCTTCGAGGAGGCTGAGGCGGCGGCGGACCGGTGGGCCGGGTAGTTGGGGTGCGCTGGTGCGGTAGATCGCTGCGGTGGGGGTGGGGAACTCGGCGGTGTGCTCACCGTCTTGTTCGTCGGTGCTGACCTGCCAGCCGGGGGCTTCCTTGGCGTAATTGCACGCCTCGCACATCCCGAGCCCGTTGCGCGCGCTGGTCGGCCCGCCGGCCCGATCGGGTGTGGCGTGGTCGTGGTGACGGATCACGGCGTTGCAGTACGGGGTGCGGCAGGTGCGGTCGCGGCGCTCGAGCAGCTGCGCCAACCCTTTCGGGAAGATCCGGGCGGCCGATTCCATCGCCACCAACTGCCCACTGTCGGGATGGCGGTAGAGCCGGCGCAGGCTGGCTTTGGGTTGGGCATCAGCAACCGCATCGGCGGTCAACGCCCGGCAGAACCCGGCCGGGACCGGGCCGTACCCGTCCAGCCAGCCCAGCTCGTCGTCATCACCGGCCAGGGTGGTATCGGCCATCACCAGATTCAGTGCGATCGGCACCGGCCCGGCAGCGGGATGCCCGGTGACCCGTTCATAGATCGTCTCGGCCATCACCTGCCCACGCGGGCGCCCGTCCCCGCTGGTGTCGGCGGCGCGTTTGCACGCCGCATACAGCCCGACCCCCTGGGCCAGCGGCAGCCGCACCGTGACGTAGACCATGGTGTTGGGGGCCGGCCGGCACGACACCGCACAATCGGCGGCGCTGCTGTTGATCCGTGCCACCACCGCGGCGGCGTCCAGGCGGGCGGTGATCTTCTTGGCCTCGGCCTCCACGCGCTTGTTGCCCCACCCCGCCAACCGCGACGGATCGGCACACAGCTCTTCATCGAGTGCGCGGCGATGCTGCACCGACAGGCAGGCGGATTCCCGCACGATCAGGGTGGCCCGCCATTCCGAGAGCGCCCCGCACGCCAGCGCGGCCAACGTGTAGGGCATCTCCTCGACCAGGGCCTGGGCGAACCCGAGATGGCGGCCCCCGCACACCGGGGCATCACGGCGAGCCAACGCGATCTCAGAGGCCAACCCTTTCCCGCGCCGATCGGCGCGGATCCCGGCGGCGTCCTCGGCGGCGCGGCGTTTGGCCGCCCACAACGCGGTCGCGCGGGCCTGGGCGGCGGCCGCGGCCGACTTCAGCGCCTCACACCGCTCGACCACCGCCCGCAACTCGGCCTGCGACGCCCCCTCATCAACATCGAAATCGACATCGAACACACTTTCGAACATAAACCCGACGCTACAACCACCCACCGACAGTGATTCCGGGTCAGCCTTCGAGATCGCCTTCGGTCTCGAGAAGCACCTGCTTCAGCCCGTCCAGGGTGCTCTGCTCGGGCGCAGCCCACATGCCCCGCCCTGCCGCCTCCAGCAACCGCTCGGCCATGCCGTGCAGAGCCCACGGGTTGGACTCGGACATGAACTTGCGGTTCTCGTCGTCCAGTACATAACTCTGCGAGAGCTGCTCGTACATCCAGTCGGCCATCACACCCGCGGTGGCGTCGTAGCCGAACAGGTAGTCCACCGTGGCTGCCATCTCGAACGCCCCCTTGTACCCGTGGCGCCGCATGGCGTTGATCCACCGCGGGTTGACCACCCGGGCGCGGAACACGCGCGTGGTCTCCTCGGACAGCGTGCGGGTGCGCACCGCGTCGGGACGGGTGTTGTCGCCGATGTAGGCGGCCGGGTCTTTTCCGGTCAGCGCGCGCACCGTGGCCACCATGCCGCCGTGGTACTGGAAATAGTCGTCTGAGTCGGCGATGTCGTGCTCCCGGGTGTCGGTGTTCTTGGCCGCCACCGCAATTCGCTTGTACGCCCGGTTCATCTCGTCGGTGGCCGGGGCGCCGTCGAGCCCACGGCCGTAGGCGAATCCACCCCACGCGGTGTACACCGCCGCCAGATCTGCGTCGTCGCGCCAGTTGCGGCTGTCGATCAACTGCAGCAGACCCGCGCCGTAAGTGCCCGGTTTGGATCCGAAAATCCTTGTGGTGGCACGGCGTTGGTCACCGTGATCGGAGAGGTCGGCCTGGGCGTGCGCCCGCACGTAGTTGTCCTCCGCGGGTTCGTCGAGACCGGCGACGAGCTGTACCGCGTCGTCGAGCATCGACACCACGTGCGGGAACGCGTCGCGGAAGAACCCCGAGATACGCACAGTGACGTCGATGCGCGGGCGGCCCAGCTCGGCCGTCGGGATCGCCTCCAGATCGACGACCCGGCGCGACGCGTCGTCCCAGATGGGCCGCACCCCCAACAGCGCGAGTACTTCGGCGATGTCGTCGCCGGCGGTGCGCATCGCCGAGGTGCCCCACACCGACAGACCCACCGATTCCGGCCAGCGGCCGTAGTCGGTGCGGTACCGCTCCAGCAGTGAATCCGCCATGGCCACACCGGTTTCCCAGGCCAGCCGCGATGGCACCGCTTTGGGGTCCACCGAGTAGAAGTTGCGCCCGGTGGGCAGCACGTTGACCAGGCCGCGCAGTGGGGAGCCAGACGGACCCGATGCGATGAAACGGCCCTCGAGCGCGCGCAGGATCTGCTCGACCTCGCCGGCGGTCCCGGCCAGCCGTGGCACCACCTCGGTCGCGGCGAACTTCAGGATCGCCGCGACGTCCGCGTCATCGGTGAGGGTGTCGACGACGTCGGCGTCCCAGCCGCTGTCCTGCAGCGCCGCAACCAGTTCGCGGGCGCGAGCCTCGGCGGCGTCGACGGCCGTGCGTTCATCGTGTCCGTCCTCGGCCAGGCCGAGCGCCTGCCGTAGACCCGGCACCGTCTGTTCACCGCCGAACAGCTGGCGGGCCCGCAGGATCGCCAGCACCAGGTCGAGTTCCGCTTCCCCCGCTGGAGTTTGACCGAGGATGTGCAGGCCGTCGCGGATCTGGACGTCTTTGATCTCGCACAGCCAGCCGTCGACGTGCAGCAGCATGTCGTCGAAGGTGTCCTCGTCGGGCCGGTCTTCCAGGCCCAGGTCATGGTCCATCTTCGCCGCCCGCATCAGCGTCCAGATCTGCTGACGGATCGCGGGCAGCTTGCCGGGGTCCAGCGCGGAGATGTTGGCGTGCTCGTCGAGGAGCTGCTCCAGACGTGCGATGTCGCCGTAGGTTTCGGCCCGGGCCATCGGCGGGATCAGGTGGTCGACCAGCGTGGCGTGTGCGCGCCGTTTGGCCTGGGTGCCTTCGCCGGGATCGTTGACCAGGAACGGGTAGATCAGCGGCAGGTCCCCCAGCGCTGCGTCCGTGCCGCACGCCGCGGACATGCCGAGTGTCTTGCCGGGCAGCCACTCCAGGTTTCCGTGCTTGCCGAGGTGCACGACCGCGTCAGCCCGGAACGTGGTGTCAATCCAGCGGTAGGCGGCCAGATAATGGTGGCTGGGCGGCAGATCGGGGTCGTGGTAGATCGCGACGGGGTTCTCGCCGAACCCCCGGGGCGGCTGAACCATCAGCACGATGTTGCCGGCCTGCATGGCCGCGATCACGATCTCGCCCTCGGGGTCGGCGCTTCGGTCGACGAACAACTCACCCGGCGGCGGACCCCAATGTTCGACCACGGCGTCGGCGAACTCGGCGGGCAACGTCTCGAACCAGACCCGATAATCCTTGGCGGACACCCTGATCGGGTTGCCGGACAGCTGTCCCTCGGTGAGCCAGTCGGCGTCTTGGCCCCCGCGTTCGATCAGTGCGTGCATCAGCGCGTCACCGTCGCCGGATGCGATGATGGTGCTCAGCGCACCGGCCTCTAGACCGTAGTCGCCGCCTACGTCGTAACCGGCGTCCTTCATCGCGTTCAGAAGTGCGATGGCACTGGCCGGGGTGTCCAGCCCGACCGCGTTGCCGATGCGGGCGTGCTTGGTCGGGTACGCCGAGAACACCAGCGCGACTCGCTTGTCGGCGGGCGCGATGGACCGCAGTCGCGCGTGCCGGACGGCCAGGCCTGCCACCCGGGCACAGCGTTCAGGGTCGGCGACATAGGAGATCAGTCCCTCGTCGTCGATCTCCTTGAACGAGAACGGAACCGTGATGATGCGGCCGTCGAACTCGGGCACCGCCACCTGGGTGGCGACGTCCAGCGGCGACAACCCGTCGTCGTTGGACTCCCACTGCGTACGCGAACTCGTCAGGCACAGGCCCTGCAAGATCGGAATATCCAGTGCGGCAAGGTGTGCCACGTTCCACGCATCGTCGGCGCCGCCCGCTCCGACGGCGGCCGGGGTGGCTCCGCCCGCGGCCAGCACAGTGGTGACGAGCGCATCGGCAGTGCCGAGCAACTCGATCAGCGCGTCGTCGGCGGTGCGCAGCGACGCACAGAACACCGGAAGTGCCACTCCCCCGGCGTTTTCAATGGCGTCACAGAGCGCCTCGACGTAACCGGTGTTGCCGGCCAGGTGCTGGGCGCGGTAGTAAAGCACCGCCACGGTCGGGCCACCCGGGCCGGCAGACGGACGTTCGAGCACGCCCCAGCTTGGCGTCGAGCTCGGTTCGGCGAACCCGAAACCGGTCATCAGCAGCGTGTCCGATAGGAACGCGTGCAGATTCGCCAGGTTGTCGGTGCCGCCCTGTGCGAGGTAGATGTGGGCCTGCAGGGCCACCCCGGCCGGCGTGGTCGAGTGGTTCATCAGGTCCGCGTCGGGCGTCTGTTCACCGCTGACCACGATCGCCGGCACACCGCTGGCGACCACTGCGTCGATTCCGTCCTCCCAGGCCCGGTAGCCGCCGAGGATCCGCACGACAACGATGTCGGCGTCGCCGAGCAGGTCCTCGAGTTCGCCCTCGACCAGCCGTGACGGGTTGGCCCAGCGGTACGAGGCGCCGCTGGCACGGGCCGTGATCAGGTCGGTGTCCGAGGTGGACAGGAGCAGAACGGTCGGCGGAGCCTGGGCGGGGGCGGGCGCAGTCACCCCCTATTCGTACCTGACCGATTCAGCCGTGCCAGCGGCCGTACCAGGTCTGCCGGTACGGCGTGCCGATGGCGGCGACGAACGCGACGATCACTGCGGTGAAAACGATGAATGCCAGCATTGCCATTCCTCTCAGGCTTCCCGCGTCTTCACCGCGGGTCCGGTAGCGAAACGGTACTGCCGGTACCGGTCAAGAGAGCCGGCCTGTGCGTGACGGAACTATCCGCGCAGCGAAGTGACGAGCATCACAGCGGGCTTCCTCACGGGCCGTCCGCACCTCGAAATCGCTTACCTGCGGTGTACGCAACAGCTCGGTGTATCGGGAGGCCTCCCAGGGGAACAGCTCCGGCAGTCCGTCCTTGCCGAGATACCAACTGTGGCAGCCGGTGGTCCACACCGTGTTCGGCATCGCCGCTTTCATGGCGTCGTTGTAGAGCTTGGTCGCCTCCTCGGTCGGCGAGGCCGAGACGATCCGGTCCGCGCGCAGTTGGTCGATCCACCAGATCACGTAGTCGGCCTGATCCTCGGCGACCGGGACCAACGAGTTGTTGCCGACCGGGGCGTGGGGACCCATGAGCATGAACATGTTGGGGAAGCCCGGCACCGCCACCGCTCGGTAGGCCGTCGGCCCGTCGGCCCACACGTCGTCGAGCGTGCGACCGTGCTCGCCGGTGATCGTGAGTGGACGAACGTAAGCGTGGAAGTCGAACCCGGTAGCCAGCACCAGCAGATCGATCTCGTGCAGTGTGCCGTCGCCGGTGACCACTCCCCGGGGTTGCACCTCCACGATCGGCTCGGTCACGATCTCCACGCCCGGATTCTGGACGGCCCTGTAGTAGCGGCTCGCGAAGATCATCCGCTTGCACATCGGCTGGTCCTTGGGCGTGAGCTTCTTCTTGAGCTGCTTGTCCCGAACCGACAGCCGCAGATTCCACCGGCACTGAGTCTGGTAAAGCCGGCGCTGCCACCCCGGCCGCACGGGCGCGACACCGAACACGGACCGGACAAAGCCGCCCCAGAACCAGTAGCCGAAGCTGTTGAGCCACGTCCAGCGGCGCATTGCGGCTTTCGTGCGTTCGGACACCCTGAGGTTAGGCCAGGGGCAGATCCACTGCGCCGTGCGCTGAAAGACTTTGAGGTGTTTGACGTTACCGCCGAGTTCGGCGGTGAGCTGCACGCCGGTGGAACCGGTGCCGATGAGCCCGATCCGCTTGTCGGGCAGACAGACCGAGTGATCCCAGCGCGACGAGTGGAACATCGGTCCGGCGAAGGTTTCCAAGCCCGGAATATCGGGGTAGTGGGGAACGCGCAGGAAACCGGTCGCGGTAACCAGTACGTCGAAGTCCTCGACACCGGCAGCGGTGGTGAGCCACCACTTTCCGTCGCGCACGACGGCCTCGGTGACCTCGGCTCCGAAGCGGATGTGCCGCCGGATGCCGCGCTCGTCGGCGACCCGGCAAAAGTACTGCTGGATCTCGCGCCCGGGAGGCAGCATGTGCGACCACTCCGGGTTGGGCCGGAACGAGTAGGAGTAGTAACGGGACGGGACATCGCACGTCAGCCCTGGATAGGTGTTGTCGCGCCACGTGCCGCCGACCTCGTGGGCCTTCTCGAAGATCGTGAAGTCCTCGATGCCGGCGTCCTGCAATTTCGCGGCCATGCACAGGCCCGACATGCCTGCGCCGACGACCGCCACCGTGACCCGCATGCCGAACCCCCTTGAGCAGGGCCGACGTTACTCCCGACGCCCGTCTGCCACGGCGGAATCGCCCGACTATCCGGTGGTGACGAATCCCTGCGCCACCATCCAGTCGCGCGCCACCACGCTCGGGTCGCGGCCGTCGACGTCGACCTGCCGGTTGAGTTCGGTGATCGCCTCGTTGGTCAGCGCCGCGGTCACGGGTGCGGTCACCTCGGCGATCTCGGGGTGCGCCTCGAAGAACTCCCGCTTCATCGTCACCGACGGGTTGTAGTGGGCGAAGAACTGCTTGTCATCGGTCAGCACGGTGAGGTTCAACGCTGCGATGCGGCCGTCGGTGGTGAACACCTCGCCGAAGTCGCATTCGGTGCCGTCGGCGGTCGCCTGATAGATGATCCCGACCTGCAGGATCGGCGTTTGTGCCCGGGCCGGGTCGAACCCGTAGGCCGCCGCCATCCCGGGGAAGCCGTCCTGGCGGGCCCGGAACTCGGTGTCCACGCAGGTGCGCGCGGCCGCCGGGTCACGCCGGACCAGTGCCGCGTAGTCGGACAGCGTGCGCACCCCGGTCTTCTCGACGGTCTGCGGGCTGGCGGCCAGTGCATAAGTGTCGTCCATCGGCCCGGGTTCCAGCCACACCATGTCGTTGCGCGCCAGGTCCTCGTCGCGCACCGCCTCGTACTGTGCGCGGCTGTCCGGGATCGGCTTCTCGTGGCCGAGGTAGTTGATCCACGCGTTGCCGGTGAACTCGTAGGCCACGTCAACCTGACCGGAAAGCTGTGCCCCCCTTGTGCTTCGGGATCCGACGATGCCGGTGAGATCGCGGACGTCGGCACCGGCGGCAGAGAGGGTGTACTCCAGGATGTAGCCCATGATGACCTGCTCGGTGTACTCCTTGGAGCCCACCGTGATCGGCACCCCCTCCAGACCGGGGTGGGGCCGTACCGAGCCCGGCCCCACCGGCAGCGGCACCGCGCTGCCCGAGCCGAGTCCGCAGGCCGTCAGCACCGTCGTGAGCACCCCTATGAGCGCGGCGATCCGGCGCGCGGTCACCGCAGCCCCTTGGGATTGAGGAAGAACTCGGCGAGTCCTCCCAGCCAGTCCACCAGCAGCGCCAGGCAGACCGCGAGCACACTGCCCAGGACCAGCGTCACGTTGTCCTGCAGCTTGTATCCGGTGTCGATCAGGATGCCCAGCCCGCCGGCGTTGACGAGGAATGACAGCGTCGCGGTGCCGACGGCCAGCACCAGGGAGGTGCGCAGACCGGCGAGGATGAACGGCACCGCCAACGGCAGCTCCACCCGCAGCAGCAGTGAGCCCCGCGACATCCCCTGGCCGAGCCCGGCGTCGAGCAACGACCGATCCACCTGATCGATGCCGAGGATCGTGCTCGACAGCACCGGCAGCAGCGAGTACAGCGCGATCGGCAGCACGCCGATCCAGAAGCCCGTCTGCGCCGTCCACAGGAACAGCAACACCAGCAGACCGATGGCAGGTGCCGCCTGGCCCACGTTGGCGATCCCGACGAACAGGGGCCGCAACACCTTTGCTCCCGGACGGGTGACCAGTACGCCCAACGGCACTCCGATCAGCAGCACGATCGCGGTGACCGCGCCGGTGATCAGCAGGTGCTGCCAGATCAGGGTGGCGACGTTGCCGGGGTTGATGTTCTCCTGCTGGGTGGCGGTGAGTTCGCGGTGGAACGCCCAGAACACCACCGCGGCGCCGACGACGAGCACGAGCACAGGCTGCAGCAGCAACCGGATCCGCTCCGCGGCCGAGGGGGCCGGGGAGCCGGAGGTGTCCGACCTGGTGTCGACGGCGGTGGTCACGGCGGGCCGTCTCCCCCACCCGTGGCCGCATCGGCCTCGGTGCGCAGCCGGGTGATCGTGTCGATCAGCGTGTCGAGGGTGACCACACCGGCGTAGCGGCCCCCGGCGCCCACCACGACCGCGGACGCGTGCTGCTCGGCCAGGATCGCCTCCAACGCGTCCTCCAGGGTCGAGTGCGTACTGACCACGCCGAGCTGTTCGACCGCGTCGGCCAGCGAGCGCGCGTGCCTGAGCATGCGCTCGCGCACCCAGCTCACCGGCCGGTCACGGTCGTCGAGCACCACCGCCCAGTCGTGGTCGCTGGCGGCGACCACCGACCGCACGTGTTCGACGCTGTCTCCGCGGTGCACCACCGGACGCGACTCCAGCGCGACCTCCTTGATGCGCAGCAGCCCGAGCTGGCGCAGCGACGCACCGGAACCGACGAAGCCGGCCACGGTGTCGTCGGCCGGGCTGGCCAGGATGTTCTGCGGGGTGTCGTACTGCAGCACTTTGGACTGCTGTCCGAGCACCGCGATGCGGTCACCGAGCTTGACCGCCTCGCCGAAGTCGTGGGTCACGAACACGATCGTCTTGCGGAGTTCGCTCTGCAGCCCGAGAAGTTCGTCCTGCAGGGTGCTGCGGGTGATGGGATCGACGGCCCCGAACGGCTCGTCCATCAGCAGCACGGGCGGGTCGGCGGCCAGCGCCCTGGCCACGCCGACACGTTGCTGCTGGCCGCCGGAGAGCTGTCGCGGATAGCGGTCGGCGTACAGGGCGGGTTCCAGCCCGACCATGTCGAGTAGCTCGTCGACCCTGTTCTCGATACGTGTGCGGTCCCACTTGAGCAGGCCCGGCACCAGTCCCACGTTCTGCCTGATCGTCATGTGCGGGAACAGGCCGGCCTGCTGGATCGCGTAGCCGATCGAGCGGCGCAGCTCGTTCGGTTTGATCGACAGCGCGTCTCTGTCCCCGATCAGGATCCGGCCCGACGTCGGTTCGCTGAGCCGGTTGATCATTCGCATGGTGGTCGTCTTCCCGCAGCCGGACGGGCCGACGAAGACCACGATCTCCCCGGCTGGGATCTCCAACGAGACGTCATGCACGGCAGCGGTTTTGGCGCCCGGGTACGTCTTGGAGACGTGGTCGAGTTCGATGCGCACGCCGGTGGGCTCTGATTGGTCTGTCAACGAATGCCTTTCGACGTAGTGAGGCGTCCGAGCAGGACCAGGAGCCCGTCGAGCACCAGCGCGAGAACCACGATGAGCAGGGTTGCGCTCACCGCCATCGGCAACGCAGTCGGGCTGCCCACCCGGGCCAGGCCGGCGAAGATCAGATTGCCCAGCCCGGGCCCCTTCACGTAGGCGGCGATCGCGAGCACCCCCATCGACATCTGGGTGCTCAGGCGCATCGCCTACAGCACGGCGGGCCACACCAGGCGCAGTTCCACCCGGCCCAGCGTCTGCAGCCGGCTCATTCCGAGGCCACGGGCGGCGTCGGTCAACGCCGGGTCGATCGCGGTCAGGCCGACGATGGTGTTCCGGATGATCGGCAGCAGCGAGTACAGCACCAACGCCGCCACACTGGGGATCACGCCGAGGCCGAACAGCGGGATCAGCAGACCCAGCAAAGCGAAGGACGGGATGGTCAGGATGACGCTCGACGTCGCGGTGGCCAGATCGGCGGCGAACGTGTTGCGGTAGGTGAGCACCCCGATGGCCACCCCGAGCACCGTCGCGAGCAGCACGCTCTGCACCACCGCGCTGACGTGCTGGTAGGAGTCGAAGATCAACTGCGTGTGGTGCGCACTGATGTACTCCCACAGCGCATTCACGGCGACGGCCTCACAGCGACCCCCCGTACCCGATCTTGACCCTTGCGAAACGGCACCGATTCGACTCCGCCTGACTCAAACGCTGGGCGGCGGCGCCACCGACGGTCAGAGTGCTTCGTAGACGTTAGGGAGGTGTACGGATGTCGTCGTCACTACAGGTGGTCAAGCTCGGAGCCGTCATCGGGGCACGTATCGACGGGATACGGCTGCGCGACGGCGTGGACGCGGTCACGGCCGCGCGGATCAACGACGCGCTGCTGGAGCACAAGGTGATCTTCTTCCGCGGCCAGCACGAACTGGACGACGACGGCCAGTTGGCGTTCGCCCGCGCGCTGGGCACCCCGACCACAGCGCATCCGACGGTCACCTCGCGCGGCAACAGGGTTCTGCCGATCGACTCGCGCTACGACAAGGCCAACAGCTGGCACACCGACGTGACGTTCGTCGACCGCATCCCGAAGGCCTCGCTGCTGCGGGCGATCACCCTGCCGCGGTACGGCGGCACCACCACCTGGGCCTCTACCGAGGCGGCATACGACCGGTTACCGACACCGTTACGCGCGTTGGTGGAGAACCTGTGGGCGGTGCACACCAACGCCTACGACTACGCCGGTGACGTCGACCCCCGCTCCGAGCGACTCGCCGACACCGAACTCCAGTATCGCGAGGAGTTCGCCTCGGACTACTACGAGGTCGAGCATCCCGTGGTCCGGGTGCATCCGGAGACCGGCCGAAAGGTGCTGCTGCTCGGCCACTTCGTCAAGCGTTTCGTCGGTCTGGGCCAGGCTGAGTCGGCGACCCTGTTCCAGCTGCTACAGAATCGGATCACCAAGTTGGAGCACACAATTCGCTGGAACTGGGAGCCTGGTGACCTCGCCGTCTGGGACAATCGGGCCACCCAGCACTACGCCGTCGCCGATTACGACGACCAGTACCGCCGCCTGAGCAGGGTCACCCTCGCCGGCGACGTCCCCGTCGACGTCCGCGGCGATCGGAGCCGCGTCATCGCCGGGGACGCCTCGACCTATTCGCCGGTGGCCGCGCCCGCGGCCCGTCTGGTGAGCTGAGGTTCACAGCCGGTACATCATCCGCGCCAACAGCGCGTCCTCCAGGTAGCCGGCGCGCTCCGCACGGTGCCGGCGGCGAGCCTTCGACCCGTCCAGCGCCGCGGCTGCCGCGGCCGGCGTCTGTCGCGCGCTCTGCGGGACGTGTGTCGTTGTCAGATAGGTCATTTCGATCACTCCGCGGTTGCGTGTCGGCGGTCCACCGGACCCTGTCTGGCCAACGTAGAAGCACCGGACCACGCGGCCGCAGGTACTCGACTACGCGAATCGACGGGCTCTCGCACCGTCGACTACGGTGGATCCATGGCCAGGGTCCGGGACGACGACGCGTGCCCCGGCGCATTGCAGACCCATCAGGCCGCCGACGGGGAGCTGGTCCGGGTGCGGCTTCCCGGTGGCGCGCTCACGGCCGCCCAGCTGGAAACCCTGGCCCAGGTCGCCATCGACTTCGGCAGCGCGACCCTCGAACTGACCTCGCGGGCCAACCTGCAGATCCGCGCAATCCAGGACGCCGCCGCGGTTGCCGGGCCACTCGCCGATGCCGGGCTGCTGCCGTCACCCACCCACGAGCGGGTGCGCAACATCCTGGCCTCCCCGCTGTCGGGCCGACGTGGCGGTGTGCGCGACACACGAGCGCTGGTCCGCGCCCTCGACATGGCGATGCAGCACGATCCCGACCTGGCGAATCTGCCGGGCCGGTTCTTGTTCGGCATCGACGACGGACGCGGCGACATCTCCGGCCTGGGCGCCGACGCCGGGGTTCACGTGCTCGACAGGCACACCGCGGCAGTGCTTCTCGCCGGCCGCGACACCGGGGTGCGGATCCCGCTGGACCAGGCGGTGCCCGAACTGCTGCGTCTTGCGCGGCGCTTCACCGAGATACGCGGAACGGCTTGGCGCGTCACCGAACTCGCAGATCCCGCGGAACTGCTCGGCAACCTCACCCCGACCGCCCCGCCGGGTGCGACGTGGCCGCCGACCTCCCGCCCGCCGGTCGGCTGGATCCCGCAGGACGACGGGCGGATCGCGCTCGGCGCCGCGGTGCCGCTCGGGGTCCTCGACGCACAGGTCGCCCGCTACCTCGCCGCCGTCGAGGCGCCGCTGGCGGTGACCCCGTGGCGTTCGGTGCTGGTGTTCGACCTCGACGAGGGCGTCGCGGACGCCGCACTGCGGGTGCTGGCGCCGCTCGGGCTGATCTTCGACGAGAACTCGCCGTGGTTGTCGGTGTCGGCGTGCACGGGCAGCCCGGGCTGCGCGCGCTCGGTCGCCGATGTGCGCACCGACGCCGCAGCGGCAGCGGTCGACGATCCCGACATCACAGTTCACCGGCACTTCGTCGGCTGTGAGCGGGCCTGCGGCAGCCCCGCCGACGCCCGGGTGCTGATCGCGACCGGAGACGGCTACCGGGCCCGCGAACCCCACCCGTAGGGTGATCGGGTGCTCGACTACATCCGCGACGCCACTGAGATCTACCGTCAGTCGTTCGCGACGATCCGCGCCGAGGCGGACCTGGCCCGGTTCCCCGCCGACGTGGCCCGGGTGGTGGTCCGCCTGATTCACACGTGCGGACAGGTCGATGTCGCCGAGCACGTCGCATTCACCCCGGATGTCACTGCCCGCACCCACGCCGCCCTCGCCGCCGGCGCTCCGATCCTGTGCGACTCGTCCATGGTGGCCGCCGGAATCACCCGCAGCCGCCTGCCCGCCGACAACGAGGTGGTGTCGTTGGTCGCCGATCCGCGTGCGCCTGAACGGGCAGCTCAACTGGGCACCACCCGCTCGGCGGCCGCGGTGGACCTGTGGAGCGACCGGATCCCCGGGGCGGTCGTGGCGATCGGCAACGCCCCCACCGCGTTGTTCCGGCTGCTCGAACTCGTCGACGAGGGCCTGGCGCCGCCGGTCTCGGTGCTGGGCGGACCGGTCGGGTTCGTCGGATCCGCGCAGTCCAAGCAGGAGCTCATCGACAACCCCAGGGGCGTGTCGTATCTGGTCGTGACAGGCAGGCGCGGCGGTAGCGCGATGGCCGCTGCCGCCGTGAACTCGATTGCGGCAGAGGAAGAATGAGCAACCCGCAGGGAACGCTGTACGGAGTCGGACTGGGCCCGGGCGACCCCGAGCTGGTGACCGTCAAGGCGGCCAGGGTGATCGGCGCCGCCGACGTCGTCGCCTATCACAGTGCGCGGCACGGTCGCAGCATCGCCCGTTCGATCGCCGAGCCCTATCTGCGCAACGGGCAGGTCGAGGAGCACCTCGTCTACCCGGTCACCACCGAGACCTCCGACCACCCCGGCGGATACGCCGCAGCGATGGAGGACTTCTACCGCGAATCCGCCGACCGCATCGCCGCCCACCTGGACGCGGGGCGCGACGTCGCTCTGCTGGCCGAGGGCGATCCGCTGTTCTACAGCTCCTACATGCACATGCACACCCGCCTCACCGAGCGGTTCGACGCCGTGATCGTGCCCGGGGTGACCTCGGTCAGCGCCGCGTCGGCCGCGGTGTCGACGCCACTGGTGCAGGGCGACCAGGTGCTCACCATCCTGCCGGGCACGCTGCCCGCCGACGAACTCCAACGCCGCCTGGCCGACACCGACGCGGCGGTGATCCTCAAGCTGGGACGGTCCTACCCCGCTGTGCGGCAAGCGCTTTGCGCGTCAGGCCGGATGACCGACGCGTTCTACGTCGAACGCGCCAGCACCGAGAGGCAGCGGGTCCTGCCCGCGAGCGACGTCGACGACGCGTCGGTGCCCTACTTCGCGCTGGCCATGCTGCCCGGCCGCGATCCCGAGCCGTCCGGCGCCGGCTCGGTGGCGGTGGTCGGGCTCGGGCCCGGTGACATCGGGTGGATGACGCCACAGAGCCGGCGGGAGCTGGCCGCGGCCACCGACCTGATCGGCTATGGCCCCTACCTGGACCGCGTGCCGGTCCGCGGTGGGCAGCGCCTGCATCCCAGCGATAACACCGACGAACCCGCCCGTGCGCGGCTGGCCTGCGAGTTGGCCGAACAGGGACGCACCGTGGCGGTGGTGTCGTCGGGCGATCCGGGGGTGTTCGCGATGGCGACCGCCGTGCTCGAGGAGGCCGAGCAGTGGCCCGGGGTGCAGGTCCGGGTGATCCCGGCGATGACGGCGGCCCAGGCGGTGGCCAGCCGGGTCGGCGCGCCGCTGGGGCACGACTACGCGGTGATCTCGCTGTCCGACCGGCTCAAGCCGTGGGACGTCATCGCCCGCCGACTTTCCGCCGCCGCGGCCGCCGACATGGTGCTCGCGATCTACAACCCGGCCTCCAAGACCCGCACCTGGCAGGTCGCCGCGATGCGGGCCCTGCTGCTGGAACACCGTGATCCGGCGACGCCGGTCGTCATCGGCCGCGACGTGTCCGGGCCGAGCGAATCGGTGCGGGTGGTCGCGCTGGGCGATCTGGATCCCGGTGAGGTCGACATGCGTTGCCTGCTCATCGTCGGCTCGTCACAGACGCGCTGGGCCGCCGGGGGCGCCGGGGGCGCCGACCGCGTCTTCACCCCGCGCCGGTACCCGCAATCCTGAGCCATCTGACATCTGTCGCGCATCGTTGACAGTTGTCAGAACTGCGGGTTAAGGTCGCGCGTGCAGCGAGGCCTCCCGGTGCGTTCGCCGACCGACCGGCGGCAGCCACAGAAGAGCGACCTGCGGCGCAGCGCGATCCTGGAGTCACTGGACCACCACCTGCGCGCATCCGGCTTCGACGACCTCAACATCGCCGACGTCACCCGCCGGGCCGGTGTCACCCGGTCGGCGTTCTACTTCTACTTCGAGAACAAGGCCGCCGCAGTGGCCGCGCTGCTGGAGCCGATGTACGAGGACGGTTTCCTGGCCAGCGACCTGCTCAGCGACACCTCCCAGCCGCCCCGCGCCCGCATCCGGGGAATGCTGGAGGCGCTGCTGGGCACCGTCGACGAACACCGCTATCTGCTGGCGGCCATGCTGGAAGCCCGCGCATCCAGCTCCGCGGTCCGCGGTGTGTGGGACGACGCGCGGGAATCCTTCGTGGGCCCGGTCGCGTCGATGATCGCCGGTGAACGCGAGAGCGGACGGGCCCCGGCCGGCGCTCCTGCCGAGGTGCTCGCGAGCCTGCTGCTGGAGTTCAACGACCGGCTGATGGAGCGCTACACCGTCGGCGGCCGGCTCACCCGCGCCGAACTGCTGTCCGGCGCCGAGACCATCTGGTTGCGCACGATCTACGCCGGCGACGGCGACTGACGAAAGGCGGTCCGAGTGACGATTCCGCGTAGTCCTGAGGACATCACGCCCGCGTGGCTGACCGCGGTCCTGGGCACCGACGTCGACAGGGCCGATGTGGTCGCCATCGGCACGGGGCAGACCGGCGCCACCTACCGGGTCACCGCCGCTTACTCCACTGACTCCCGATCACCTTCTCTACCCACCACTTTCGCGGTCAAGCTGCCCGCACAGAACGACGAAGTCCGAGAACGAGTCGCCCTGGGCTACGTGTCCGAGGTGGACTTCTACACCGCCATCGCCAGCGACGTCGCCATCCCGGCGCCCGGCTGCTTTCACAGCGAGATTTCCGCTGACGGCAAGGATTTCGTGCTCGTATTGGCCGACATGGCGCCCGCCGAACAGGGCGACCAGATCGCCGGGTGCACCCCCGGCGAAGCGGAACTGGCCGTCGAGGCGCTGGCCGGGCTGCACGGGCCGACCTGGAACGACCGGCGATACTTCGACCTGCCGTCGATCGTGATGCCCAAGCCCGGCGACGAAGCGGCCGCCACCGGCATGGGCGAGGTGGCCAAGGTGGCGGCTGACATCACACTGGACAAGCTGGGGGCGTCCATCAGCGACCAAGACCGCGACACACTGCTCACCTCGATGGGCCTTATCACCCCGTGGCTGCTCGCGGTGCCGGACCGGTTCTCGCTGATGCACGGCGATTACCGGCTCGACAACCTGCTCTACGACCCGGACCGCACCCGCGTCACCGTCGTCGACTGGCAGACTCTCGGGCTCGGGTTACCCAGCCGGGATCTGGCGTATTTCACCGCCACCAGTCTGCTACCGGAGACCCGGGCCGAGGTCGAGCGTGGTCTGGTCGAGCGGTACCACGCGGCACTGCTGGGCCACGGTGTCACCGGCTACGACCTCCAGACCTGCTGGCACGACTACCGACTCGGGGTGCTGCAGGCGCCGCTGATCACCGCGCTGGGCACCGCGTTCGCGTCGTCGACCGACCGCGGCGACGAGATGATGCTGACCATGCTGCGCCGCGGCTGCCGCGCCATCCGCGAACTCGAGTCGATAGCACTGGTCAGGTCGTATCAGGCTTCGTCACCGACCACTGTGTGACCGGCATCGCCGGCCGCCATCCGGTGAACGCGCCGACCGCGTCGCCCTGGTAGTGCTGGAACCGGCGCAGTCGCCCGTCGACACGTGAATACCATTGCGCCAGTGTCACTTCCGATTCCACGGTGACCGCGTTGGCGACCAGTCGGCCACCGGCGGGCAGTTTCTCCCAGCAGGCCTCGATCAGGCCGGGCTGACTGACGCCGCCGCCGACGAAGACCGCCGCGGGCGGCGCCGCATCGGCGAAGGACTCCGGCGCGCCGCGTGCGGTCTCGACCGGCACACCGTAGGCGACCGCGTTCTCGCCGACTCTGGCGCGGCGGGCGTCGTCGCGTTCGAACGCGATCGCGCGGCAACCCGGTCCGCTGCGGCACCACTCGATCGAGACACTGCCCGACCCCGCACCCACGTCCCAGAGCAACTCCCCCGGCCGCGGCGCGAGCGCGGCCAGTGTCGCGGCACGGATCATCTGCTTGGTGATCTGCCCGTCATGGGCGAACGCGTCGTCCGGCAGCGCGCCGAACCGGCGCTCGTCGGGCAGATACCGCACCGCCATCACGTTGAGGTCGTCGACGTCCGCCGGTGGCCGGGCCGCCCACTCCCGCGCTGTCGAGGTGCGCCGCAACTCTTTTGGGCCGCCCAACTGTTCGAGGACCGTCAGCTCCGAGTCACCCCGTCCGGTGGCGGTGAGCAGCCGTGCCAGTTCCGCCGGCGTGGAACCGTCCCGCGACAACACCACGGCCTGCCCGCCACGGCGCACCGCGGTGTGCGGTTCGCGCCACACCACGCTGATGATCTCGGTGTCCTGCACCGACCAGCCGACCCGCGAGCAGGCCAGCGTCACCGACGACACGTGCGGCAGCACCGCCACCCTGTCCGGACCGAACCTGCGGATCAGCGTGCTGCCGATGCCGTGCAGCAGCGGGTCTCCGCTGGCCACCACGTGCACGTCGACATCACCACCGTCGAGCAGTGTGTCCAGCGCCGGCAGCAGCGGGCTCGGCCACGTCCGCCGCGCCGCGGTCACCGTCGCGTCCAGCAGATCAAGCTGCCTACGGGAACCGTAAACAACGGTGGCCCTTGCCAGTTCAGCGCGCGAAGGCGGCGGCAGCCCGGCCATTCCGTCGGCGCCGATGCCCACCACGACGATCACCGCGGCAGCCTACGCCACACCGGCCGCGGCAGGAGCCGGAACACCAGCGCCAACAACGCCAGCGGAGCGGGAACCCACACCGTGTCGCGCCGCTTGCGCAGCGCCCGCGCCGTCGCGTCGGCCACCTGCGCCGGCGTGCTCGACAGCGGCGCCGGGGTCATTCCCTGCGTCATCCTGCCGATCACGAAGCCGGGCCGCACGAGCAGCAACCGCACACCGGTGCCGTGCAGCGCATCGGTCAGACCGCTGCAGAAGCCGTCCAGGCCCGCCTTGGCCGACCCGTAGACGTAGTTCGCGCGACGCACCCGCACGCCGGCCACCGACGAGAACACCACCAGCGTCCCCGCCCCGGCCCGGCGCATCCTGGCGGTCAGTTCGGTCAGCAGGCTGACCTGGGCCACGTAGTCGGTGTGCGTGATCGCGGCCGCGTGCGCGGGATCCTCCTCGGCGCGGGCCTGGTCGCCGAGGATCCCGAACGCCAGCACCGCGGTGCCGATCCGGCCGTGCTCGGCCTCGATCGCATCGACCAGCCCGCGGTGCGCGGCGAGATCGTCGGCGTCGAACGCGACCGTGTGCACCGACGCGGCCCCGGCCCGCTGCACCGCGGTGATCTGCTCGCGCAGCGCGTCGGGTCTGCGGGCGGCCAACACCACCGCCGCCCCCGGCGCCAGCCGGCACGCCAGTTCCACGCCGATCTCGCTGCGACCGCCGAAAATCACCACCGGTCCCGCGTTCGTGTCCTCCACGGCGCTGATTATCGCCTGCGCTAGCGTGGGGCCGATGGCCAAGGCGACGACCCGACTGACCGACGACGCGCTCGCGTTCCTGTCCGAGCGCCACCTCGCGATGCTGACCACGCTGCGGGCCGACGGGTCCCCGCATGTGGTGGCCGTCGGTTTTACGTTCGACCCCGCCACCCACATCGCCCGGGTGATCACCTCGGGCGGCTCCCAGAAGGCCGTCAACGCCGAGCATCGCGGGGTCGCGGTCCTCAGCCAGGTCGACGGCGCCCGCTGGTTGTCGCTGGAGGGCAAGTCGGCGGTGCACACCGACGCCGACGCGGTACGCGACGCCGAACTGCGGTACGCCCAGCGCTACCGCACGCCCCGGCCGAACCCGAAGCGCGTCGTGATCGAGGTGCGCATCGCGCGGGTGCTCGGGTCGTCGGCGCTGCTCGACCGCGGCGAGGCCTGACCGGTCAGGGCACCGGGACCACGACGAGGTCGTGCGGCCGGTTGTTCACCGACTCCGCTCCGTCGGCGGTGACGACCACAATGTCCTCGATGCGCGCACCCCACTGGCCCGGGAAGTAGATTCCCGGCTCGACCGAGAACGCCATCCCCTCCTGCAGCGGCAGCGTGTTTCCCGCCACGATGTAGGGCTCCTCGTGCACCGACAACCCGATACCGTGCCCGGTGCGGTGCACGAACGCCTCCGCCAGTCCCGCGGCGGCCAGCACGTCACGGGCCGCGGCGTCGACCTGTTCGGCCGTCACGCCCGGCCGGATGGACTCGACCGCGGCGCGCTGGGCCCGCTGCAGCACCGCATACCGGCGTGCCACCTGCGGGTCGGGTTCACCGATGCTGTAGGTCCGGGTGGAATCGGAGTTGTAGCCCGGGTCGAAGGGGCCGCCGATGTCCACGACGACGATGTCGCCGACGCGCAGTTCCCGGTCCGAACACTCGTGGTGCGGATCGGCCCCGTGCGGACCGGAGCCCACGATGATGAACGCCACTTCTGAATGTCCTTCGGCCACAATGGCTTCGGCGATGTCCGCCGCGACGTCGGCTTCCGTCCGGCCCGGGACCAGGAACTCGGGGACCCGCGCGTGTACGCGGTCGATCGCGGCACCGGCCTTGCGCAGTGCGTCGATTTCGGCCGGATCCTTGACCATCCGCAGCCTGCGCAGCACGTCGGTGGCCAGCACCGGCACCGCGGCGAGCACGTCGGCCAGCGGCAGCAGATGCAGCGCCGGCATCGAATCGGTGACCGCGACATGGTGTGGAACCTGACCGGGCAACGCGTCGGCGACGAGGCGGTACGGATCGTCACCGTCAACCCAATCCCGTACTGCCACACCGAGTTCAGGCACGGCCGAGTCCTTCAGCGCGGCGAGCTCCAGCCGCGGCACCACGATCGTCGGCTCACCGTTTGCCGGCAGCACCAGCGCGGTCAGCCGTTCGAAGGTCTGGGCCCGGGAGCCGACAAGGTAGCGCAGGTCGTATCCCGGTGTGATCACCAGGCCGGCCAGCCCGGCGTCGGCCGCGGCAGCCACCGCCGCGCGCAGTCGCTGTGCGTACACGTCGGTGTCGAATCGAGCGCCTGTCATGTCTTTCAGGCTAGTGCGCGCGGCGATCTCCCCGCGAGCAGACACAAACTCGCACGAATCGCCGCGAAAGTATGCGAGTTTGTGTCTGCTCGCGGGGAAAGGTGACCTGGCAGGATGGCCGGCATGGCCCGCACGTCCAATGAAGCCCCACTGGTCCTGCTCGACGGTGCGAGTATGTGGTTCCGCTCGTTCTTCGGTGTCCCGTCGTCGATCACCGCGCCGGACGGTCGGCCGGTCAATGCGCTGCGCGGGTTCTTCGACGCGGTCGCCACAGTGATCGCCCGCGAACGGCCGCGCCGGCTGGTGGTCTGCCGGGACGACGACTGGCGGCCGCAGTGGCGCGTCGACCTGATCCCGTCGTACAAGGCGCACCGGGTAGCTGTCCCTGCCGAGGAAGCGAACCCGGCCACCGACGTCGACATCGAGCAGGTGCCCGACGAGTTGACCCCGCAGGTCGACATGATCATGGAGATGCTCGACGCGTTCGGCATCCCGACGGCCGGGGCCGAGCAGTGCGAGGCCGACGACGTGCTGGGCACGCTCGCCGAACGCGAGCGCCGCGACCCCGTGGTGGTGGTCAGCGGCGACCGCGACCTGCTGCAGCTGGTACGCGACGAGCCGGTCCCGGTCCGGGTGCTTTATCTGGGCCGCGGACTGTCCAAGGCGGTCAAGTACGGCCCACGCGAGGTAGCCGAGACCTACAACGTGCCCGTCGACCGGGCCGGGCCGGCCTACGCAGAGCTGGCGCTGCTGCGGGGCGACCCATCCGACGGGCTGCCGGGCGTCCCGGGTATCGGAGAGAAGACAGCGGCCGCGCTGCTGGCTCAGCACGGGTCGCTGGAGCGGATCGTTGCCGCCGCCCACGACCCGAAGTCGCGGCTGCCCAAGGCGCACCGGAACAAGCTGCTGGCCGCGGCCGACTACATCCAAAGGGCCGGACCGGTGGTGCGGGTGGCCACCGACGCCGACATCTCGTTCTCCACCGATGGTGATGAACTGCCACTGGCGGCCCGCCATCCCGGCAAAGTCGCCGAACTCGCCGACCGCTACGGCGTGTCGTCGTCGATCGGACGACTCCAGTCCGCCTTGGACAAGCTCTGACAAGCTCTACGGTTACTTCGGGCGGCCGACCTCGTAGGTGCCGTCGTCGTCCTGGAAGGTGACGGTGACCTGGCGCTTGGTGCCGTCGATGCTGACCTCGCAGTTGAACGAGTCGCCCTTCTTGACCGTCGGGCTCACACCGTTGTTGCACTTCACGTCGTTGACGTTTCTCGCGCCGTAGCCGTTGGTCTCGTCGGTGAGGATCTGCTCCACACCGGCTTGGGCCGCATTGATGTCGAGCTTGGTGGTGACGAAGAAGCCCGGCTTCCAGAAGCCCAGCACCAGCACGGCGGCGATGACGACCGCGGCCAGCACACCGACCACTCCGCCGATCACAGCCAGCGAACGCTTCGAGCCTTCCTCCTGGCCTGGCGCCGGATACCCGGGCGCACCGGGGTACTGGCCGTAGGGGCCCGGTTGACCCGGTTGGCCGTACTGGCCGGGTTGACCGTAGGCGCCGGGCTGCCCGTACTGCTGGCCGTATCCGCCCGGCTGGCTGTACTGTCCGGGCGGCGGGTAGCCGGCCGGGTTGTACTCGGCGGGCTGCTGGCCGTACTGGTCGGCCGGGTACTGCTGCGGCGTGTACGTCGGCGGCTGCGTTGGTTGCTGGTACTGCGGGTACTGCTGCGGCGTGTACGCCGGCGGCTGCCACCCCTGCTGCTCGGGCTGCTGGCCGGCGCCCGGAGTCGGGGGCTGCCAGCCCTGGTTGGCCGCCGATTCGCCCGCCGGCTGATCCGTGCCCTGTTCAGGCTGCTGACCCGGCCACGGCTGCGTCGGGTCGGATCCCTGCGGTCCGCTCATTTCTCTCCTTGGTCATCCGGGGCTGGTGTGCCGGGGGCCCTGCTGGCACCACACACTACCCGGCATCAACAGCTACGACGCCGCGCCGAACGTCGTTGATGGCGCGTTTTGCGGTTGCCCGCAAAGCCGCCGACGGCGCCGCGCCGCGGACCTGGTCGGCCAGATCCAGCACCTGCCGGCACCAGCGGACGAAATCGCCCGCCGACATCGACGCGCCGGTGCCCGCGGTGTCCGACGCGGCCAGTGCCGAGGCCAGATCGCCGGTGCTCGCCCAGCGGTGTATCGCCGCGACGAAACCGTGGTCGGGTTCGCGGCTCGGCGCGAGCCGGTGCCGCTGCTCGTCGGCCCTCAACTCCGACCACAACCGACGGGTCTGGTTCAGCGCGCGGCGCAGCTTTGCAGTCGGAATGTCGGAGCCGTCGCCAGTTCCGGGGCCGTCCCGGCGGGATTCGTAGAGCACCACCGACAACGCGGCGGCCAGCTCGGGCGCGTCCAGACCTTCCCACACTCCGGCGCGCAGACATTCCGCGACCAGCAGGTCGCTCTCGCTGTAGATCCGGGCCAGGAGTCTGCCGGCGTCGGTGACGACCGGAGCCGTGCCCTCGCCGTCTTCGGCCGCGGCGATGAATCCCCGTTCGGTGAGCAGCACCACGATTCGGTCGAACGTGACGGCCAGCGAATTCGTCGCCGAGGCGATCTTCTTGCGCAGCGCCTCGTTGTCCCGCTCGATCCGCAGATAGCGCTCGGCCAACCGGGCCTTCTCTTCCCGGTCCGCCAAGCCGTGCGCCCGGTGCGCCCGGACCCGGTCCCGCAGCGCTATCAGCTCCGGATCCACGTCGCCGTCCTGCGGGGACCCACTCCTGCGGACGCGCACCGACGGGACGTCCAGACCGGCCGCCGCCGACCGCAGCGCCGAGGCCAGGTCGCGGCGGGCCCGCGGATTGCGGTGCTCGACGCGCTTGGGCAGCGACATCTTGCCGATCGGGCCGGCGGCGCCGTTGTAGTCGGCCGACGAGATGCGGCCCGCCCAGCGATGCTCGGAGAGCACCAGCGGGCGTGGATCCTCGTCGTCGCGTGCGGGTTCGAGCACCACGGCCAGCCCACCGCGGCGCCCCTGGATGATCATGATGATGTCGCCGCGACGCAATGTGGCCAGTGCGTCGTTGGTGGCCTGCCGGCGCTGCAGCCGCGACGCCCGCGACTGGGCGCGTTCCCGTTCGGTGATCTGCGCCCGCAACCGGACGTAGTCGAGGATCGCGGCGTTCGGACCGCCCATCTCGGCGGCGAGCTCACCGAGCATGCGTTCACCCCGCTCGACGCCGCGGACGAGTCCGACGACGGACCGGTCGGCCTGATACTGCGCGAAGGACCGTTCCAGCAGCTGATGGGCTTGGGCCGGTCCCATCTGATGCACCAGGTTGATCGTCATGTTGTAGGTCGGCGCGAACGAGCTGCGCAGCGGGAACGTCCGGGTCGACGCCAGTCCGGCGACCTCGGCGGGGTCGACGTCCGGATTCCACAGCACCACCGCGTGGCCCTCCACGTCGATACCGCGCCGGCCCGCGCGTCCGGTCAGCTGCGTGTACTCGCCCGGGGTCAGCGGCACGTGCTGCTCACCGTTGTACTTGACCAGCTTCTCCAGCACCACCGTGCGGGCGGGCATGTTGATGCCCAATGCCAGTGTCTCCGTGGCGAACACGGCCTTGACCAGGCCGGCGGTGAACAGTTCCTCGACGGTGTGCCGGAATGTCGGCAGCATCCCGGCGTGGTGGGCGGCGATCCCGCGTAGAAGGCCCTCACGCCACTCGTGGAAGTCGAGCACGATCAGGTCGGAGTCGTTGAGGTCGGCAGTGCGCCGGTCGACGATCTCGGCGATGCGCGCCCGCTCCTCGTTGGTGGTCAGGCGCAGCGACGACCGCAGGCACTGTTTGACCGCGGCGTCGCAGCCGGCGCGGGAGAAGATGAACGTGATCGCCGGCAACAGTTCGGCGTGCTGGAGAACGCCGATCACATCCACCCTGCTCGGCGTGCGGTACAGGCTCGGCGGGCGGCCGCCGCGGCCGCGGCCCCGCGGCTGCCAGTCGGCGAGGCGTTCGGCTTCCCGGCGATGCGCGATGTGGCGCAGCAGTTCCGGGTCGACGAGCAGATCGCGCCCGGCGGCGGAGGAGGCGCGGTAGTCGAACAGATCCATCAGCCGCTTGCCGACCATCACGTGCTGCCACAGCGGTACCGGACGGTGTTCGTCGACGACCACGGTGGTGTCACCGCGGACTTCGGTGATCCATCCGCCGAACTCCTCGGCATTGCTCACCGTGGCCGACAGGCTGACCAGCCGGACGTCCTCGGGCAGGTGCAGGATCACCTCTTCCCACACCGCACCGCGCATCCGATCGGCCAGGAAGTGCACCTCGTCCATCACCACATATGAGAGTCCTTGCAGCGCAGGCGAATCTGCGTACAGCATGTTCCGCAGCACCTCGGTGGTCATCACGACGACGTCGGCGTCACCGTTGATGGACTGGTCTCCGGTCAGCAGGCCGATCCGTTCGGGACCGTAACGGCGCACCAGATCGCTGTGCTTCTGGTTGCTCAGCGCCTTGATCGGGGTGGTGTAGAAGCACTTCCGGCCCGCGGCCAGGGCCAGGTGCACCGCGAACTCGCCGACGACGGTCTTGCCCGCGCCGGTGGGTGCGCAGACCAGCACTCCGTGGCCCTGGGCCAACGCCGCGCAGGCGCGGCGCTGGAACGGGTCCAGCTCGAAGGGCAGCAGCGCGGCGAACGCGGCCACGCTGTCCGGCGGCGGGGGTGACTCAGGTTGCGTCGTCATCGACCACGAGGCGGGACGGGGCAGGCACCGCCGTCGGCGCCTCGACCGGCTCGACCGGGCCGATGGGTGCGGCCTCGTCGTCGTCGATCGCTGCCGCGGCCGCGCGGCGCGCCTTGCGGCGATCACTGATCCGTGCGACCTGGATCGCCATCTCCATCAGCAGCGTCATCGCCACCGCGAGCGCCAGCATCGAGAAGGGATCCGAGCCCGGCGTGACGAACGCGCAGAACACGAACACGCCCATGATGAGGCCGCGGCGCCATGCCTTGAGCCGCTCATAGGTCAGGATGCCGACGAGGTTGAGCATGATGATCAGCAGCGGGAACTCGAAGCTGATCCCGAACACCAGCAGCAGGTTGATCAGGAAGCCGAAGTACTGGTCACCTGAGAGGGCGGTCACCTGCACGTCGCTGCCGACGGTCAACAGGAACGCCAAGGCCTTGGACAGCACCACGTAGGCCAGGATCGCGCCGGCGATGAACAGCGCCGCGCCCAAAGTCACGAAGGCCACCGCGAATCGGCGTTCCTTGGCGTAAAGCCCGGGGGTGATGAAGGCCCACAACTGGTAGAGCCAGACCGGGCACGCCAGCACGATCCCGGCGGTCATGCCGACCTTCAGGCGCAGCATGAACTGGTCGAACGGCGCGGTTGCCAGCAGCCGGCACTCCCCGTCGGGAGTGATCGACGCGCGCGCCGAATCCGGCAGGGCACAGTACGGTCCACGCAGCCAGTCACCGAGGCTGGGCAGTCCGAACACGCCGTGGCTGTACCAGAGGAATCCGAGGACGGTGGTCGCCAGCACGGCGAGCACTGCGATCAGCAACCGGGTGCGCAGCTCGACGAGGTGGTCGACCAGCGACATCGTGCCGTCCGGGTTCACCCGGGAACGCCGCTGCCGCGGATCGAGCTTTTTGAAGAGTACGGAAATCTGCACGGGTGGTCGCCTAGATGCTGCGCGCAGGCGCGAAGTCACACACGCGGCTTGCGCCGCGTGTCACAGGCCGGCCGGTCAGGCTGAGCGCTTGTCCGGCGACGGCTCGGATTCCGGGACGCGCTCCGACGTGATCTGCGTCGGCGTGTCCGACCGATCCGACTTGGGCGACTGCGAATCCGCCTGCATCTCCTTGATCTCGGACTTGAAGATGCGCATCGACTTGCCCAGCGAGCGCGCTGCGTCCGGGAGCTTCTTGGCACCGAAGAGCAGCACGAACACGGCGATGACGATGACCCAGTGCCAGGGTTGTAGACCACCCAATTTGATTACCTCCAGACGTCTGCGCCGAGTTTACTCGCCCGCGGGGTCGATGCCGACCCGACCGGCGCGGTAGGCCCTCAGGGCTTCGGCCGCGGACTCCCGCACCCGGTCGGCCAGTGCCGGCGGCCCGAGCACCCGCACCGCCGAGCCGAACCCGAGCACGAAGCGCGCCATCCACTGATCGGAGGCGTAGGTCATGGTCGCCTCGCAGGACCCGTCGTCAAATTCCCGCAGCACCCGCAACGGGTAGTAGTCGAACATCCAGCCCGCCGACCGGTCGATGAGCAGGGTCGCCGTCGGCAGCGACGGATCGGCGGTGTCAGGATCGAACAGCGACGTGTCAGGGCTGGCCTGCACCGCCGGCGGCGGCGGCACCGACGGCTCGTCGAGCACCCGGGCGTCGACGATGCGGTCGAAGCGGAACAGCCGCACCGCCTCGGCGGAGCGGCACCACGCCTCCAGATAACTGTGGTCGGCGACCAGCACCACCCGGATCGGATCGACGACCCGGCTCGACAGGGTGTCGTGGGAGGCGGCGTAGTACTCGATCGCCAGCGCCCGGTCGTCCCGCACGGCGGTGCGCACGGCCGCGGCAGCCTCGCTCTCCACCGGGGCCGGCTCCTCGACCGCGGCGCCCTCCACGCCGTGGCCGACCTTGCCGGCGGCGGACTCGATCTTGGCGATGGCGCTGCGCGCGGCCTCCGGGTCGACCATGCCGGGCACGTCGACCAGTGCCCGCAGCGCGACCAGCACCCCGGTGGCCTCGGGGGACGTCAACCGAAGCGGATGGTCGATGCCGGCCGAGAACGTGACCTCGATGGTGTCGCCGGAGAACTCGAAATCGATCAGATCGCCGGGGCCGTAGCCGGGCAGCCCGCACATCCACAGCTGGTTGAGGTCCTCCCGGAGCTGATCGACGCTGACGCCGAGATCGGTGGCGGCCTCGGTGTAGGTGATGCGCGGGTTGGCCTGGAAGTACGGCACCATGTTCAGCAGCCGCACCAGCCGTGCGCTGACCGCCGTCATCGTGCCTGTGTCTCTCGGAGTGCCTGCGCCTCGCCGACGCCGCCGATCGGCGACAGCTGGGCCTGCAGCCGCGTGATCACGTCGTCGCGCAGGGACTGCGGCTCCAGCGCGAGCGCGTCGGCCCCGTAGCTGGCGACCTCACGGGCCAGCCGGTCGAACATCCCGATGTCGAGGGTGATCTCATCGCCTGCCCGGCCGCCGATCGTCATGGGTCCGGTCACGGTGCCGCGCTGCCGCAGCGCGGTGGCGCGTCCCGCGGCGACCCACACCCGGGCCTGCCCTGTCGCCGGCCAGTCCCCCACGACCCGTTTGACGATCTCGCGCAGATCGGTGTCCTCGGGTCTGCTGACTGCACCCGACGGCCCGATCGGGGTCACGTCGGCTCCGATGCGGGACAGCCGGAACGTCCGCACGGCGTCGCGGTCGCGGTCGTGACCGACCAGGTACCACCGTCCCCGGTCGGTGACCACCCCCCACGGTTCGACCGTGCGGGTGACGTACGGCTCGCTGCGTGACGGCCGGTGCCGGAACTGGACGGCCCGCCCGGAGTCGATGGCGGCCAACAGGATTCCGAGCACCTCCTCCGACCCCCGTAGCCCAGGAAGCGCAGCGGTCGAGGTGATCGCGACATCGTCGTCGGCCTCGATGTCGACGCCGGCGGCCCGCAACTTCAGCAGCGCGCTCTGCGTCGCGGTGATCAGCTCGGGCGACTCCCACAACTGGGTCGCCACCGCCACCGCTGCGGCCTCGTCAGGGGTCAGCTCCACCGCGGGCAGCGCGTAGGCGTCCCGATTGATCCGATACCCCTCGGTCGGGTCGCTCGGCGACACCCGTCCGGTCTCCAGCGGGATACCGAGATCGCGCAGCTCGTTCTTGTCGCGCTCGAACATTCGGGAGAATGCTTCATCGCTGGCATCGTCGGAGTAGCCGTACACCGTCTCGCGTATCCGTTCGGCGGTGATGAAGGACCGCGTGGACAGCAACGCGATGACCAGATTCATCAGGCGTTCGACTTTCGAGATCCCCACGGGTTAGAGCTTAGAGCGCGCCGGGCGCGATCCCCGGCACGAGGCGCGTGGGGACACCGACTCACATCGACGCGATGAGCCGCTTGACCCTTTCGTCGACGGACCGGAACGGGTCCTTGCACAGCACGGTGCGCTGCGCCTGGTCGTTGAGCTTGAGGTGCACCCAGTCGACGGTGAAGTCCCGGCCGGCTTCCTGCGCGGCGCTGATGAACTCGCCGCGCAGCTTGGCCCGCGTGGTCTGCGGCGGGGTGTTGACCGCGGCCTCGATCTCCTCATCGGTGGTGATGCGCGCGGCCAGGCCCTTGCGCTGCAGCAGATCGAACACTCCCCGGCCACGTTTGATGTCGTGGTAGGCCAGGTCCAGCTGGCTGATCTTCGGGTCGGACAGCTCCATGTCATAGCGGTCCTGGTAGCGCTGGAACAGCTTGCGCTTGATCACCCAGTCGATCTCGGTGTCGACTTTGGCGAAATCCTGGCTCTCGACGGCGTCGAGCTGGCGCCCCCACAGGTCGACGACCTGCTGGATCTCGGTGTTGGGTTCGCGGGTCTGCAGATATTCGACGGCACGGGCGTAGTACTCGCGCTGGATGTCCAGGGCGCTGGCCTGCCTGCCGCCGGCCAGCCGCACCGGCCGCCGGCCGGTCAGGTCGTGGCTGACCTCCCGGATCGCGCGAATCGGGTTGTCCAGGGAGAAATCCCGAAAGGCCACCCCGGCCTCGATCATCTCCAGCACCAGCGAGGCCGAACCGACCTTGAGCATCGTGGTGGATTCGCTCATGTTCGAGTCACCGACGATGACGTGCAGCCGGCGGTATTTCTCCGCGTCGGCGTGGGGCTCGTCGCGGGTGTTGATGATGGGACGTGACCGGGTGGTCGCCGACGACACGCCCTCCCAGATGTGCTCGGCGCGCTGGCTCAGGCAGAACGTCGCCGCCTTCGGGGTCTGCAGCACCTTGCCGGCCCCACAGATGAGCTGGCGGGTGACCAGGAACGGCAGCAGCACATCGGAGATCCGGGAGAACTCGCCGGCACGCACGATCAGGTAGTTCTCGTGGCAGCCGTAGGAGTTGCCCGCCGAGTCGGTGTTGTTCTTGAACAGGTAGATGTCGCCGCCGATACCCTCGTCGGCCAGTCGTTGTTCGGCGTCGATAAGGAGGTCTTCGAGCACCCGTTCACCGGCGCGGTCGTGCGTGACCAGCTGGGTCAGGCTGTCACATTCGGCGGTCGCGTACTCGGGGTGGCTGCCGACGTCGAGATACAGACGCGCGCCGTTGCGGAGGAAGACGTTGCTGCTGCGGCCCCACGACACCACCCGCCGGAACAGATAGCGGGCGACCTCGTCGGGACTCAACCGGCGATGGCCGTGGAACGTGCAGGTCACACCGAATTCGGTCTCGATGCCCATGATTCGTCGCTGCACCTCATCGAGACTACTTGTTGCTCGGCTCACAGGTCGGCCGGACACTCGATGAGGGCCTGTGGATAACCCGGTGGGCGGGTCCGGCCGGTCTGTCAGCATGAGCCATGGGGGAAATCGCGCACGTCGACTCCGACCGCGTCCATGAGCTGGCGGGCCGCTTCGACCGCACGGCGGCCGACATCGACGACCTGCGCCGGCCCGCGTTGGAGCCCGCCGCGATGCCGGGGTCGGCGGTGACGGAGGTCAGGACCGGCGAACTGCTGGCGCCTCACCTCGACGGCGTCGTCACCGGGCTGACCGGGTGGGCCGAGGCCGCCCGCACCACGGTCGACGCGTTCAAAGACGCCGACGCCGCCAACGGCGACCGGTTCCGGTGACCACCCCGACCGTCACGATGGCGCAGCGGTGGCGCCCCGAGGCGCTGCTGGCGCTGAGCACCGGCTGGGAGGATGCCGCACGCACCCTGACCGCGCTGGTGAGCGAATCCCTCGCGGAGGCGGAGCGCAGCGTGGAGTACTGGACGGGCGCCGCGGCCGACGCCGCCCGCGAGCGCGCGCGTCATATCGCCGCGCTGGGCGCCGCGGCGGCACGGCGTCTGGTGACGGCCGCGGTGGCCGCCGGCGACGGCGCCGACCAGATCAGCGCGGCGCGCGCCGAGGTGCTCGGCGCGGTCGAGCAGGCGCACGGTGCCGGTCTGGCCGTCGCCGACGACGGTTCGGTGACGGTCGCGTCGGACCCGGCTGCGCTGCTGGTGCTGCTCTCGGGCGGGCAGCGTGCCCTCGCCACCGATCTGCTGGAGCTGCGCGCGACCGAGCTGACCGCGCGGATCGGGGCAGCGCTGCAGCGTCTGGGCGACGCCGACACCGACGCCGCCGCCGACATCACCGCCGCGCTGGGCAGCTCCGCTGCGCCGCCGACGGAACGGCCGGCGGCGACGGTGCCGGCCGGCGCGTGGCCGGTGCGCGGCGGCGATGTCGTGGACGGCTGGCCGCGGATGAGTCAGGACCGGATCGCCACCCAGATCGCGGCGATGACGCCGGATCAGCGAGCGCAGCTGGTGGCGGAGTTCCCGCAGCAGGTGGGCAACACCGACGGGGTGCCCTGGGACATGCGGGCCGCCGCCAACCGGCTCAACATCGCGACCGCGATCCTGGCCGAGGCCGGCGCGGACGAACCCTCGCAGCGGCGCATCGGCTTCTACCGCAGCCTGCTCGGCGAGATCGACGACCCGACCGGCGCGGGCCGGCTCCAGCGCACCATCGTCGCTTTCGATCCCGGCCGGGCCTCGTTGGTCGAACTCAACGGCGACCTCGCCGCCGCGCGCAGCGTCGCGGTGCTGGTGCCGGGGGTCAACACCACGATCGAAGGCTCGGCGGCCAACACCGCGACCGCGCAGCGGTTCGTCGCAGCAACCGGCGGGGACGTCGCGGTGATCACCTACCTGGGCGGACCGTTCCCGCAGGTGCACAACCCCGCCGACGTGCTGTTCGATGCGGCCGACCCGCACTACGCGCTGGAGATGGCGCCGCGACTGGTGGCATTCACCGAGGACCTCGACCGGCGGGTGCCCGACGGCGTGCCGGTGACGGTACTGGGCCACTCGTACGGCGGGTCCATCGTCGGGACCGCCGAGACGCTCGGGCTGACGTCGGACCGCACCGTGTTCCTGGCCGCCGCGGGCGCCGGAGTCGGCGTCGACGACGCCGGCGACTGGCACAACCGCAATCCGGGCGTGCAGCGGTATTCGATGACCGCGCCCGGCGATTTCATCGAGCTGGTGCAGGGCATCCCCGGCGGACCCCACGGCGTCGACCCGGACGAGATCACCGGCGTGATCCGTTTGCGCACAGGGGTTTACGACGACGGCAGCCCGGTGGCCGGGTGGGGCGCGCACAGCGGGATGCTGAACCGGCCCTCGGACGCGTGGCGGACGATCCTGGCGGTCATCACCGGGGACCGCCCGGTGGGCGTCAGCCGCGGGCCGTCCAGCCCAGCCGGCGGCTGACACGGTCAGCGGCCGCGACGGTCTGCTTGGCCACCTCGTCGAACCGGTCCACCGCGAGTCGATAGGACGGACCCGAAACACTCAGCGCCGCAATCACTTGCGCGTGCACGTCGAACACCGGCGCGGCGACGGCGTTCAGCCCGACCTCGAGCTCCTCGCACACGCTCGCCCAGCCACGGTCACGCACCGCCGCCAACTGGTCCTGCAGTTCGACCATGCCGGTCACGGTGGCGTCGGTGAACGCCGTCAGCGGCGGCCGCACCCGGGACCGCAGTTCGGCGGGGTCCAGCCCGGCCAGCAGCACCTTGCCGCTGGATGTCGCATGCGCCGGGCAGGTCTGCCCCACCCAGGTCCGCAACGTGATCTCGGCGGGGCCGATCGTCTCCACGATGTTGACGATGCGGTCCTGGTCGAGCACCGCGAGGTTGGCGGTCTCCCCCACCTCGGCGCTCAGCGCATCGCATGCCTCCTGCCCGAGCTTGACCAGATCGATCTGGCCTCCGGCGACGTGCGCCAGCCGCGGGATCGCGAAACCCAGGCGGTATTTGCCGCGTTCGGAGACCTGTTCGACGTAGCCGCGCGCCTCCAGCACCGCGATCAGCCGGGACACCGTGGACTTGTGCACACCCAGCTCGGCGGCGATCTCGGTGACCCCGGCCGCACCGAGGCCGGCGACGATCTCCAGCACTGTCAGCGCGCGGTCCACCGACTGCACGGCAGCCGGTGCTCGGTCGTCGGTGGCCATTGCGCAGTGAGCCTATACGCCGGTGAGCCCGAGGTTGCCGACCCGCCGCCGGACCGCGGCGATCTCACGCAGACCGTCGCCGAGCAGGCTGCGGTTCAGCGGGGACAGCTCCGACATCGTGATGATGTCCCCGGGGGTGTGCCCGGCGGCGACCTGCTCGACCTGATGGGTCATCCGCAGCCGTTGCAGCATCGCGAACACGTCGCACAGGGTGCGGGCATCGCGCTCGCTGAGCGCCCCGGCCTCGGCGCCGGCCTGCAACCGCGTCGGGGTGCTCGCCGAGGTGACGCCCGCGGTCAGCCCGGCCCACCGGGCCAGGTTCACCACCGGGGTCACGGCGTGGTTCTTCAGGTCGAAGGTGCCCCCGCGGCGCGACAACACGTCGCGCAGCGAGCGGGTGCGCATCTTGCCCGACAGCGCGTCGAGCAGCTGCAGCCGCAAAGCGTTCGGATGCTGTTCACGGATGCGCTGGTAGGCGGCGGGCACGGTGTGCAGGCCCGGGTCGCCCCACACCACGCGGCCGTCGATCAGCAACGACGACAGGACCAGCCCGCGGTCGCGCAGCGGGTCACTCAGCCAGCCCTGCGCGGTGTGCAGCCAGTCCGACTGCGATCGCGAGAACATCGTCTTGGACGCGACCGCGCCGTTACGGTCCGACGGCAGGCCGGACGCGTCCACCATTCCGTGCACCTCGGCGGCGAGGGCACGCAGCCGCGGCGCCTGCCCGCCGAGTTCGTCGCGCCAGGACAGCGCGCTGTCCACGTCCGAGGACGGCATCGCCTCGCGCCGGGCCACGCTGCCCAGGGTCAGCCAGGCGAATCCGTCGAGGTTGCGGTACTGCGGTTGGGCCACAACCAGTTCCAGGGCGCGACGGACCAGGCTGTCGACGACGACCGACAGGATCGCGCTGGTGGCGGCGGCCTTCGTGCCGCTGCGGAACAGGTCGACGGCGGTGCCGGTCACGCGTTTGCCTGCGGCCTGCAGTTCGGCGGCGGTGCCCGCCTGGGCGATGGCGCGGCGCAGCGTGAAGCTCTGCCGGGCGGTCGCGGCCAGCAGATCGGCGTCTTCGAGCACGCCGACGACCTCGCCGCGCGGCGTCAGCACCGGCATGTGCCGCAGCCCGCATTCCAGCATCTCCATCAGCACGCTGTCGGCGCTCAGATCGGTGGTGACCGTGCGGGCCGGCGCACTCATCACCCGTTCGATCGCGACGTCGACCGGCACACCCGCGGCGACGACGCGGGCGCGCAGATCGCGGTCGGTGAAGATGCCGAGCGCGCCGTCGGGCAGCCGCACCAGTGCGTAGGACACGTGGCGTTCGGTCATCTTCACGACGACGTCGCGCACCGCGTCGCCGGGTTCGACGACGAGCACCTCGCCACGCACCAGCTCGCTGACCGGCGTGCTGTCGGGGGCGGGCATCAGAGTCGACCGCTCGGCGGCGTGGTTCCAGCCCGAGGATGCCAGGAACGCCAGGCCCGAGGGTTTGGCGAACTGCGCGCGCACCAACGCTCCCGGAAGCCGCACCAGCGTGCTGGGCGCAGTGGTTCTGGCCTCGAAATCCATTCCGGCGCCTGCCAGCAACGGCATGTACCCGAATATCCCGCCCGGGGTCACGATGTCGATGAGCGCGCCGTCGCCGGTGGTCCGCAACGCGACGGCGCCGTCGCGCACCATCCACACCTCGTCGGGCACCCGGCCCGTGTAGTCAGCGACCACCACCCCGGCAGAAAATTGCGTCAGCGACGCCCCGCCCGCGAGTGCGTCGAGTTCGTCCTGCGTCGATCCCTGAAACGGTGTGTGAGCGGCCAGGAACGCGGCCAGGCCGGCCTTCTCAGGTGGCTCTGATGAGGTCGGCACACTTCTCCGCCATCGTCATCACGGTGATGTTCGGGTTCACCGACGGCAACTTCGGCATGGCCGAGGCGTCCACCACCCGCAGGCCGGTAACCCCCTTGACCCGCAGTTGCGGATCGAGCACCGCCATCGGGTCCGACACCGCACCCATCCGCGCGGTCGCTGCCGGGTGGTAGACGGTGTTGTGGCAGCGGTGGATGTAGTCGAGCAGTTCGTCGTCGGTGGTCGCGTCGGGGCCGGGCGCCAGTTCTGCACCCACCCACGGCGTCAACGGCGCCTGTTCGGCGATGCGACGGGCCAGCCTGACGCCGGCGAGCATGATGCGTTCGTCGTAGCCGTCGGGGTCGGTGAAGTAGCGCGGGTCCACCCTGGGCCGGTCGCGGAAATCGCGGGAGCGCAACCGCACCGTGCCCCGGGATCGGCCCTGGGTCACGTTGGGCGTCAAGCAGAAACCGTTGTCGGTGGTCGGGTAGCCGTGGCGCAGGGTGTTCATGTCGAAGGGGACACTGCCGTAGTGCATCATCAGGTCCGGCTGGCGCGGGCCGTCGTCGACGGTGGTGAACACGCCGATCTCCCACCACTGGGTCGACGTGCGCACCATGGGCTGGGCGGCCTGCCAGAACACCAGCCCCTCAACGTGGTCGTCGAGGTTGGCCCCGACGCCGGGTGAGTCAACCCGCACCTCGACGCCGATCTCCCGCAGGTGAGCGGTGGGCCCGATGCCGGAGAGCATCAACAACTTCGGGGTGTCGATCGCACCCGCGGTGACGATCACTTCGCGCCGCGCGGACACCGTGTCATAGCCGGTGAGGTCGGGTCGCTGGTAGCGCACCCCGGCGGCGCGTGACCGCTCGTCGAACAGGATCTCCGACACCCAGCAATCGGTGCGGACCTCCAGATTCCGGCGGGTGCCCAGGATCGGGTGCAGGAACGCGTGGCTGGTCGAGAGCCGGGTGCCATCCGCGGTCGCGTTGATCTGGAACCAGCCCGCGCCGTTGCGCATCGTCTAGCCGCGGTTGAATTTCACCGTGGGTATGCCGACTTGCGCCGCGGCGTCGAGAACCGCTGTGCCGCAGGGATCCTCGGGCGGCACGTCGCGCAGCACCACGGTCTCGGTGAGCCGCCGGACCAGCGGCAGCACGTCCCCGGCCCCCCATCCGGTGGCGCCCATCGCCACCCATTCGTCGAGCGCCTCGGCGGGCGGATGGAACGCGATGCACGAATTGTGCGACGAGCACCCGCCGAGCACCTTGGCCCTGGCGTGGCGCATGAACGAGTTTCCGCGCTCCTGGGGTTCGATCGGGTAGTCCCAGTCGTAGCCGGAGTCGAGCAGGTGCATCCAGTCCGACAGCACCAGGATCGCGTCGTCGCCGACATCGGACGGGCCCGCCTCGACCAGGCAGACCGTCACGTCCGGATCCTCGGAAAGCCTTGCCGCCAGCACACATCCGGCAGTACCGCCGCCGGCGATGACGTAATCGAAGGTCGCGCCCTCAGCCATCAACGTCCGCCAGGGTCTCGGCGGCATGGGACTTCAACGTGCCGATGTGCTTGCGCCCCTTGAGGAAGTACCAGAGCAGCCCGGCGCCGACGATGATGCCGATGTAGACGAACGCGCCCCAGGTGTTGTACCAGGGTTCACCGTAGACCGCGGCGCGCGGCCAGGCGAGGTTTACCGCCATCCCGATCCCCCACACCACGGCCACGATGTTGACCGGCAGCCCCCAGCGGCCCATGGTGAAGTAGCCGCCTTCCTTGAGATCCGCCGGCGGCCAATGCCCTTGCAGCCGCTTTTTGAGCAAGGGGCCGGTGACCATCAGGTAGGCCAGGTAGATCATGATGATGGCGATCGAGGTCAGCACCGTGAAGATCTGCGGATTGGTGATGTTGACGACCAGGATGATCACCGCGATGATCCCGATGGTCACGGCCGGGACGATCGGGGTCTGGGTCCGCGGGTTGACCGTGGCCAGTTTCTCGCCGAACGGCAGCGCGTTGTCCCGGGCCATCGCGAACGTCAGCCGGATCGCGGCGGTGTGTACCGCCAGACAGCACACCGTCACCGCGATCACGATGCACGCCAGGAAGATCTTGCCCAGCGGGCCCCACATCACCTGCTCGACGATGTACTGCAGACCGCCGCTGCTCTCGCCGAGCTGCGGGTCCGCAAGGTTGGGCGCGGCCATCACCGCGAACACCAGGATGCCGCCGCCGATCACGAACGAGGCCAGGATGGCGCGGGCGATCGCCTTGGGCGCGGTGCGGCGCGGTTCTACCGTCTCCTCGCCGAGTGAGCTCGCGGTGTCGAATCCGTACATCACATAACCCGACGCCAGCGACGCGATCAGGAACGCGCCGAGAAAGCCCATGCTCTCCCCCGAGCCGTAGCCGTTGGTGGAGAAGAAGATATCCGGGCTGTTCTGCACGTTGATCGCCAGCAGGAACACGATGAGTACCGCGGCGATCAATTCGATGAACACGCCGCTGGAGTTGATGCGCGCCATCAGGCGCACCCCGAGCGCGTTGACCGACGTGGTGAACACGATCAGCACGGTGCCGAGCAGTACCGCATTGGCGGCGTAGTCGTAGGTGCCGCTGCCGTCGCCGATGACCTGGAAGCCGCTCCACAGCCGGGGCAGGTTCAGCTGGTAGGCCAGCGCGACCGCCGAGATGGTCACGATCGAGGCCGTCAGCATCAGCCAGCCCGAGGTCCAGCCGACCAGCCTGCTGGCCAGCTTCTTGCTCCAGTTGTAAACCGAGCCCGCCACCGGGTATTTCGCGGCCAGTTCCATGAAGCACAGCGCGACGGCCATCTGACCGACGAACACCATCGGCCACGACCACAGATAGGCCGGTCCGGCGGTGCCGTAACCGAAGTAGAAGAGCTGGAATGTGCCGGTCAGGATCGAGATGTAGCTGACGCCTGCGGCGAAGCTGGCGAACTTCCCGATGCTGCGGTCCAGTGACTCCTTGTAGCCGAAATCCTCCATGCCACTGTCGGCATGGATCTGTTTGATCACCGTCGTGCGAGCCTGCCCCTTCCCCGGACGGACTAACCTTTGAACCAACCCGCAGCAGTGGGAGCGGTGTTGTGCCAGATGTGTTTGAGTTCCTGGTATTCCGCGAGCCCGGTGGGCCCTAGGGCGTGTCTCCCATATGGCGTGTCCAGATGATGCACGCGCTGAGGACTACGGCGGCGCGGTAGACGATGGCGAGCTTGTCGTAGCGGGTGGCCAGTCCGCGCCATTGTTTGAGCAGGGCGAAAGATCGTTCGACGAGATTGCGCTGCTTGTAGCGGATCTCGTCGAACGCCGGCGGTCGCCCGCCTCGTCGTCCACGGCGTAGCCGTGCGGCGATCTCGTCGCTTTTCTGCGGGATGACCGCGGCGATCCCACGATCGCGCAGCATCCGTCGTGCGACCCCGCTGGAGTAGGCGCGGTCGGCGATCACCGCATCCGGGTGCGAACGCGACCGTCCGTGGTGGCGCGGCACGACGATCTCGTCGAGCACACCTGCCAGCATCGCCTGGTCGTTGCGTTGCCCACCGGTGATCACCACAGCCAGTGGTCGACCGTTGCCGTCGACGGCGGTGTGGATCTTGGTGGTCAATCCACCCCGTGACCGCCCGATACCGTGACCTGCGGGTTCGCACTCGGTCAGCGGCAGATTCGTGTAATTCGACCCAGCCCCCTGTGTCCTGATCGGGTCGGGTCGTGTTCGTCGCGTGCTGATGCGCCCGGTTGATCGTGGCGTCTACCGATACCGTCCAGTCCAATCGGCCGTCGGCATCGGCGGTCGCCAACAGTGCCATCAGCACCCGATCCCACGTACCGTCACCGGCGTAGCGACGATGGCGCTTCCACACCGTCTGCCAGGGCCCGAACTCCGAACGAGGCAGGTCACGCCACGGAATCCCGGTCCGGTACCGGTAGATGATGCCCTCGACAACCCGTCGATCGTCACCAAAGGGGTGCCCGCGACGCCCCTCATTGGAGGGCAACAGCCTCGAAATCAACTCCCACTGGGCATCATTGAAAAACCGGAACCGCGAAGCCATCGTCACCTCGACAGCATCGCCTCAAAACCGAGTCCCATAAGGGAGACACGCCCTAGCTGTGCAGCGTGTCCGATACCGCGTACAGGCCGGGGCCACGTGGTACCCGGAGACAAGATTCGCGCGCGTTATCAACGGCTTTGGGATCTGGTCGCCACGGCCGCCCGCCGCGCGGACGAGGCAACGTTCTACGACAACAGCGCGATCCGCGGTCCGCGTATCGTTGCTCAACTCGCTGCCGGCACCGCCGTGGGTCAACCCACGTGGCCCTCTTGGACTCCGTCTCCTCTCGTCGGTCGCTGGCCGCACAGGTGACGTCGACGCCGACCGGGCGCATATGAAAGAACGGCGGCACCTGGCAGTCGCGCCGCGGGCGATCGCCTCAGGCGGTGGGATCGAGTTCTGCTTGGTGGTGGAAGTGCCGCCACATCCGGGCGCCGCCGGACAACGCGACGAGTACGCCGATCCCGCCGATCACGATGCCGATGAACAGCGCCAGGAACAGTGGGTCCACGGCATCGCCGGGCTCGCCGGCTCCGATCATGCCGCCGACGAGGAATCCGAACAGCGGCGCCAACACCGCTACCGAGCCGCCCAGCAGCGCGCGCCACAGACCGGGCGGGGTCGGCTCGAGCACGACGGGCCGTCCCGGAGCTGGCGCATCGTCGGTCGTCTGCGCCTGGTCAGCTACGCTGTCACTCATCGGATTTCACCCTCCTGATGTGGGGGACGGTGTCGCCGCTCGACCTGTCGGACGACGACGTTGTCTGTCCGCCTTCGAGGAACGGGCGGACGATGTCGATCGGGATCGGGAACACAACCGTCGAGTTCTGGTCGGCGCCCAGTTCCAGCAGGGTCTGCAGGTAGCGCAGCTGCAGCGAGGCGGGGCTCTCGCTGAGTGTGATTGCCGCGTCGCGTAATTCGGCCGAGGCTTGGAGTTCTCCATGAGCGCTGATCACCTTGGCGCGTCGTTCCCGCTCGGCTTCGGCCTCCCGGGCCATCGCCCGTTGCATCATCTCCGGGATCTCGACGTCCTTGATCTCGACGACTTCGACGAGGATGCCCCAGGGCTCGGTCTGCTTGGCGATGGAGGCGGCGAGATCCTCGTTGAGGTCGGCCCGGTGGGCCAGCAGGGTGTCGAGGTCGGCGCGTCCGACGACCGAGCGCAGCGTGGTCTGGGCGATCTGTGACGTCGCGACCGCGAAGTTCTCCACGGCCATCACCGATTTGGTGGGCTCGGTGACCCGGAAGAGGACCACAGCGTTGACCCGTGCGGTGACGTTGTCGCGGGTGATCACTTCCTGCGGCGGGATGGTCAGCGTCACGGTCCGCAGATCGACCCGCACGAGTTTGTCGATGCCCGGCACCACGATCACGATGCCGGGTCCGAGAGGTCCCCGTAGCCGGCCGAGACGGAAGGCGACACCGCGCTCGTACTCCTTGACGATCCGGATCGAGGCGACCGCAAGCACCAGCAACACCAGGATCAGGAAGGCGAGAACAACCATCCAGGCCTCCATCAGTGCATCTCCCGACGCTCGGCTCGCCGGTCCGACGCATAGGACGTGCGGCGTCGAACCTCGTTCTCGGCAATGCGTTTTCGTTCCTCGAGGTTCTCGTCGAGGGAGGCAAAGCTCACCCCGACCGGCACCGCCGGGGTGCGGCGCAGGTGCGACCACAGCGGCAGCGTCACCACCACGAACACCACGGCCGAGCCGACCAGCAGCAGGGCCTCGGCGGCGGTGTCGGAGGCCAGCGCGGTCGCCAGCGGCAAAATCACCGCGATGACGCCGATAGCACAGGCGATCCCGCGGTGGAAGCGTGCCGACTCCGATGCCGGCCAGTTGTCGATGGCGCGGCTCATCTCGCGGCCGTCGTGGGAGGTGGTGCAGCTTTCTTTGACTGGGCAGGCGTTGCAGACAGTCGGGGTGCCCCGATACCGCATCACCCGGTTGTCCGGGTCAAAAGACGTGGGCCACAACCACTGATCCTGTGGGCATTGCCAAGCGTCGTGGTCCTCGTGGTAGAGGAAGCCGCCGGATCGGTGTTGTTCCACCTTCGCCGCGGCGCGTCGGGCGAACATGTCGATGCCGTACGCGACAAGGACGAGCAGCACCCCGTAGGCGATGGTCAGCCACGCGGCGATCCCGATGCCGGCGATCACGTGCTGCCTCCGCTGTCGTCGGTGATCGCCCGATTGTCGGAGGCATAGCGGCTGCGCTCCGGCAGCACCACGCCGGTGCGGTCTTCGGCCGCCTCGGCATGTTCCTCCACGAACAGGGTCTCGGCGGGCAGGGTGTGGGTGGTCGCCTTGATCCCGTAGCGGACGCCGAGCCATGCGATCCACACAAACGGCAGGACGCCGCCCAGGATGAACAGGAAGTCGCCGGGCATGCGCAGCCACTCGAGCACGACGTTGCCCGACTGCGTGATGTAGTTCAGCGTGCGGGCTTCGTAATAGCCGTCGTTGACCGAGTGCCACAGCTGCAGGACACCGAGCGGAAGCAGAGTCGCGAAGACCATCCACGCCAGGCCGATGTTCAGCGACCAGAACGACAGTTTCGCCAGCTTGTCCGGCCATCGCTCCGGCGGGATGATGTAGCGCAACGCGAATAGCGCCAGCCCGACGGCGAGCATGCCGTAGACGCCCATCATGGCGCCGTGCGCATGGTTCGCGGTCAGCGCGGTGCCGATCTGGTAGTACGACACGATCGGCAGGTTGATCAGGAAGCCGAACACTCCGGCACCGACGAAGTTCCAGAAGCCCACCGCGACAAGGAACATCACCGCCCACCGATGCGGGAACGGGGCGCTGCTGCGGGACTGCTGCCGGGAGCCCAGCTGCAGGAACGTCCACGCCTCCACGGTCAGGAAGGTCAGCGGGATCACTTCGAGCGCGGAGAAGAAGGCACCCAGCGCCATGTGCTCGACCGGCGTACCGGAGAAGTACAGGTGGTGCATGGTCCCGAGTACGCCGCCCACCGAGTAGAGGATGACGTCGAGGAAGATCAGCTGGATGGCGATCTTGCGTCGCACCACACCCAACATCACGAAGATGTAGGCAACCATCACGGTGGTGAACAGTTCGAGGAAGTCCTCGACCCACAGATGCACCACCCAGAAGCGCCAGAATTCGGCGACCGTCAGGTGCGTCTCGGTGCCGGCGAGCATGCCGACCGCGTAGAACGCGGGGATCGCCAGGCCTGCGTAGAAGAACAGCCACGGCATGTTCAGTTTGCTCTCGGTCTTCAACCGGGAGCGGATCGACCGGAAGATGATCGCCATCCACAGGAACAGCCCGATGACGAGCAGGGCCTGCCAGAACCGGGGCAGGTCGAGGTATTCCCACTGCTGGTCGAAGAAGATAGAGCCCTTGGCCCATTCGACGCCGAAGGTGCTCAGCGCCGTGCCCACCAGCGTGCCGACCACGACGACGAACAGTGCGCCGAGCAGTCCGTAGGTCAGCCACGACTGCCGGCGAGGTTCGCGTCCGGAGATGATCGGGGCCAGGAAGATTCCCGCGGCCAGGAACGAGGCCGCCGTCCACAGCAGCGACAGTTGGACATGCCAGGTCCGCGCCAGGTTGAACGGCAGGATCTGGGCCAGGTCCAGACCGAAGAAGTTGCTCAGTTCGGCCCGGTAATGCTCGATGGCCCCACCGAGGATCGCTTGGGCGAGGAAGAGCACCGCGACGACGAGGAAGAACCACGCGGTCGCCTTCTGCGACGGGGTGATCGCCACCTGGCCGGGCTGGCGGAAGGCCAGCGACGGTGTTTCGGTGGCATGCCAGCCGATCTTGCGGCTCCACCGGCCGTAGAGGGCGAAAAGGGCACCCAGCCCGGCCAGCAGTGCGATCAGCGACATTGCCGACCAAACCAGGATGTCGGCGGTCGGCGTGTTGTTGACCCGCTGTTCGGGCGGCCAGTTGTTCGTGTACGAGTAGGCGTGGCCGTCCCGTTCCGCGGCGCTGGCCCACGCCGTCCACGCGAAAAATGCGGTCAGCTCGTGGATCTCCTGCGGGTCGGTGATGACGCGCGGGATCAAGCCGTGCTCCGTCGAGTCGGTGCCGAAATAATCAGCGTAGTAGGCACGGATTGCTTCGAATGCACTGACCTGCTCGGCGGTGAATTGCAGAGTCCCGCTGGCCTCGTCGTAGCGGTTGGTCCGCATGATCTCGACTACCCCGGCCGTCGGATCCTGCGCACCGGAGTTCCGCAGTTCGTCGCCGACGTGGTCGGCGGACAGACGGAGGTACTCGGCGGTGTAGTCGGGTCCGAGGTAGCCCCCGTGGCCCATCACCGACCCGTATTGCTGGAGTCCACGCCGCAGGAAGGTCTGTTGCCCGGCGGTGATCTGCGCCTCGGTGAACAGCGTCTGCCCGTCCGGCGCGACGACGCGCTGCGGCAGCGGCATGGAGTCGGAGTACGTGCGGGCGGCCAACAGCCCCATGACCGTGAAGCCGAACACCAACACCAGGGCGACGCCCTGCACCCACCCCTTCGAGATGGCGAGTTCCGCTTTCGACGGAGCCGGTTCCAAGAACTGATCGGTCATTGCCACCCCCGGCATGCTCGATGTCAGATTCGTAGCGTCCAGGAAGACAACTTAGCCAACTCGACGCGAAAGTTCTCGATGTTCCGGCGACGCGCGTCCATTGGGCCGGATCCGCGCTCCGCCGGCGGCCGAAATGTCAGAGGTGCCTCATACAGTGCCGTCATCGCTATCCACCTGGGGAGGAGACGGAGATGGCACCCAAACCCACGGCAGCTGTGCGGCCGGTCGACATCGTGCCCGCACGACCACGTCCGATGCTGTCGGTCGTGATCGCGCTCGTGCAGCGTGGCGAGTCTTCGTACCGGTACTCAGCGCGGTCGGCAGAGCTTGGCTGGACCGGAACGGTGCAAGCCGAATGCGCGGACACCGCGGTGCTCGACGTCATCCGCGGCATCCGCGACAGTCAGTGCGGGCAGTCGAGCGGTTCCGCGCGGAGGGCAAGACGGTGCTGTTGCACTGCGTCGAGGCCCAGAGCCGGACACCGTCCGTCGCGGCGCTGTACGGGGCGGGCCTTCGGGGAGTAGGCGCGCACGAGGCGCTAGACGCAGTCATGCGGGTGCTCCCGCGCGCTCGCCCGAATCCGGCGTTCCGGGAGGCGTTGGCACGGTTGGCTCCGTCGGGCGCTCGGCTATAAAAAGGGAATCCCAAGCAGATGTTGGTCGCCATCGGAGCACGGTTATCGGGGAGAAGGTGCCGATTGCTGTCCAGCGGAGCCGTCACGCTTGGAGGCAAGACGTGGGCATGAGCGTCGGGGGTTCCACCCATCCTCATCTCCATTCGCCCTGCCCAAAGTGCGGGTACGCGATGCGGTCGAAAGATCGTTCGACGAGATTGCGCTGCTTGTAGCGGATCTCGTCGAACGCCGGCGGTCGCGCCCTGCTCAAACAATGGCGCGGACTGGCCACCCGCTACGACAAGCTCGCCATCGTCTACCGCGCCGCCGTAGTCCTCAGCGCGTGCATCATCTGGACACGCCATATGGGAGACACGCCCTAGCCTCGATCTTTCACGTGGCGGGTAGTTGAGGTCTTTTCGTGGCGTGGGTGGGCGGTTCTGACGTGGGCGGCCTGGGGTTCCGGCGTTGCGTCTCGCCGGTGCTCCTGGGTCCTTTGCTCGTCGG
>NZ_JBQQCF010000029.1:0-69515 GCF_052245755.1 Mycobacterium sp. 4D054
CGATATCCGTGCCTGGATCGACACCTGGAACGACAACCCCAAGCCTTACGTCTGGACTAAGACCGCCGACCAGATCCTGGCAAGCATCGCCAACTACTGCAACCGAATTAATGACTCAGGACACTAGGTTGTTGCCGTCGGGATCGCGGACGAACGCGCCGTAGTAGCCCGGGTGATACTCGGGCCACAGGCGTGGGGCGTGCAGCGACTCCGCCCCGGCTTCCAGCGCCGCGTCGTAGAACGCTTGCACGGCCCCGGTGTCGGCGGCCTGGAACGCGACGTGGACCTCGCGGTTCGGGCCCGCGGCGTCGCCGGCGGTCATGTCAGCGATCCAGAAGTCGGGCTTGCCGTTCCTGCCGTACCCGATCGCGACCTGATAGTCCATCTGCCGCGTGTAGCCGAGTACGCCGAGAACCTTGTCGTAGAACGCTTTCGACTTCTCCCAGTCCGCGCAGTTGATTCCGAGGTGATCGATCATGGGCTGACCGTACATTCGGGGTATGACATTTGATCTCGTGATCCGCGGGGGAACCATCGTCGACGGCCTCGGTGGCGCACCGTTCACCGGGGACGTCGCCGTCCGGGACGGCGTCATCTGCGACGTCGGCGCCGCGGCCGGCTCCGGGATCCGGGAGATCGACGCGACCGGCCTGCTGGTCACTCCCGGCTTCGTCGACCTGCACACCCACTACGACGGGCAGGCGATCTGGTCGGACCGGCTCACACCGTCGTCGGCCCACGGCGTCACCACCGCCGTGATGGGCAACTGCGGCGTCGGCTTCGCGCCGTGCCGGCCCGATGACCACGACGTGCTCGTCGACGTGATGGCCGGTGTCGAGGACATCCCCGGCGTGGTGATGGTCGACGGCCTGCCGTGGCACTGGGAGACGTTCCCCGAGTTTCTCGACGCGCTGGACGCGGGGCGCAGGGATATCGATGTGGCGGCGTTCCTGCCGCACTCGCCGCTGCGGGTGTACGTGATGGGCGGGCGTGGAGTCGACCGCGAACCCGCCACGGCCGATGACCTGATGCTGATGCGCAAGCTCGCCGCCGAGGCCGTGCGGGCCGGCGCGCTGGGCTTCGCGTCCTCGCGCTTCACCCTGCACAAAACCGAGAGCGGCAAGCCGATCCCGACATACGACGCCGACCACGCCGAGATCGAGGCGATCGCACGGGGCGTCGACGACGCCGGTGGAGGTCTGATCCAGTTCGTCCCCGACCTGGTGGCCGGCGACTACGAACCCGTCCTGCAGACGGTGTTCGACGTGGCCGCCGCGGTCGGCCTGCCGGTGACGTTCACGCTGGCGATCGGCAACGCCGGTGACCCGTTCTACCTCGACGCGCTGCGGATGGTGGAGAAGGCCAATCAGAACGGCGGCCGCATCAGCGCTCAGATCTTCCCGCGGCCCATCGGGCTGATGCTGGGACTGGAACTGTCCGGCAATCCGTTCGTGATGTACCCGTCGTACCGGGAGATCGCATCGCTTCCGCTGGCCGAGCGGGTGGCCGAGATGCGCAGACCCGAGGTGCGCGAACGCATCCTCACCGACACGCCGGCCTCCGACGGGCACCCGCTGATGTTCGCCGCGCAAGCCTGGAACTACATGTTCCCCCTCGGCGATCCCCCGAATTACGAACCTTCACAGTCGGATTCGATCGGAGCCCGCGCACAGGCCCGTGGCGTCAGCCCGCAGGAGGAGGCCTACGACCGGTTGCTCGACGATGACGGTCACGCCATGCTGCTGGTCACGCTGGCCAACTTCCGCGACGGCTCGCTGGACACCGTCGCCGAGCTGATCCGGCGCGACGACGTGGTGCTCGGCCTCGGCGATGGCGGTGCGCACTACGGAATGATCTGCGACGCAAGCTTCCCGACCTACATGCTGACCCACTGGGTGCGCGACCGCGCCACGGGCCGGTTGTCGGTCCAGGACGCGGTGCGTGAACTCACCTCGGTGCCCGCGCGGGTGGCCGGGCTCGCCGACCGCGGCCGAATCGCTGTGGGCTACAAGGCCGATCTCAACGTCATCGACGCCGAGGCGCTACGGCTGCACAAGCCGGTCGTGGTCAACGACCTGCCCGCGGGTGGCCGCCGCCTGGACCAGAGCGCGGACGGCTACGTGGCCACGATCGTCTCCGGGGAGGTGATCGCCGAGAACGGCGCCCCGACGGCGGCCCGGCCGGGCAGACTCGTCCGGGGCCGCCAGCCCGCCCCCGTGGCATCACACCACGATCGTGTTGAACCATCAATGGAATGACCGTGCAGCCGATCGAACCCCCAGGCGCTCTGAGTACCCTCATCCCATGAGCGTGAAGGTGGATCCCGACCGGCTCGCCGAGGTTCTCGGTGACTTCCCGTTCGCGTATCTCGTCACCGTCGGAGACGATTACCGGGCGCACACCGTCGCGGTCGCTCCCGTGGCGACCGACGGGATCCTGCGGATCGACTCCATCGGAAACAGCACTCGCCGTAACGCGTCCGCCCATCCGGCCGTCACGCTGGTGTGGCCGCCGCGCGAGCCCGGTGGTTACTCACTGATCGTCGACGGCCGGGCCGAAGCCGCCGGCGACGGCATGCGTATCCGTCCGGCCGGGGCGGTGCTGCACCGCCCCGCTACGCCGGGCGTCCCCACCGCCTCCGGCTGCGGGGACGACTGCGTGCCACTGCGCGAGTGAGGACGACCTTTCCGGTCATTCCAGCGGTGGTCACGAACACACTGCACTACCCCACCACGGGATTTCATCCCGCGTTCGGATCAGCCCGCGCGAAAGTCTGGCGAAGTCCCGCCGAAGTTGGGCTGATAGATCCTCGTGACTGTCACGAATGCGCCCGCCCCCGATCAGCGGACGGTGACCCCGCAGGCCCGCACAGCCCTGTGGGCGAGCCTGGTCGGCACCACGATCGAGTGGTACGACTTCTTCCTCTACGCCACTGCAGCCAGCCTGGTGTTCAATCAGGCCTTCTTCCCCGACCAGACCACGTTCGTCGGCACCATGCTGTCCTTCGCGACGTTCGCGGTCGGATTCGTCGTGCGCCCGATCGGCGGCTTCGTGTTCGGGCACGTCGGCGACCGCATCGGCCGCAAGAAGACGCTGGCGCTGACCATGCTGCTGATGGGCGGGGCGACCGCGTTCATGGGTGTGCTGCCCACCGCCGCGCAGATCGGTGTGCTGGCGCCGATCCTGCTGCTGCTGTTGCGTGTCGTTCAGGGCTTCGCGCTCGGCGGGGAGTGGGCCGGGGCGGTGCTGCTGGCCGTCGAGCACGGACCGCCCCGCCGGCGCGGCCTGTTCGGCAGTATCCCGCAGGTCGGGCTGGCGCTCGGGCTCGCCTTGGGCACAGGGGTTTTCGCGCTGTTGCAAGTGGCACTGCCCAACGAGGCCTTCCTGACCTACGGGTGGCGGATCGCGTTCCTGTTCAGCATCGTGCTGGTGATCTTCGGCGTTGTGGTGCGGCTGAAGGCCAGTGAGACACCGTCTTTCGAGAAAGTACGGGAGAGCGACGACCGTGCCGCGGTCCCGGTGCGCGAGGTGTTCCGGCCGCCGATCCTGAAATCGACGGTGCTGGGCATGCTGTCTCGCTGGGGTGAGGGCGCGGCCTTCAACACCTGGGGTGTGTTCGCGATCGCCTACGCCACCGGCACTCTCGGGCTGGGGAAGGTGCCCGTGCTGCTCGTCGTCACCGTCGCGGCGCTTCTGATGGCGGCGCTGCTGCCGGTGTCCGGCCTGCTCACCGACCGCTACGGCGCCAAGCGGATCTACACCATCGGGATCGCCGCATACGCCGTGGCCGTCTTCCCCGTGTTCGCGCTGTTCGGCACTGGGGACATCGTCTTCTACGCGCTTGCGATGGTGGTGGTGTTCGGTGTCGTCCACGCGCTGTTCTACGGCGCCCAGGGCACGCTGTACGCCTCGCTGTTCCCGGCCCGGATCCGCTACACCGGCCTGTCGACGGTCTACCAGCTCTCCGGTGTGTACGCGTCGGGCCTGACCCCGCTGATCCTGACCGCGCTGATCGGGGTCGCCGGCGGCAGCCCGTGGCTGGCCTGCGGCTACCTGGTCACCACTGCCGTCATCAGCGTGCTGGCCACCCTGGCGCTCAAACCCGCACCGCTGCATACGCTCTAGCCCGCCGAGCGTGGGCCCTATGCACGGAGACTGCCGGATATCTGCGCATAGGCCCCACGTTCGATCAGTTTGGCGCGAACGCGTTCGACGATGACCTCGGGCCGGCGCAGCATGTCACTACTGACCCGTATCAGGGCCCATCCCGCAGCCTCCAGCAGTGCGAGTCTCTCGATATCCCAGGACCTCTGGCTGCGGTCGTTCCAGTGCTGGACACCGTCGTACTCGACGGCGACCTTCCACTCACGCCATCCCATGTCAACACGAATACGCAAGTCTTTGAACACGATCTGGGTCTTCGGGCGAGGCAGTCCACCGCGCACCAGGACAAGCCGCACCCTGGATTCCTGCGGCGATTCCGCACCGCCGTCGACGAGGTCCAGCAGCCGGGGTATCCCCGCGACACCGCGGGCACCCGGGTGCGCCGCAGCGACGGCTGCGATCTCAGCCGCAGAGACGCGTGTCGCGTTCATCAGCGCGTCGATGACCGGTATCGCCTGATCGGGTGGGCGGGTACGGCCGATATCGAAGGCGGTGCGTGCGGGTGTCGTCGCGTCGACGCCGGCGACGAGGCATGTCTCTTCAGCCGCCAAATGCCATGAGTGCGCGACAATGCCTGCGGCTGAGTGCCGGTCGGGGCGAACGATCTCTGCGGGTGCGGTCGCATCGATCCACTTGGTCCCGAAGACAGCGGCAGCCGACATCCCGCCGAGAACGGCGCCCGTCGCCAGCCACGCGCCTTCCGCTTTGATCCGGGCTGTGACTTCGACGTCCTTGGGAAGGTAGACATCACGGAAGATCGCGCGGTAATGGCGAGCCAGGCCACGGCGGGTGAAGCGGCCATTGCGCACAGCGGCACTGCCCAGAAAAGGTTCCATACCCCCGACCGTCGCCACGAGTGCCGACGAAAGTGGGCCTCCTGCACGCTTTTCGATGCAATCCTGTGCATAGGACCCACATTGGGGATGACGAAAGGCCCGGCCCCGCGAACGGGACCGGGCCTCTTCGTACAGGGACTTAGAAGTCCATACCGCCCATGCCACCGGTCGGGTCGCCGGCGGGTGCGGCGGCCTTCTCCGGCTTGTCGGCGACGACGGCCTCGGTGGTGAGGAACAGCGCCGCGATGGACGCCGCGTTCTGCAGCGCCGAGCGGGTGACCTTCACCGGGTCGGCAACGCCGGCCTTGAGGAGGTCCTCGTACTCACCGGTCGCGGCGTTCAGGCCGTGACCCGCGGGCAGGTTCGACACCTTCTCGGCGACGACACCGGGCTCCAGACCACCGTTGAAGGCGATCTGCTTGAGCGGAGCCGACAGCGCGACACGCACGATGTTGGCACCGGTGGCCTCGTCACCCTTGAGGCCGAGGTCGTCCAGCGTAGGAGCCGACTGCAGCAGGGCCACGCCGCCACCGGCGACGATGCCCTCCTCGACGGCTGCCTTCGCGTTGCGGACGGCGTCCTCGATGCGGTGCTTGCGCTCCTTGAGCTCCACCTCGGTGGCAGCGCCGGCCTTGATCACCGCAACACCGCCGGCCAGCTTGGCCAGGCGCTCCTGCAGCTTCTCGCGGTCGTAGTCGGAGTCGCTGTTCTCGATCTCGGCACGGATCTGGGCCACCCGGCCGGCGATGGCCTCGGGGTCACCGGCGCCCTCGACGATGGTGGTCTCGTCCTTGGTCACGACGACCTTGCGGGCCCTGCCCAGCAGCGAGACGTCGGCGGTCTCGAGGGACAGGCCGACCTCTTCGCTGATGACCTGGCCACCGGTGAGGATAGCCATGTCCTGCAGCATTGCCTTGCGACGGTCACCGAAGCCCGGGGCCTTGACGGCGACGGACTTGAAGGTGCCGCGGATCTTGTTGACCACCAGGGTCGACAGGGCTTCGCCCTCGACGTCCTCGGCGATGATCAGCAGCGGCTTGCCGGACTGGATGATCTTCTCCAGCAGCGGGAGCAGATCCTTGACGGTCGACACCTTGGAGGCGACCAGCAGGATGTAGGGATCCTCCAGGACGGCTTCCTGGCGCTCGGCGTCGGTCACGAAGTAACCCGAGATGTAGCCCTTGTCGAAGCGCATGCCCTCGGTGAGCTCGAGCTGCAGGCCGAAGGTGTTGCTCTCCTCGACGGTGATGACACCCTCGTTGCCGACCTTGTCCATGGCCTCGGCGATGAGCTCGCCGATCTGGGTGTCGCCCGCGGAGATCGCAGCGGTGGCGGCGATCTGCTCCTTGGTCTCGACCTCCTTGGCCGACTTCAGCAGCGTCTGGGTGACGGCCTCCACAGCCTTCTCGATGCCACGCTTGAGGCCGAGCGGGTTGGCGCCGGCGGCCACGTTGCGCAGGCCCTCACGGACCAGTGCCTGGGCGAGCACGGTGGCGGTGGTGGTGCCGTCACCCGCGACGTCGTCGGTCTTCTTGGCGACTTCCTTGACCAGCTCAGCGCCGATCTTCTCGTACGGGTCCTCGAGCTCGATCTCCTTGGCGATGGACACACCATCGTTGGTGATCGTCGGGGCGCCCCACTTCTTCTCCAGGACGACGTTGCGGCCCTTGGGGCCGAGCGTCACCTTTACCGCGTCGGCGAGGCTGTTCAGGCCCCGCTCGAGGCCGCGACGGGCCTCTTCGTCATACGCAATTGTCTTGGCCATTGCGAAGTGTTTCCTCCGGATTGGGGATGCACGTCTTGTCGGTCGGAATCGATGCCCGCGACGGACGGCTGGGGCTGTGCTCGCAGATGCGGCCCCGACCTCACCGGCCCGACCTAGCACTCACCGGTCGCGAGTGCCAATTGCATTCTTAGCACTCGACCTGGGTGAGTGCAAGGTTCAGTCGGCTCCCGCCGGGGCCCGCAAGCCGTCTTCGATCACCCGCGCCACCCTGCCTGCGACATCGTCGCTGTAGAGCTGCGGCACCTTGCACACCACCAGCAGGGCCTTGATCTCAGCGACCCCCACGTCGGCCCGAACCGTACCCGCCCGCTGCGCGGCACCCAACAGGTCGCCGAGCAAGCCGAGGAACGCCTCCTCGGCCCCCGGCGCCGCGGTCTCCAGGTCGACGCCGTAGCCGACGAGCGCGTCGACCAGACCGTGGTCGGTGGCCCCGGTACGAATCATCTCGCGCAGAAACGAGAACAGGGCTTCACCGTCGCCGACGGTGGCAAGCAGGTCGCGCGCTCGCGCTTCGATCCAGTGCAGCCGGTCCTCGGCCACCGCGACGAACAGCGCCTCCTTCGTGGGGAAGTGCCGATACACCGTGCCGGCACCCACGCCGGCCCGGCGCGCGATCTCGTCGATCGGGACGGCCAGCCCTTCCGCGGCGAAGGTGTCGTAGGCGACCTCGAGGACCCGGGCGCGATTGCGCGCGGCATCGGCCCGCAACGGGCGCATCGACGTCACCGCGATTTCCCTTCAGGCGAACACGAAACGGGGCGTGCGTTCCGTATAGTCGGAGCAACCGGGGCGTTTGGCCCAGTTTACCGAGTGTATCGAGCCCCAGGAGACAGACATGACCCATTGGACCGCCGCCGACATCCCCGACCAGACCGGCCGCACCGCCGTCATCACCGGCGCGAACACCGGCCTGGGCTTCGAGACCGCCAAAGCGTTGGCCGCCCGGGCGGCGCCCGCGTGGTGCTCGCGGTGCGCGACACCGAGAAGGGCCGGCAGGCAGCGTCCCGCATGGACGGTGACGTCGAGGTCCAGGAGCTCGATCTGACGTCGCTTGCCTCCATCGGCGCTGCCGCGGAAGCCCTGAAGAACCGCTACCAGCGCATCGACCTGCTGATCAACAACGCCGGGGTGATGACCACCCCGAAGGGCACCACCGCCGACGGCTTCGAGCTGCAGTTCGGCACCAACCACCTCGGGCACTTCGCGCTGACCGGCCTGCTGCTGGAGAAGTTGCTCGATGTCCCGGGCGCACGCATCGTGACCGTCAGCAGCAACGGCCACAAGATGGGCGGCGCCATCCACTGGGACGACCTGCAGTGGGAGCGCAGCTACAACCGGATGGGCGCCTACACCCAGTCCAAGCTGGCCAACCTGCTGTTCACGTACGAACTGCAGCGCAGACTCGCCCCGCGTGGCAAGACGATCGCGGTCGCCGCGCACCCCGGGACGTCAACCACGGAGCTGGCGCGCAACCTTCCGAGGCCGGTCGAACGCGCCTTCCTTGCCGCCGCCCCCGTCCTGTTCGCCCAGACCGCCGACCGGGGCGCGCTGCCGACGCTGCGCGCCGCGACCGATCCGGGCGTGCTGGGCGGGCAGTACTACGGACCGGACGGCATCGGCCAGCAACGGGGCAACCCCGTCGTGGTCGCCTCCAGCGAGCAGTCCTACGACATGGCGTTGCAGCAGCGGCTGTGGTCGGTCTCCGAGGAATTGACCAAAGTGGTGTTCCCGGTCGGCTGAGGCGGCGAGCTCACACCGTGTCCCTGGTCGTGGGCGCCTTCCGGACACGCCGCGCCAGGACACGCCGCAGAAATGCGGTGGCGGAACCGCCTGCCCTAGACTGCATTCCGGTTTCGCCGTCAGAGACGGCACGTTCGTCGGGAGGAGTCGTGGGTGCGGGCTGATCCAGCACCCACGGCCGGCGCCGCCGGGACGCCCAGCACCCAGGCGTTGCGCGGCTGGCAGCGACGAGCCCTGGTCAAATACCTGACGGCCAAACCGCGCGATTTCCTCGCCGTCGCAACCCCCGGCGCCGGCAAGACCACCTTTGCGCTGCGCATCGTCGCCGAGCTGCTGGCCGAGGGCACGGTCGAGGCCGTCACAATCGTGGTGCCCACCGAGCACCTCAAGATCCAGTGGGCACAGGCCGCCGCCCGGCACGGCATCGCGCTGGACCCGAAGTTCTCCAACTCGAACTCACAGACGTCCTCGGAGTATCACGGCGTCGTCGTCACCTACGCCCAGGTGGCCAGCCACCCGACCCGGCACCGGGTGCGCACCGAGAACCGCAGGACGCTCGTGGTCTTCGACGAGATCCACCACGGTGGTGACGCGAAGAGCTGGGGCGACGCGATCCGGGAGGCGTTCGACGACGCGACGCGCCGGCTCGCGCTGACCGGCACCCCGTTCCGCAGCGACGACAGCGCGATCCCGTTCGTCACCTACGAAGAGGACGCCGCCGGGTTCAGGACTTCGGTGGCCGACCACACCTACGGCTACAGCGACGCGCTGGCCGACGGGGTGGTGCGGCCGGTGATGTTCATGGCCTACTCCGGCGAAGCCCGCTGGCGTGACAGCGCCGGCGAAGAACATGCGGCGCGCCTCGGTGAACCGCTGACGGCGGAGCAGACGGCGCGCGCCTGGAAGTCGGCTCTGGATCCGAAGGGCGAATGGATGCCCGCAGTGATCGCGGCCGCCGACAAGCGGCTGCAGGGCAAGCGTCAGCACGTGCCCGACGCCGGCGGCATGATCATCGCCACCGACCAGACGGCGGCCCGCGCATACGCCGACCTGCTCACCAAGATCACCGGCGAAGTGCCGACCGTGGTGCTCTCCGACGACAAGGGCGCCTCAGACCGCATCTCGGAGTTCTCCGCGGGCACGTCGCGCTGGCTGGTCGCGGTGCGTATGGTGTCCGAGGGTGTCGACGTGCCTCGGCTGTCGGTCGGGGTGTACGCCACGAGCGCGTCGACGCCGCTGTTCTTCGCACAGGCCATCGGACGGTTCGTGCGCTCCCGCCGGCCCGGCGAGACCGCCAGCATCTTCCTGCCGTCGGTGCCGAACCTGCTGCTGCTGGCCAGTGAGATGGAGGCGCAGCGCAACCACGTGCTGGGCAAGCCGCACCGCGAGACGCTGGAGGATCCGCTCGACGCCGAGTTGCGCGAGCAGAAGCGCGACGAGCCCGGCGAGGAAGAGAACAAGATCGAGTACCTCGGCGCCGACGCCGAACTCGACCAGGTGATCTTCGACGGGTCGTCGTTCGGCACGGCGACCCCGGCCGGCAGCGACGAGGAGGCCGACTACCTCGGCATCCCCGGCCTTCTCGACGCCGAGTCGATGCGGGATCTGTTGCGGCGCAGGCAGGAAGAACAGCTCACCAAACGCACCGAAGCCGGGGTGCCCGCCCCGAGAACCACACACGGCCAGCTGCGCGAGCTGCGCACCGAGCTCAACACGCTGGTGTCGCTGGCTCATCACCGCACCGGCCGCCCGCATGGCTGGATCCACAACGAGCTGCGACGCCGCTGCGGCGGCCCGCCGGTGGCGGCCGCCACCCGCGAGCAACTGCAGGAGCGGATCGCCGCGGTCCGCGTGCTGCAACGCGAATTGACCGCATAGCGCGCCGTCAACGCGACGGGGCGCGAACCGCACTCTCCAGATCAGCCAACGGCCAGCTTGGCGAGGTTGGCCAGCGAGTTGTGCAGATGCTCTACGGGGAACGGCGGGAACTCGATGTGCTCGCGGAGGCCGGCGTCTACCGCCGACCAGTCGTAGGTCAGCGTGACCCTGGTCTGCCGCGGGCCGGCGGGCTCCAGGTCGTAGTTCCAGGTCCATCCGCCGTACTCGACGACCCCGTCCTCGCCGGCCTGTCCGGGCTCCCAGCCGATCGCTCGGTCGGGTTCGAAGGACAGCACCTTGTTGGCCATCTCGTAGTGGCCGTCGGGATGGTTTGGGTGATACATCGCCATCCGGAACATCTGTCCAGACCTGGTGATCACTTCGCCATCGAGGGACTCGCGCACCCAGCCGGTACCGTCGATCGCGGCGTGATTGGCGGGGTCAGCCAGCACCGCGAATACGGCGGAGGCAGGGGCATCGACGATCGTGTCAGTAATCAGTGTCTCGGTCATGCGGGTTAGACCGCCGCCGAGGGCAGGACTCATCGCAGCAGCGCGATGACCTCCGCGATGTCAGGCAGCGCCGACTCTCTCCCCGGTAGTTCGTCGAACACCGTCCAGTAGCCGATCCCGAACTCGCGCTGCCGCTGCACGAGTTGCTCGGCCATCTGCTCGTGAGTCCCGAGCAGCAGGAACGGCGAGTCCAGCAAGGTGTCCGGGTCGGTGTCCAACGTCTCCGCGAGCTCGGCGGCGGCGCGGCGCCGGTCGGTGGTGACGACCACCGCCTGGATCAGCGCGTTGAGTTCGATGTGTGCAAAACGCTGCCCCGCCGCATCCCGCACGACGGAGATCCGGTTGGCCAGGCCTGCACCGTCGAAGTGGCTGAGCCGCACTCTGGTGGCGTCCCGGTTGTGCGAGATTCCGGCGAACCCGACGATGTCGGCAACCCGACCGGCCAACCGCAGCACCCGGGTTCCGTTGCCGCCGACCAAGATCGGCACCGGCCGGGACGGCACGGCGACGATCTCCCCCGCCGCCGCGTGCACGTGGTAATGGTCGCCGTCGAAGTCGACGGCCTCCCCGGCGAGCAGCGCCTTGATGACGGCCACCGATTCGGCGAGCCGCGACACCCGGACGGCGCCGCCGTCGAAACGCAGTCCCGCCGCGTCGTATTCGGACTTCATGTGCCCGGCGCCGATACCGAGTTCGAACCGGCCGCCGGAGACGATCGCGACACCCGCACTCTCCCGCGCGGTCTCGACCGGATGGCGGAAGTCGTTGTTGAGCACCAGGGTTCCGACCCGCAGCCGGGACGTCACCGCCGCGGCGGCTGCCGCACCGCTGAACGGCGACACCGTCGGCGCCAGATGATCGGCGAAGGTCAGCACGTCTATTCCGGTTGCCTCGACCCGCTGGGCGAACTCCCGGGCGCAGACACCGTCGCGGGGCAGCGCGGTGGTCAGTCCGAACCGCATCTACAGCCCCAGCAACGCGGGCAGATCCGCCACCGAATCGATGACGTGGTTTGGCTGCATGGCGAATTCGTCTGCCGCCCAACGGTCCAGGGTGTCCTGGCGGAACTTACCGGTGCGCACCAGCACCCCCGTCATACCGACCACCTGACCGGCCAGCACGTCGTTGTTGAGGTCGTCGCCGACCATGTACATCTCCTCGGGGTCCACGCCCAGCCTGGCCGCCGCGGACAGGAAGCCCTCCGGCGCCGGTTTGCCGACGGCAGTCGCCTTGCGGCCCGAGGTCTCTTCCATCCCGATCAGGTACATGCCGGTGTCGACGCGCAGACCGTCGGTGGTGGTCCACGCGGTGCTGCGATGCATCGCCACCACGGGCACGCCCTGGGCCATCCAGTCGTAGACCCAGGACAGCGTCAGGTGGCTGTATTCGGGGCCGGCACCGCCGAGCAGCACGACGTCCGGCGCCTCCGGGGCCCGGGGACCGGTGAACTCCGACGAGTAGACGATGTCGATGCCCGGCATGTCCTCGGCGATCTGGCCGCTGTTGACCAGAAAGCAGCGGGCGTCCGGATAGCGATCCCGAACGTAGTCGGCGGTGAGCACCGCGGCCGTGATCACCTCGTCGGAGCGCACCGCCATCCCTGCCTCGGTCAGCAGATCGGCGATCTGCGCCCGCGTCCTGGTGGTGGTGTTCGTCAGATACGCGCACGCGATCTGGTTGTCCGCCAAGGTGCGCAGCGTCTCCGCGGCGCCCGGGATCGGCTTCCACGACGTGACCAGCACGCCGTCGATGTCGAAGAGAACCCCGCCGATCGCCATGTTGCGACAGTAAACCGCCGACGGGCGCACGCAACCTGAGACCCGGCTACCCGCGCGCCCACGACGTCGTACCGACCCACGGCGACGTCATCGCGGCGATGGACCAGGCGAGCTCGGCTGGAACGTCGACGACCTCGTAGCGCTTCACGCCCGCCGCGGTCGCGGCGATCAGGGTCGCCACCCCCGCCTTGCGCTGCAGCAGCGACTGCCGCACCGTCCATCCCACGATGCCGGCTGCGGCCACGCAGTCGCGGCGCCGCGCCAGACTGCCCGCCCTGGCCACCAGCCACCCGCCGCCGGCCCGGTGGCCCAGCGCCCGCGCCCGGTCGTGGGCCAGGCCGGCAGCGATCACGACGAGCAGCACGGGCAGCGCCCAGGCCCACAGCGCGACATCGCCCGCCACCGCCGCCACGGCCAGCGCCAACGCGACACCGGCGGGCACAGCCATGGCCCGGGTCCAGCGTCGCCGGGTCGCCGCCGGACCATGTGTGCGCAGCGGTCCTGTCACCGCGCCGGGATCGTCGATCAGGTCCATCAGCACCGCTTCGGCGGTGCCGCGCGGGCACGGCGGAAGCAGCTGCGAGGCCTCCCCGGCGCCGGCAACCCCGGTCATCACCGCATCCAGGCGCGCGCCGCCGAACAGGCGCACCAGCAGCGGTTCTCGCAGGGTGCCGCCCCGCAGCCGGCGCATGTCGAAGGTGTGCTCGCGCAGCCGCACCAGACCGTGCGACAGTTGCAGCACCTCGGCGTCGCGCCGCAGAATCAGATTGCCGTACCTGAGCAGCGACTGCGTCACCGACAGCGCCACCGACGCGAACACCACACCCAGGACGACCGCGACCACCGCGCCGATCACGCCGAGGCGCTGCGCCACCCTTTCACCTTCCGCGACCAGTGCCGAATCGCGCACCGCCGCAAGTACTCCCGGCTGCGAGATCACTCCGAGTGCGGCGATGATCATCACCAGGCCGGCCGAGGTCAGCGGGCTGTACCGCAACCAGGACGGCTGCCACCGCGCCAGCAGCCGGGTCGGTTCGGCGCGCCCGGGTGGCTCCAGCGACTCCGCGAGCAGGGTCGCGCGCAGCCTGGCCACCTCGGAGGTCGGCACCGCGTCAAGCTCGAAATCGTTGTCCCCCTTGGCTTCCTGCCCGGTACTGACCCGAAGCACGGTCAGCCCCAACAGCCGGTGCAGCAGCCGGGCGTCGGTGGACACCGACCGGATCCGGTTGCGGGGCACCGACAGCACGTTCCGCTGCAGCACCCCGGTGCGCAGTTGCACATCCTCGGCACCGATCCGGTACGTCGTGGTGAACCAGCGGGCCAGGCCGTAGGCCACCACCATCCCGACCCCGGCCACCGCCCACAGCGGGTTCCCCGTCGCCGAGCCCAGCACCAGCGACCCGATCAGCACCGGGATCTGGCGGGCCACCTCGTGCACCGGATGCACGAGCAGCATGCGAGGGCTCAGCCGGGACCACGCGGTACCTGCATCGCTGTTGGCGTCCGGGGTGCTCACGTGGCGTCCTCGGCACCCAGTGCGGCGATGTCGGTCAGCCGGGCCACCACCTGATCGGCGACCTCGGCGTCCAGCGCGACGATGCGCACCGCTCCGGCCGACGACGCCGTCGTCACCGTCACGTTGGACAAACCGAACAGCCGGTCCAGCGGGCCGCGGTAGGTGTCCACGGTCTGTACCCGGGAGATCGGTGCGATGCGGCGCTCTTGCACCAGCCACCCCGACCGGGTGTAGACCGCGGTGGAGTCGAGATCCCAGCGGTGCACCCGGTACCGCCACAACGGCGCGACCGCCACCGACACCGTGGCGCCCAGCACGGTGCCGATCGCCAGCAGCACGTGCAGCCACGGCAACCGACCGTCGACGGCGAACCACACCGCCTGCGCGATCGCCGCCATCGTCCACGGGACGGCTGCCCCGATGGCCCAGACAAGCGGCGCTTTCCGGCTCGGCGGATGCGCCGGTTCGACCAGGTGCACGGCTCCGAGACTAGTTGCGCGCCCAGACCGTAAGTTAACCCCATGACTTCCAAATGGACCGCCGCCGATGTGCCCGACCAGTCCGGCCGGGTCGCCGTCGTCACCGGCGCCAACACCGGTATCGGTTACGAGACAGCCGCGGTGCTGGCGGGCAGGGGCGCGCGTGTCGTCATCGCGGTGCGCAACCTGGACAAGGGCCGCAAGGCCGCCGACGACATCGCACGACGGCATCCCGGAGCCGACGTCACGCTCCAGGAACTCGACCTGTCGTCGCTGGCCAGCGTCCGCGAAGCCGCCGACGCGCTGCGGCTGGCATTCCCCCGCATCGACCTGCTGATCAACAACGCCGGGGTGATGTACCCGCCCAAGCAGGTCACCGCCGACGGGTTCGAGCTGCAGTTCGGCACCAACCACCTCGGGCACTTCGCGCTCACCGGGCTGTTGCTGGACACGCTGCTGGACGTGCCGGGCTCCCGGGTGGTGACCGTGGCCTCCATCGCCCACAACATCCGGGCCGGCATCCGCTTCGACGACCTGCAGTGGGAGCACGGCTACAACAGGGTCGCGGCGTACGGCCAGTCGAAGCTGGCCAACCTGATGTTCAGCTACGAGCTGGCGCGTCGCCTGGCCGCCAAGGGCGCCCCGACGATTGCGGTCGCCGCGCACCCGGGAATCTCGAACACCGAGCTCATGCGCCACATCCCCGGCTCGGGCCTCCCCGGGTTCTCGAAGCTGGCCGGGCTGGTCACCAACAGCCCCGCCGTCGGAGCTCTGGCGACGCTGCGCGCGGCGACCGATCCGGGCGCGCGCGGGGGCCAGTACTACGGGCCGTCCGGCATCCGGGAACTGGTCGGCCACCCGGTGCTGGTGTCGTCGAACGCGATATCCCGCGACGAGGACGTGCAACGGCGGCTGTGGACGGTGTCCGAGGAACTGACCGGTGTGAGGTACGACCTCTGATGCGGTCGGTCGACGAACACCGGCGCGTGGTCGCGTCGCTGGTCACGGCGCGGCCTTCGGTGACGGTCCCGGTCGCCGACGCGCTGGGACTGGCGCTCGCCGACGACGTGGTGGCCCCGCTGTCACTGCCGGGCTTCGACAACTCCGCGATGGACGGGTACGCGGTGTTCTCCGAGGACATCGCGAGCGCCACCGAGGCCGCGCCGGTGCGGCTTCCGGTGGCCGAGGACATCCCCGCGGGCCGCACCGACGTCCCCACCCTGCGGCCCGGCACCGCGCACCGCATCATGACCGGCGCGCCGCTGCCCGCCGGGGCGACGGCCGTCATCCCCGTGGAAGCCACCGACGGCGCGACCGACACCGTGACGATCCGCGCCGCCACCCGGCCCGGGCAGCACATCCGACGTGCCGGTGAGGACGTCACCGCGGGCACCACGGTGCTGCGGGCCGGCCAGGTGGTCACCCCGGCCGCGCTGGGCCTGGCGGCCGCTCTCGGTATCGGCGAGCTGACGGTGATCCCGCGCCAGCGCGTGCTCGTGGTGTCCACCGGCACCGAGCTGGTCGCCGCAGGCCGGCCGCTGCAGCCCGGGCAGATCTACGAGTCCAACGGGGTGATGCTGGCCGCCGCCGTCCGGGAAGCCGGGGGCGAGGTCATCGCCTGCCCGATGACCGGCGACGACGTCGACGCGTTCCGTGACGTGCTGCGCCGGCATGCGGGCGAGGCTGATCTGATCGTCACCACCGGCGGTGTCAGCGCCGGCGCCTACGAGGTGGTCAAGGACGCGCTGACCGAGGGTGGCGTCGAGTTCACCAAGGTCGCCATGCAGCCGGGTATGCCGCAGGGCGCCGGCCGGCTCGACGGCCCGGCGCCCGGCGTCCCGATCGTCACGCTGCCGGGTAACCCGGTCAGCGCGCTGGTGTCCTTCGAGGTGTTCGTGCGCCCGGCGGTACGCGCCGCGATGGGCCTGCCCGACACCGAGCGGCCGCGCCGCACCGCGATGCTGACCGAGGACCTCGTCTCACCGCGCGGTAAACGGCAGTTCCGGCGCGGCGTATTCGACCCGGTCAGCGACACCGTCACCAGTTACGGCCCCCCGGCGTCGCATCATCTGCGCTGGCTGGCCTCGGCGAACTGCCTGCTCGAACTCGACGAGGACACCGCCGAGGTGGCGGCCGGGTCCCGCGTACAGGTCTGGGACCTGCGATAGCGGCGGGGGACCCTGCGACAGCGCCGGGGGACCGTAGAATCGCGGCCACGATGGCCAGACGCCCAGACCTCAAGACAGGACCAGCGCGCCTGGCGGCCCTGGTTCGCACCTCCGTTCCCCCGATGCACCCCGCGGGTGTGCCGTTCGTCGGCGCCAGCCTCGCGGTCGCTCTGGCCGGCGGCAAGAGCCGATGGCTGCGCCGCGCCGGGCTCGCCTCGGCCGTGGCCAACGCGGCGTTCTTCCGCCACCCGCCGCGGACCCCACCGACCCGTCCCGGGGTGGTCGTCGCCCCGGCCGATGGGCTCATCTGCCTGATCGAGGAGGCCGTGCCGCCCGCTGAACTGGGGCTGCCCGCAACGCCTCTTCCGAGGATCAGCATCTTCCTCTCGGTGCTCGACGCGCACGTCCAGCGTGCCCCGCTGGGCGGCGAGGTCGTCACCGTCACGCACCGCCCCGGGTTGTTTGGCTCCGCCGACCTGGCCGCGGCCAGCGAGGACAACGAACGCAACAGCGTGGTGATCCGCAGCCCGGACGGCGACGAGGTGATCGCCGTGCAGATCGCGGGACTGATCGCGCGCCGGATCGTGTGCGATGTCAAACCCGGTGACAAGGTCGGGCTCGGCGACACCTACGGCCTGATCCGCTTCGGTTCGCGGTTGGACACCTACCTGCCGGCCGGCTCGAAGATCCTGGTCAGCGTCGGGCAGCGGACCTTGGCCGGCGAGACCGTCCTGGCCGAGCTGCCCCGATGAGGCCGCGCATCAAGAAGTCCGTCGTCAGCGTGCGGATTCTGCCGAGCGCGATGACGGTCGCCGCGATCTGCCTCGGGCTCAGCGCGGTGAAGTTCGCCCTCGACGACCGGCCCACCGAGGCGATGGCCTTCCTCGCGATCGCGGCGATCCTCGATGCGCTCGACGGCCGCACCGCGCGCGCCCTGAACGCGACCTCGCGCATGGGCGAGGAGATCGACTCGCTCGCCGATGCGGTGAACTTCGGTGTGGCACCGGCGTTCATCGTCTACGCCACCCTGCTGTCGACGTCGCGAATCGGCTGGATCGTGGTGCTGCTGTACGCGGTGTGCATCGTGCTGCGGCTGGCCCGGTTCAACGCGATGCTCGACGTCGACCAGCCCGCCTACGAGAAGAAGTACTTCGTCGGGATGCCCGCTCCGGCCGGTGCGATCGGGGCGATCGGTCCGCTGGCGGCCAAGATGCAGTTCGGTGACGGTTGGTGGACCTCCGAACCGGCGGTCGTCATCTGGATGATCGGAATCTCGCTGCTGGTGGTCAGCACCGTGCCGATGCGCAAAATCCACACGTTCTCGGTGCCGCCCAACATGGTGGCGCCGCTGCTGGCGCTGCTGGCCATCGGGGTGGCCGCCTCGATCCTGTACGGCTACCTCGTGCTGCTGGTGATCATCGCGGTCTACTTCCTGCACATCCCGTTCGCGATCCGCACCCGCCGGTTCCTGGCGGAACACCCCGAGGTCTGGGACGACAAACCCCGCCAGCAGCGCGCGGCGCGTCGCGCGATCCGGCGGACCCAACCGCACCGGCGTTCGATGTTGCGCCTGGGCCTGCGCAGGCCGCCGAGAGGATGACGTGTCCGAACTTCACCGGTCCGCCGAGCACCGCCCGTCGCGCGCGCAGCTGACGCTGACCGCGCGGCTGAACACCTCGGCGCTGGACTCCCGCCGCGGGGTGATCCGGCTGCACCCGGAAGCCATTGCGGCCCTGGGCATCCGCGAGTGGGACGCGGTGTCGTTGACCGGCTCGCGCACCACCGCCGCGGTGGTGGGGGTCGCCCCGGCGGGCACACCGACGGGCACGGCACTGCTCGACGACGTGACGCTGTCCAACGCCGGGCTGCGCGAGGACACCCCGGTGCTCGTCGCCCCGGTCACGGTGCTCGGGGCCCGCTGCGTGACGCTGAGCGGCTCGGCGCTGACCACCCGGTCGGTCTCCCCCGCCACACTGCGGCAGGCCCTGCTCGGCAAGGTGATGACCGTCGGTGACACCGTCTCGCTGCTGCCGCGCGATCTCGGGCCGGGCACGTCGACATCGCAGGCCAGCGCCGCCCTGGCGGCGTCGGTCGGGATCACCTGGACCTCGGAGCTGTTGACGGTGACCTCCGTCGACCCCGCCGGACCCGTCAGCGTGCAGCCGAATTCTTTGGTCGATTGGGGGGATTCGGCTGCTCCGGCACCGTCGGCCGGCACCGGCGAGCACGTGGTGACCGCGTCCGAGCAGTCCGGGACACCCGCGGTGAGCTACGACGACCTGAAGGGGTCGCACGCCCAGGCGGGTCGGCTCACCGAATGGCTCAAGCTCGCCCTCGACCAGCCCGAGCTACTCGAGAAACTCGGCGCCACAGCCAATCTCGGCGTGCTCGTGTCGGGGCCGGCCGGGGTGGGCAAGGCCACCCTGGTGCGGACGGTCTGTGCGGGCCGGCGGCTGATCGAACTCGACGGGCCGGGTGTCGGATCGCTGCGCGCCGAGGACCGATTGGCGAACGTGGCCTCCGCGGTCGCCGCGGTCCGCGACGGCGGCGGCGTGCTGCTGGTCACCGACGTCGACGCCCTGCTGCCGGTGCCCGCCGATCCGGTGGCCACGCTGATCCTCACCGAGTTGCGCTCCGCGGTGGCCACCCGGGGTGTCGCGTTCGTGGCCACCACGGCGGTGCCGGACAACGTCGACCCCCGGCTGCGCGCGCCGGATCTGTGCGACCGTGAGCTCGGGTTGACCCTGCCCGACGGTGCGGTGCGCGCCCAACTGCTCGAGGTGCTGCTGCGCGACGTTCCCGCCCAGGACCTGAACCTAGGCGAGATCGCCGAGCGCACACCGGGATTCGTGGTCGCCGATCTCGCCGCGCTGGTGCGCGAGGCCGCGCTGCGCGCCGCGGCGCGAGCCAGCGAGACCGGCGAGGCGCCGGCGTTGCAGCAGAGCGACCTGGTCGGGGCGCTCGGCGTGATCCGGCCGCTGTCGCGCTCGGCGACCGAGGAGGTGTCCGTCGGCTCGGTGACCCTCGACGACGTCGGCGATATGGCCGAGACCAAGCAGGCGCTGACCGAGGCGGTGCTGTGGCCGCTGCAGCATCCGGAGACATTCCAGCGGCTCGGGGTTCAGCCGCCGCGCGGGGTGCTGCTGTACGGGCCGCCGGGGTGCGGCAAGACGTTCGTGGTCAGAGCGTTGGCGAGTTCGGGCCGGCTCAGTGTGCACGCCGTCAAAGGTGCTGAGCTGATGGACAAATGGGTCGGTTCGTCGGAGAAGGCGGTGCGCGAGCTGTTCCAGCGGGCCCGCGATTCGGCGCCGTCGCTGGTGTTCCTCGACGAGATCGACGCGCTGGCTCCACGCCGCGGCCAGAGTTTCGATTCCGGTGTCACCGACCGCGTGGTGGCCGCGATGCTGACCGAACTCGACGGCATCGAACCGCTGCGCGACGTCGTGGTGCTCGGCGCGACCAACCGGCCCGATCTGATCGACCCGGCGCTGCTGCGCCCCGGCCGGCTGGAGAAGCTCGTGTTCGTCGAGCCCCCGGACGCCGAAGCCCGCACCCAGATCCTCAAGACCGCGGGCAAGTCTGTCCCATTGGTCTCGGAAGGACCGGAGGCCGTCGATCTCGCGGCGCTGGCCGGTGAGCTCGACGGCTACAGCGCGGCGGACTGCGTCGCGCTGCTGCGCGAGGCCGCGCTGACCGCGATGCGCCGTTCGATCGACGCCGCCGACGTCACTGCCGCCGACGTAGCGGCCGCCCGCGAGGCTGTGCGCCCGTCGCTGGACCCGGTGCAGGTCGAGGCGCTCCGGGCCTTCGCCGACGCCCGCTGATTCTCGTAAAGCGCCGAGAGTGCGGTGAGATCGCCGCATCGGACGTTTCGGCGACCTGTGCGCACTCTCGTTAGCGGAAACACATCTTGACACTGACTAGTTGAGAGTGGCACTGTCAAGACTAGTCATTGTCAAGATTTGGGAGGGACCGTGAGCTCCACCGTCACAACCACCGTCCGGGCCGGCGACCGTGACCGCGACGCCACCGCGGCCTTGCTCGGGCAGGCGCTGGCCCAGGGATATCTGGACATGGCCGAGTACGAGACCCGCCTGCAGGCCGTGTACGACGCGCACACCACGCCGGACCTCCGCGGACTCACCGCCGATCTGCCGGTGGCTGAGTTGCGCCGCAACGATCCGCAGCGTGCGGCCGCCCGCCGCGCCATGGCACGGCGAGGCATGCACCTTCATCTGGCGGGGTACCTGGCCATGGTCGTCGTGGTGCTCACGGTGTGGCTGGTCGTCGGGCTGACCGCGGGGTCCTGGTACTTCTGGCCGATCTGGCCGATCCTGGGCGCGGGTATCGGCGTGCTCGGCCACGCACTGCCGGTCAGGAACGCGTTCGGGCCGTGCGGTCGCTAGGCCGGGTCGCCGTACTCGTCGAACCAGTAGGCGAGCTTGCCGCGACGGCTGACCGCGCGCAGCCGCCGCTCGGCGAGCTCCCGCGTCACCGACGTCGTCACGATCAGCAGTTCGTCACCGACCTGCAGGCGGGTCACCGGTTGCGGGACGAACGGCCGACCCGCCCGGATGATGAGCGTGATGACGCTCGGATCGGGCAGCCTCAGCTCGAGCACCGTCACGTTGTGCAGCCGCGACCCCGGCAACACCGTCATCGTCAGCAGCTCGGCATCCAGCACGTCCAACGGTGCTGCGTCGATCTGAATCTCACGGGTGGTGTCGCGCGGGATCAGGTGCAGCCGCTCGGCGACCAGCCGCAGGCTCGGCCCCTGAATCACCGTGAAGAGCACCACGAGGATGAACACGATGTTGAGCAGGCGCCAGCTGTCGGGCACGCCCGCCACGATCGGGTAGGTGCACAGCACGATGGGCACGGCGCCGCGCAGACCTGCCCAGGACAGGAACACCTGTTCACGCCACGGAACCCGAAAACCGATGAGCGACACCACGACCGACAGCGGCCGAGCCAGCAGCAGCAGAACCAGCCCGGCCACGACGGCCGGCACCACCTCGTCGAGCAGTTCATCGGGCGACACCAGCAGACCGAGGATGACGAACACCCCGATCTGGGCCAACCAGCCGGCGCCCTCGGCGAACGAGCGCGTCGCCGACCGGTGCGGCAGACCCGAGTTCGCCAGCACCACGCCGGCCAGATAGGCGGCGAGGAACCCGCTGCCGTGCGCGGATCCCGCCGCGGCGAACGCGAGCATGCCCAGACCGAACGTGGCCAGCGGGTACAGCCCGGCCGCGGGTAAGGCGATGCGCCGCAACGTCATCGCACCGAGCACGCCGAAGCCGAGGCCGAGCACCGCCCCGATCGCCAGCTCGTAGGCCATCGTCCCGACGATTTCCACCGGGTCGAGGTCCAGCGGGACGACGCTGAACAACATCACCAGGATCACCGCCGGGGCGTCGTTGAAGCCCGACTCCGCCTCCAGCAGACCGCTCAGCCGCCGCGGCAGCGGCACCACCCGCAGCACCGAGAACACCGCGGCGGCATCGGTACTGGACACCACGGCTCCGAGCAGCAGTGCCAGCTGCCAGTCCATGCCGAGGATCCAGTGCACGGCCAGCGCGGTCACCGCGGTGCTCACCGCGACACCGACGGTGGCGAGCACGGCGGCCGGGGCCAGCACCTTGCGGATGTCCCCGAAGCGCGTCGTCAGACCGCCCTCGACCAGGATCACGGCCAGCGCCGCGGTGCCGAGATCTTGCGCGAGCTGGGCGTTGTCGAACTGCAGTCCCAGCCCGTCCTCACCGACGAGCACACCAACCCCGAGAAACAGCAATAGGCTGGGGAGGCCGATGCCGGTGGCCAGCCTCGTCGCGGCGACGCTCGCCAGGAGCACGAGCCCCCCGATGAACATCGCCACGTAGAGCTGGTGCAGTGTCACTGGAAAGAGTAAATCAGGACAGTCCTCACCCGGCCGGGCAAAAGGAGAGTCGATGCGGATCGCGATCGCCGGTGCGGGTGCCGTCGGCCGGTCCGTCGCGCAGGAGCTGGTCGAGTACGGCCACAAAGTCCTGCTCATCGAGAAGGAGCTCGGCCGCTACCAACCCGCGACGGTGCCCGGCGCCGACTGGCTGTGGGCCGACGCGTGTGAGGTCGCCTCGCTCGAAGAAGCCGAGATGCAGATCTGCGACGTCGCGATCGCGGCCACCGGCGATGACAAGGCCAACCTCGCGATGGCGCTGCTGGCCAAGTCCGAGTTCGGTATCGACCGCGTGGTCGCCCGGATCAACGACGCCCGCAACGAGTGGTTGTTCACCGAGGCGTGGGGGGTGGACGTGGCGGTCTCGACGCCGCTGGCGCTCGTCGCCGCGATCGAGGGCGCCATCGACGTCGGCCACCTGATACGGCTGATGGCACTCGGCAAGGACTCACGCGGCGATCTCGGGGCGCGCGCCGCCAACGTCGCCAAGATCACCCTGCCCGCCGACAGCCCGCTCGTGGCACAGCGCGTGCAGGACCTGCCGATGCCGGCCGACAGCGCGCTGGTGACGCTGACCCGCGGAAACCGTTTGATCGTCCCGGAACCGCAGGACGTACTGCATGCCGGCGACGAATTGCTGTTCGTGTCTGCGTCCGGCGTCGAGGAGCACATCAAAGCAATGGTGCGGGGTACCCGTAGACTGAAGTGACTCCAAAGTCAGTACGGCTGACACTTTTGTCCACCTGCCCGACGGTAAGCCCGCCCGACAGCGTGCCGCCCACGACGAGACGGAGCCATGCTCGCCATCCTCGCTGCCCATGCAGCCGCCGCCCTGCTGGCGCCCCTACTGGTGTATCGCTGGGGGCGAGCCGCGTTCTATCCCCTGGCGCTGGTGCCGCTGGCGTCATTGGTGTGGGTGGTGGCGAACTGGCCGGCGAAGGGCCAGTCGCACACGGTCGACGTGGCCTGGGTGCCGGGCCTGTCGATGGACATCACGTTGCGCTTCGACGCGCTGGCCGCCGTGATGAGCGTGCTGGTGCTGGGCATCGGCGCTCTCGTCCTCTTCTACTGCGCCGACTACTTCCGCCATCACGACGGTCGCGAGGAAAAACGCCTGCCCAGTTTCGCCGCCGAACTGGTGGCGTTCTCCGGCGCCATGTTCGGCCTGGTCACCAGCGACAACATGCTGGTGCTCTACGTGTTCTGGGAGATCACGACGGTCCTGTCGTTCCTGCTGGTGGGCCATTACGCCGAACGGGCGACGAGCCGGCGGGCCGCGATGCAGGCGCTGCTGGTGACCACGTTCGGCGGGCTGGCGATGTTGGTCGGCATCGTCGTCATCGGCAATATCGCAGGCACCTTCCTGCTGTCCGAGCTGATCGCGAATCCGCCGACGGGGCTGGCCGCCTCGGTGGCGGTGATACTCATCCTCATCGGCGCACTGTCGAAGTCGGCGATCGTGCCCATGCACTTCTGGCTTCCCGGCGCCATGGCCGCGCCGACCCCGGTCAGCGCATACCTGCATGCGGCCGCGATGGTGAAGGCCGGCGTCTACCTGATCGCGCGGATGACACCCGGGTTCGCCGACAGCCCCGAATGGCGCCCGACCGTCGTCACCCTCGGGCTGTTGACGATGCTTCTCGCCGGCTGGCGCGCGATCCGCGAGTACGACCTGAAGCTGATCCTTGCCTTCGGCACCGTCAGCCAGCTCGGCTTCATCACTGTGATGGTCGGTGTCGGCGGCAGCGAGATGATGCTCGCCGGCCTGGCAATGCTGTGCGCGCACGCGATGTTCAAAGCCTCGTTGTTCATGGTCGTCGGCATCATCGACCACGCCACCGGCACCCGCGACATCCGCAGGCTGGCCTGGCTGGGTGACCGCAGCAAGCCGCTGCTGATCATCGGCTGCGCGGCGGCCGCCAGCATGGCCGGGCTGCCGCCGTTCTTCGGGTTCGTCGCCAAGGAAGCGGACTTCGAGACGGTGCTGCACAGCCCGTACCTGGGCGCCGCGTCGCCGTTCGTGCTCGCCGGCATCGTGCTGGGCTCAGTGCTGACCACGGTTTACAGCCTGCGGTTCGTGTTCGGGGCCTTCGGCCGGAAAGGGCTGCCGCACCCGAGCACCCGGGTCGAGGAGATGCACCGCCCGGAGACGGGTTTCCTGATCCCGCCCGCGATCCTGGCCGCCGCGGGGCTGCTGTTCGGCCTGTGGCCGAAGCCGCTCGACAACGTGCTGCGCGACTACAGCGACACCGTGCCCGACCCACCGGGCTACAAGGGCGACTATCACCTGGCCCTGTGGCACGGGGTGAACCTTCCGCTACTGCTCTCGGTGTTGGTGCTGGCCACCGGCGTCGCGGTGTACTTCTCGCGGACCCGACTTCGTCGCGCACGCATGCCGTTTGTGCCGCTGGGCAACGCCGACCGCATCTACGACGCGGTGATCCGCGGCGCCGATGTGCTCTCGGTGCGCTTGACCGCGCTCACCCAGCGCGGGTCACTGCCGCAGACGCAGTCGTTCATCCTCATCACGCTGGTGCTCCTGCCGCTCGGTGTGCTGGTATCGGGCGCCCGCGACCGGCCCCACTTCCAGTTGTGGGACTCGCCGCCGGTGGTGGTGGTCGGGCTGCTGATGATCGCCGCCGCGCTGGCGGCCGTGGTGATGCGCAACCGTCTGGCGGCGGTCCTGCTGGTCGGTGTCACCGGTTACGGCTGCGGCGCGATCTTCGCGTTTCACGGCGCACCCGACCTGGCGTTGACGCAGTTCCTGGTCGAGACGTTGACGCTGGTCGCCTTCGTCCTCGTGCTGCGCACCCTGCCCGCCGAGACCAGTCGTGCGGAGAACACCCGCTTCCGGCTGCCGCGCGCCGCGCTCGCTGTCGCCGTCGGCGCGGCGGTGACGACGCTCGCGGCGTTTGCGATGGCCGCCCGCACCGGCCGGCCCATCGCCGAGCTGCTGCCCGAAGCGGCCTACGTGCGGGGCCACGGCTCGAATACCGTCAACGTGATCCTCGTCGACATCCGCGCCTGGGACACCATGGGTGAGGTTTCGGTGCTCCTCGTCGCCGCCACGGGTGTCGCGTCAATGGTGTTCCGCAGCAGGCGTTTCGGTGCCGCGCCACGCGTGTCCGACGCCGGTCAGCCCGACATCGGCCAGCTGCCCGCGGCGTTCAACACCAGTCCCGCCGCCGGGGACATCACCTGGCTGCGGGGCAGCGAACTGCGTGATCCACGGCACCGATCGCTGGTCCTGGAGGTCGCCACCCGGCTGATCTTCCCGGTCATGATGGTGCTGTCGGCGTACTTCTTCTTCGCCGGCCACAACGTGCCCGGCGGTGGATTCGCCGGCGGCCTGATGGCCGGGCTGGCGCTGGTGCTGCGTTATCTGGCCGGCGGGCGTTACGAACTCGGCGAGACGCTGCCGCTCGATGCGGGCAAGATCCTCGGCGCGGGTCTGACGCTGGCCGCCGGAACCGCTGCCGCCTCACTGCTTCTCGGTGCGCCCGTGCTGTCGTCGGCGGTCATCTCGTTCGACGTGCCGGTGCTGGGCACCGTCAAGTTCGTGACGGCACTGTTCTTCGACCTGGGCGTGTACCTGATCGTGGTCGGTCTGGTGCTCGACGTGCTGCGCAGCCTCGGGGCACGCATCGACGTCGAGATGAGCGAACAGCTGCGCCAGCGGACCGGCCGGACGGTGAGGCAGCCATGACCACATTTCTCGTACCGCTCATCCTGATCGGGGTGCTCACCAGCGCCGGGGTGTACCTGCTTCTCGAACGCAACCTCACCCGGATGTTGCTGGGTCTGTTGCTGATCAGCAATGCCATCAACCTGCTCATCCTCCACGCCGGCGGTCCGTCGGGTAACCCGCCTGTCCGCGGGCGCACCAGCGGCACGGAGACGGCAACCGCAGATCCGTTGGCGCAGGCCATGATTCTCACCGCGATCGTGATCACGATGGGCGTGGCCGCCTTCGTGCTGGCGCTGACCTACCGGTCGTACCGGATCAACACCATCGAGGAGGTCAGCAACGACCCCGAGGACATCAGGGTGTCCCAGCTCTCCGGCAAGGAGGACGACGAAATCGAGGAGCGCATGGTGCCGGACGTGTCCCGCGACACCGACCTGCCCGACGAGCTCGACGCTCTGCCCGGATACGAGGGGTCGCGATGATCGGCGCTCAGTTCGCGTCGGTACTCACACCGCTGCCCGTCCTCGTCCCGATGCTCGGTGCCGCGGCGACGCTGTTCGCCGGCCGCCGACCGCGACTGCAGCGCTCGATCGCGGTGTTCGGGCTGTCGGCGGTCGTGGTGGTGTCGGCGGTGCTGCTGTACCTGGCCGACCGCGACGGAACCATCGCCCTGCAGGTCGGCGGCTGGGGTCCGACCGAGGCCGGCATGGGTCCGTTGGGTGTGACGCTGGTGGTCGACAGGCTGTCGGCGCTGATGCTGGTCGTGTCGTCGATCGTGCTGCTCGCCGTGGTGTTCTACGCCATCGGGCAGGGCATCCGCGACGGCGACGAACGCCAGCCGGTGTCGATCTTCCTTCCGACCTACCTGGTGCTGTCGGCGGGCGTTTTCATGGCGTTCCTCGCCGGGGACCTGTTCAACCTGTTCGTCGGCTTCGAGGTGCTCCTCACCGCCAGCTTCGTGCTGTTGACCATCGGCGCCAGCAAGGAACGGGTGCGTGCCGGCATCTCGTACGTGATGGTGTCGATGGTGTCGTCGCTGGTGTTCCTCTTCGGCATCGCGCTGGTCTACGCGACCACCGGCACGCTGAATCTCGCCGAAATCGCGGTCCGCCTCGACGATGTGCCCGAGGGCACCCGGATGGCGCTGTTCGCAGTGCTGCTGGTCGCGTTCGGCATCAAGGCCGCTGTGTTTCCGCTGTCGGCGTGGTTGCCCGACTCCTACCCCACCGCTCCGGCGCCGGTCACCGCGGTGTTCGCCGGCCTGCTCACCAAGGTGGGTGTGTACGCGATCATCCGCGCGCACTCGCTGCTGTTCCCGGGCGGCGGGATGGACCGCATCCTGCTGGTGGCGGGTCTGCTGACGATGATCATCGGCATCTTCGGTGCGATCGCCCAGAGCGACATCAAGCGGCTGCTGTCCTTCACGCTGGTCAGTCACATCGGTTACATGGTGTTCGGCATCGCGCTGTCGACCCACCTGGGCATGGCGGGGGCCATCTACTACGTCGCGCACCACATCCTGGTGCAGACGACACTGTTCCTGGTCGTCGGCCTCATCGAACGCCAGGCCGGCGCGTCCACGCTGGAGCGGCTCGGCGGGCTGGCCGCGGCCAGTCCGCTGCTGGCGTTCGTCTTCGTCGTCCCCGCGCTCAACCTCGGCGGCATCCCGCCGTTCTCCGGATTCATCGGAAAGGTGGCGCTGCTGGAGGCCGGTGCCGAATCCGGATCTGTGCTGGCTTGGATCCTGGTGGCGGGCAGCGTCGTGACCAGCCTGCTGACGCTCTACGTGGTGGCCCGGGTGTGGACCAAGGCGTTCTGGCGGTCCCGCAAAGACGCACCCGAAGGGCACCTGTCGGGTCCGGCGCCGGCGGCTCTGCTGGACAACACCGAAGAAACCATGGACATCGAACTCGTCGACCGTGACGATGTGGGCCGGATGCCGGCCGGCATGCTCGCGCCCACCGGCGCCCTCATCGTGGTCGGCCTGTTGCTCACGATCCTGGCGGGACCGATCTTCGCCTACAGCGACCGCGCCGCCCATGAGGTGATGGACCGCGGCCAGTACATCGGGGCGGTCCTCGGGGGGACGCAATGAGAACAACGACCCTGCGCGTCTGGAGTGTGTGCTGGCTCGTGCTGGTGTGGGTCCTGTTGTGGGGCAACATCTCCGCGGCCAACCTTCTGTCGGGCCTGGCGGTGGCGCTCGTGATCACGCTGCTGCTGCCGTTGCCGCCGGTTCCCGTCGAGGGACGGTTCCACCCACTGTCGGTGTTGCGACTCGTCGCCACGGTGACGGGCTGGCTGGTCGTGTCGTCGTTCCAGGTGGCGGCGCTGGCCGTGAAACCCGGGCCGCCGCCGCTCACCGCGGTGCTGCGGGCGCACCTCCATGTCAAATCCGACCTGGTTCTGGCGCTGGCGGTCAACATCCTCAACCTGACGCCCGGGAACATCGTGCTCGAAATCGACCAGGCACGTCGCATGATCTACGTCCACGTTCTCGACGTCGGGTCCGACCGCACCGTCAACCGCTTCTACCACCAGATCGACAAACTGCAGAAGCTCCTGGTGGCGTCCTTCGAACGCGATGCGGACTGGAAACCCTCGGCGGATAAGGAGGTCGACCCCGCATGATGTACGTCTGGATCGTGGCAGGGGCGATGCTGTCACTCGCGGCGCTCGCCACCATGTTCCGCATGCTGCTCGGCCCGACCACGCTGGACCGGTTGGTCGCATTGGACACCCTGGTCGCCGTGACGATGTGCGCCATCGGTACCTGGGCAGCCTTCAGCCTCGACACGACCGTCACCTACAGCCTGACCGCGCTGGCGCTGATCACCTTCGTCGGTTCGGTGAGCGTCGCCAGGTTCCGTGTGCCGGACGTCGCCGACCCAGCCGACAAGGGGCACATCCGATGACCGTCTCCGACATCGTCGCCGCCGGGTTGATTCTCTCCGGTTCGGCTCTTGCCCTGACCGCCGCGATCGGCGTGGTCCGGTTCCCCGACACGCTGTCGCGGATGCACGCGGCCACCAAGCCGCAGGTGCTCGGTCTGCTGCTGGTGCTGGCGGGTGCCGCGATCCGGCTGCGCGGCAACATCGATGTCGGCATGCTGATCCTGACCGGCATGTTCACCGTGATCACCGCGCCGGTGATCGCGAACCGAGTGGGTCAGCTTGCCTACCGCGAGCAGAACATCCGCGACGACCTGCTGACCAGAGACGAAATGCATGATTTCGCCGCCGAACGGGAACACGGCGGCAATGACGGTTCTGGACGGTGACCCGGGCGCCATCGATGCCCGGCTGACGCCGTTGCGCGTGGCGAACGCACGTGCCGAAGAGGTGGAGTCACCCCGTCCGCTGTTCACCGATCCGTACGCCCGGCTGTTGGTCGAGGCGGCCGGATCCGGTGCACCGGAGCTGCCGTGGGTGACGAGTTACGTTGCGGCGCGGACGAAGTGGTTCGACGATTTCTTTCTGGCCGCAAGTTCGGCCGGGGTTTCGCAGGTCGTGATCGTCGGGTCCGCCCTCGACACCCGCGCGTGGCGGTTGCCGTGGCTCAGTGACACCGTCATCTACGAGGTGGAGCGGCCGGCACTGCTGGAGTTCAAGCAGCGCGTCGTGGCAGGGGCCGGCGCCTCCCCCGCGGCCCGGCATGTGCCGGTGCCGTCGGACCTTCGCGACGACTGGCCGCGGGCGCTGATCGCGGCCGGCTTCGACGCCGGCGAGCCGACGGTGTGGGCGGTGGAGGGTCTGCTCCCCGGTCTGTCAGTCGACGACCAGGAGCATCTGCTCGACAGGATCGACCTGTACAGCGCGCGGGGCAGCAGGATCGGGATCGAAGCACTCGCCGAAGGCCCCGACCACGCGTGCTGGTTGTGCGCGCGGATGTGGGAGATGAACGCGACGGCCACCGCCGATCTCATGGAGCGGTATCACCGCGCACTGCCGGCCGAGGCGGACGATCCGGCGACGCGGAGCGTGTTCCTCGACGGCCGAAAGCTCTGATTCGTCAATGGAACCGGTAAACGGTGACCTCTGCCGGGTGCTCACTCCGACAGCTGGAACATCACCATCGCCGTCACCGTGTCGACCGCCTCGGACAGTGCGGTGACGCGATCGGCCGCAGTCGGCGCGGCCAGCACCGAGTACCGGTCGGCCTGACCCATCGGAAGACGGGTCGCCAACGCGTACAACCACGTCGACGCCTCGCCGGACGCATCCGCGCCGGCCACGATGTCGCGGGCATTGACCTGCGCGCCCCGGGCCGTGGCAATCCGCTCGAACAGCGCCACCATCCGGTCCTCGATGTCGCGGATCGCGTCGACGTCCACCGGACGCCCCGGCTCATCGGGCCACACCTCGACCACCGCCCTCGGGTACGGGTCGTCGGGAAGCCATTCGAGCACCCGGATCCGCTCTCCCATCACGCATGTCAACCGGTACCGACCGGCCCCCAGATCAGCGTGTTCGGTGATGTGGGCCAACGCGCCCACATCGCTACGGCTGTCACCTCCGCCGACCTCCCGGCCCGCGGCGATCAGCACCGTGCCGAAAGCGGGATCGTCGGCGGCCAGGCACGCCTGTACCAGCGCCGAGTAGCGCGGTTCGAAAACCCGCAGCGGCAGCCCCTCCCCGGGCAGCATCGCCACCTCGAGCGGGAACATCGGCACCGTCGGCATCGGTTACAGCACCAGCTCACTCACCAGCGCGTCCACCACCGCGCGCAGGTCACCGTCATGCTCCTCGGCGACCCGACGCTGACGCTGGTACGACGCGCCGCGGTGGTAGATGTCGGGAACCCGAGACAACTCCTCGACACAGGACAGCCGTTTGGCCGCCGGTTGCAGACGTTCGACCAGGTCGTCGAGGTCCTCGGTCACCAGGCGTTCGTTGCTGTCGGCGTCCAGGATGATGATCGCGTCCAGCCCGTAACGCGCTGCGCGCCACTTGTTCTCCTGCACATGCCACGGCGGCATCACCGGCAGCGACTCCCCGGCGTCGAGCCGACGGTCCAAATCCACGATCAGGCAGTGGGTGAGCGCGACGAGGGCCGACAGCTCGTGCAGGTTGGAGACACCGTCGAAGACCCGGACCTCGATCGTCCCGAGATGCGGGGAAGGCCTTATGTCCCAGCGGATCTCATTCATATGATCGATGATGCCGGTCTTCTTCTGGTCGCTGACGAAGCGCTCGAACTCGCGCCATTCCTGGAAGTGGAACGGCAGGCCGGCGGTCGGCAGCTGCTGGAACATCATCGCCCGGTTGCTGGCGTAACCGGTGTCCTCGCCGTCCCAGTACGGCGACGAGGCCGACAGCGCCAGCAGGTGCGGGTACTGATGGAGCAGCGAGGTGATGATCGGCATCACCTTGTGCGCCGACGAGACGCCGACGTGCACGTGCACACCCCAGATCAGCATCTGCCGCCCCCACCACTGCGTCCGCTTGATCAGCTCCGCGTAGCGGGGGGCATCGGTGAGCTTCTGCACCGACCAGTCCGCGAACGGGTGTGTGCCGGCGCAGAACAACTCCATGCCCCGCTGCCGCACGACCGTGCGCACCGGCCGCAGCGTCGAGGCAAGGTCGTCCATCGCCTCGGCGGTGTTGTCACAGATGCCCGTGACCACCTCAACGGTGTTGCGCAGCAATTCCTTGTGCACGCGCGGGTTCTCACCGATCTCGGCGATCACCGACGCGGCTTCGTTGCTCAGATCGCGAGTCACCGCGTCGACGAGGGCGAACTCCCACTCGACGCCCAGGGTCGGCCGGACCGACCCGGCGAAGTCGATTCGACCGTCGGCCCTCTGGTCAGCGGCGGGTGATGACACCGCACGCCACCCGCGCTCCGGCGTCGCCGGTCGCCAGGGTGGTCTGATCCGGCGGCGGATCGCCGTTGATCTGCTGGTACCGCTCCGGCGGAATGTTGGCGAAATTGTCGGGCTTCTCGTGGATGATGATCGCCGTGCCCGCGCCGTCGAGCAGCTGCTCGGCGGTGAACGCGTCGGTGGTGGTCACCAGCTTCGCCGAGCCGTCCTCGCGCACCTGCAGCGACGACAGGTCGCCGCTGGCGGGGTGGCCGCTGTGGCCGGGCACCTGCAGGTGTCCGCCCGCGGAGTTGAAGTTGCCCGGTGCACCGCCGGTCGGGGCGACGGAGTTGGCCTCGCACTTGCCCACCGAGTGGATGTGCATGCCGTGGAAACCGGGCTCGAGTCCACCACCGGTCGCCTCGACCGTGACGGTCGCATAACCGTCCGAGAACGCGATGTCGGCGGTGGCCACGGTGGTGCCGTCGGCCAACTTCAGGTCGGCCTTCAACGTTTCCCCGGCGGCCGCCGAGCCGCCTCCGTGTCCGGCACCGTGCTCGTCCGGCCCCGCCGACGGCGAGGGCGAACCGGTCCATACCGGCGGCGTGGTGCCGGGTGAATCCGAGGGCACTTCGCCGGGAGGAGAGCACGCACTCAACGCAAGTGCGGGCACTGCGAACAAGGTGGCAGCAGCAACGGACCTGAGCATGAGCAAGAGCCTAGCCGGTGACCAGCACGACGACGCCCGGTGGCTGCTCTGTGAGCTCGGGCACCCGCGGAGCGACGGGCGCCTCCAGCACACGGCCCACCTCTTCGGCGGCCTCCTGCTCACCGGGCGTCTCGCCGAAGTACACCGTGGTCGCCGCGACGTCGGGCACGGTCAAGTTGCCGGTCTCGGTGACGTTCCACTCGGCGTCGCGCAACCTCGTGGCGGTCGCCTCCGCGGCCCCCGGGGTCTCGGAGATGTTGAAGACACGCACCTCGGGCCGGGCGGGCTCCTGCGGAGCCGCACTCGTGGCGGTGGTCGTCGACGTCACGGTCGCCGAGGACGCCGAGGACTCGTCGTCGTCGGAGCCACCCAGGGACTGGAGGCCGACGAGCAGGAATATGACACCGAGGAACAACAGCACCATCACCATGGCACGAATGGGCAGCCCGGAGGAATCTCGCTGGTTCATCGGCGCCTACTGTATCCCGGGCCCGCGTGTCCGGCGGTGACCCTAAGTGACCTCGAAACCGAGACGACGCGCCGCGCGCGCCTTCTGCCTGCTGGCGCGCAGCCTGCGCAGGCGCTTCACCAGCATGGGGTCCGCCGCAAGCGCTTCGGGCCGATCCACCAGCGCGTTCAGCACCTGGTAGTAGCGGGTCGCCGACATGGAGAACAGCTCCTTGATGGCGTCTTCCTTGGAGCCGGCGTACTTCCACCACTGCCGCTCGAAGGCGAGAATGTCATGCTCTCGACGGGTCAGTCCGTCGGTGGGCTCGGTGTCGTCCCCAGAACGCTCAGCCCGCGCGATGGCGCCGTCCATTTCGCTACTTGGACCCTTCCGGAAATCGAGAATGACATCAATGTGGTTTCGGCGAGTATTCAATCACGGTTGAGTCACGTGCACCGACAACATCGCCGCGAGTCGGCGGTGGAAACAACCGCGGACACCCCGCACCCTAAGCTTCCTCGCATGGCCGTTAGACCCATCCGCATCGTGGGAGATCCCGTCCTGCACACCGCGACCGAACCGGTGCCCGTCGGGGACGACGGTTCGCTGCCGGCCGATCTGGCCGATCTGATCACCGATCTGTACGACACGATGGACGCCGCGCACGGAGTGGGGCTGGCCGCCAACCAGATCGGGGTCAACAAGCGGGTCTTCGTCTACGACTGTGCCGACGCCCGCAAGAAGACCACCCGCCGGCGCGGCGTGGTGGTCAACCCGGTGCTGGAAACGTCCGAGGTGCCCGAGACCATGCCTGACCCGGATGACGACGACGAGGGCTGCCTGTCGGTGCCCGGCGAGTCGTTCCCCACGGGCCGCGCCGACTGGGCGCGGGTGACGGGACTGGACGCCGACGGTCAACCGATCACCATCGAGGGCACCGACTTGTTCGCCCGGATGCTGCAGCACGAGACCGGCCACCTCGACGGCTTCCTCTACCTCGACCGCCTGATCGGCCGCAACGCCCGCGCGGCCAAGAAGGCGGTGAAGTATCACGGCTGGGGCGTGCCCGGGCTGTCGTGGATGCCCGGCGAGGACCCCGACCCGTTCGGCCACTGAGCGATGACCGAGCTGCCTGAGGTCGGATCTCGGGTCAGCCTGCGTTACCGGCTCCCCACGGGTTCCGAACGGCCGATGTCCGACGTGGTCGGCCACATCATCGAATCCGGCGCAGACACCGGTGAGGTGGTGCGGATCCGCACCCGGCACGGCGACGTCGTCGAGGTTCTGCGTGAGGACGTGCTGGCAGTGCGGGTGGTGCCCGAGATGCCGGTGCGCACGGGGGAGATCCGCAACCTGGAGCACGCGGCGGCGCTGGGGTGGCCGGGCACCGAGCACCAGTGGCTGGACGGCTGGCTGCTTCGACACGGGCAAGGAGTCACCCGGCGCGCGAATTCGGCGGTGCCATTGAGGTTTTCGTCACACAGCGAGATCACACGGGTGATCGAGTGGTACTCGGAGCGAGGGCTGCCCGCGGTGGTTTCAGCTCCGGATCGGCTGCTGCGGTTACCCGCTGGTATCACCACTGATGCCGAGAATCTGGTCATGGCAACGGATGTCGCCGGCGGCCGAGCGACCGACGTGTCCGTCGCAGCGAGACCCGACGACACCTGGATGGCGCTGTACCAGCGGGACGTGCCGGTGGATGTTCTCACCGCGGTGGTCGACGGCGCAGTCGGCTTCGGCGAACTCTCCGGGGCCGCGGTGGGGCGGGTGGCGGTGACGGACGCGCCGGACGGTACCCGGTGGGCCGGGATCTCGGCGGTGCGCGTGTCGGAGGAGGCCCGGCGCCGAGGCCTGGCCAGGCGACTGTGCGAGGGGCTGCTGGACTGGGCGCACACTCGCGGCGCCACACGCGCCTACGTCCAGGTGGTGACCGACAATTCGGCCGCGCGCGCGCTCTACGAGTCGATGGGATTCCGCGTGCACCACCGTTCCCGGTACGTCCGCGCCGAGGGCCTACTGTAAGCCCATGCGACTGGCCACCTGGAACGTCAACTCAATTCGGGCCCGTGTCGATCGCGTCACCGATTGGCTGGAACGCGCCGATGTCGACGTGCTCGCAATGCAGGAGACGAAGTGCTCCGATGACCAGTTCCCGACCATGCCGTTCGCCGCGCTCGGCTACGAGATCGTGCACTGCGGTTTCAACCAGTGGAACGGAGTGGCGATCGCGTCGCGGGTCGGAATCGACGACGTCGAGGTCGGATTCGACGGCCAGCCCACCTGGAGCGACAAGCCCGAGGTGGAGGCCGCGGCCGAGGCCCGCGCGCTGGGCGCGACGTGCGGCGGGGTCAGGGTGTGGAGTCTCTACATCCCGAACGGTCGCACCGTCGGTTCACCGCACTATGCCTACAAGCTGGAATGGCTTGCGGCGTTACGCGACACCGCTTCGGCGTGGCTGACGCCAGAACCGTCGGCGCCGATCGCCCTCGTCGGCGACTGGAACATCGCTCCCCTCGACGATGACGTGTGGGACATTTCGCTGTTTCAGGACAGCACCCACGTCACCCCGCCCGAGCGGGCAGCGTTCAACGCGGTCGTCGATGCCGGGTTCACCGACGTCGTAAGGCCTTTCACGCCGGGACCTGGCACATTCACGTACTGGGATTACACACAGCTGCGGTTTCCGAAAAATCGCGGCATGCGCATCGATTTCATCCTGGGTTCCCCCGCACTGGCCGAGCGCGTCATCCACGCCGAGATCGCCCGAGACGAACGCAAGACCGGCAAGAACCGCGTGGGCACCCCCAGCGATCACGCCCCGGTCGTCGTGGATCTGACCGACTGATCGCACGAAGACGGGGCACCTCCGGTTGGAGATGCCCCGTTGCTCGTCGCTTACTCGACGATCTCGTCGCTCACTTCACGTCGACGTGGTACACGTAGCCCGTGACGCTCTGCTGGAAGGTCCGGTCGTAGCGGTAGTCGCGAACGGTCGAGCGGATCTCGCCGCCCTTGTTGATGCCGACGACGGTGGCTTCGCTCAGCGGAACGTCCGAAAGGCGATTGACCACGACGCGGTTGCCCTCAGCCTCCAGCTGGCTGATCGTCGCGTCGGCGTTGCCACCCGTCGGGGCAGCCATGGCGGGGGCGGCCAGTCCGAGGACGGCGGCGCTCAGGCCGGCTGTGATGGCGGAGGCCATGGTGAGTTTCTTCATTATTGTTGCGCTCTTCCCTTGGTCGGGTCGGAGCCGTCGGAACATGTCGCGCGGTCTCGACTTGTGATGTCTCGTTCGGATCCTCTGTGATCCGTCTCCTTGAACCAGCAGGTCAGGCGAATAATTCCCATGGCAGAAAGTTGCGGCCGGTTGGCATTACTACGCCGGTGAGACTTGTCGCAGCCGGCATCTAGCATCGAATGCATGTTCGAGTCGCGGTCGGAGGCGTCGGTGCTGGCTGAGCTGCTTGACCGGCGCATCGGCGCACAACCCGACCGCGACATGGAGGCAAGTCGATGATCACCGGTTTCGCCCTGGTCGCGCAACGGCCCCCACCCCCACAGCCCGACACCAACCCCGACCACAACGAACCCCCACCCGTCTAGGAGCAGCCGATGAAAATCCTTGTGGCTACCGGCCATACGCAGGGGACACACCCCGGTGACTATCACTTCTGCATCGAGCGGGAGCTGGTGTGGATACAGGAACCGTGCGACCGGGACCGCCGCGATCCCGACGGCCCGTGCGGATGTGGACGCGGGTTCGCCGGCGCGGCGTCGCACCGCGCGACCACGACTGCGATGGTCGTCGAGTCCGAGATGAGTCGCGACGACGTGGTCCTGGCATTCCAGACGAGTCTCGCCGACGGCGGCTGGCCCGTCTCCTGGGCCGATGACGTCGCCGACGACAACCTGGAGATCGCCGCACAATTGCCTGTCGGCGCGATCATCACACGCAGGCTCGAGAACTTCTTCTTACGCGGCGCACTGTTCTAGACGGCATGGGTGACGCTCGATCCTTGACACGCGGATGCGATCCAGCCGAAACACCCTCCTGCGATCGCGCCGCCGTCAAGATGAAACGGATCGAAGGACAACGCGATCGCCGCGACGGTGAACACCGCGAAACCGATGTTGTAGATACGCACCCGGCCGAACATGTCGCCGAGCCGCCCGAAGGGCACCACCAGCACCGCGGTCACCACGAGATAGCCCATCAACATCCAGAGCAGGTAGCTGATGTTGGCCGAGGCGAGGGGGTTGAGCCCGATTCCGCGGAAGATGGCCGGCAGCGAAATCAGCACGATCGACGCGTTGATCGTGGCCAGCAGCGTTCCCAGCGTGGTGTTCGACAGGACAATCCACTTGTAGTGGGGGTGCTCGGCATTCATCCGTCTGCGGCGTCCCTCTGTCTCCGCCGCCGCACCGGTCTGAATCGTCGTCGTCACCGCACCCAATTCGTCCACAAAACATACGTTAGCTATATAAATTTGGTCGGGGCAATTCGCACCGCGCCCGCGCGTGCTGTTCCCTGCGCCCGGTCGCTGCGCTAGCGTGGCACCGACACCACACGCGGGAGCGCGTACCGAGCGCGCTGAGAGGACGGGTAGGCCCGTCGACCGTACGAACCTGACCGGGTAATGCCGGCGTAGGGAGAACTCATATGTCTGACGTCGTCAATGTCACCACCGGGCCCATCCAGGGCAGCACCAAGGTGTACCGGAACGGGGTGCCGTTCCGCCGGGTGAACCTCACCAACGGGGAGCATCTCGACCTGTACGACACCTCCGGCCCGTACACCGACGGCAGTGCCGTCATCGACCTGGGCGCCGGTCTGCCCCGCCGCACCGTCGTGCGCGACCGCGGCACTCAGCTGCAGCGGGCCCGGGCCGGCGAGATCACCGCCGAGATGGCGTTCATCGCCGAACGCGAGGGCGTCTCGCCTGAACTCGTCCGAGACGAGGTGGCCCGCGGCCGCGCGGTGATCCCCGCCAACCACAACCACCCCGAGGCCGAGCCGATGATCATCGGCAAGGCGTTCGCGGTGAAAGTCAATGCGAACATCGGTAATTCGGCGGTGACCTCGTCGATCGCCGAGGAGGTCGACAAGATGGTGTGGGCCACCCGCTGGGGCGCCGACACCGTCATGGACCTGTCCACCGGCCGCGACATCCACCAGACCCGCGATCAGATCCTGCGTAACTCGCCGGTGCCCGTCGGCACCGTCCCGATGTACCAGGCCCTGGAAAAGGTCGGCGGCGATCCGGTGAAAATGACCTGGGAGGTCTACCGCGACACCGTCATCGAACAGTGTGAGCAGGGCGTGGACTACATGACCGTGCACGCCGGCGTGCTGCTGCGCCACATCCCACTGACCGTCGACCGCGTCACAGGCATCGTCTCGCGCGGCGGCTCGATCATGGCCGCGTGGTGTCTGGCCCACCACCGGGAGTCGTTCCTCTACACCAACTTCGAGGAACTGTGCGAAATCCTCGCCCGCTACGACGTGACGTTCTCGCTGGGTGACGGCCTGCGTCCCGGATCGATCGCCGACGCCAACGATGCCGCCCAGTTCGCCGAGCTGCGCACCCTGGGTGAACTCACCAGGATCGCGAAAGCCCATGGCGTGCAGGTGATGATCGAAGGACCCGGCCACGTCCCGATGCACAAGATCGTGGAGAACGTGCGCCTGGAGGAGGAACTCTGCGAGGAGGCGCCGTTCTATACGCTCGGCCCGCTGGCCACCGACATCGCCCCGGCCTACGATCACATCACCTCCGCGATCGGCGCAGCCATCATTGCGCAGGCCGGTACCGCGATGCTGTGTTACGTGACGCCGAAGGAACACCTCGGGCTGCCCAATCGCAAGGACGTCAAGGACGGCGTCATCGCCTACAAGATCGCCGCCCACGCCGCCGATCTCGCCAAGGGCCACCCGGGGGCTCAGGCCAGGGACGACGCCCTGTCCAAGGCGCGCTTCGAGTTCCGCTGGGAGGACCAGTTCAACCTGTCACTGGACCCTGACACCGCCCGCGAGTTCCATGACCAGACCCTGCCGGCCGAACCGGCCAAGACCGCTCACTTCTGTTCGATGTGCGGACCCAAGTTCTGCTCGATGCGGATCAGCCACGAGGTGCAGGAAGCCATGAAGCAGAAGTCCCGAGAGTTCGCCGACCAGGGCAACAAGGTGTATCTACCGGTGGTGACGTCATGACTTTCCTGCCGCTCACCGCAGCGGGACAGGCCCCGCGACGGGTGATGACCATCGCCGGATCGGACTCTGGCGGCGGGGCGGGCATCCAGGCCGACATGCGGACCTTCGCACTGCTCGGTCTGCACGGCCTGGTCGCCGTCACCGCCGTCACCGTCCAGAACTCAGTGGGTGTCAAAGGTTTTCACGAGATCCCGCTCGATGTCGTGGCCGGCCAGATCGAGGCGGTGGCCTCCGACATCGGGCTGGAGGCTGCCAAGACCGGGATGCTGGCGTCGCCGGAGATCATCGAGACCGTCTCCGACACCTGGGTCGAGCAGGGGCTGCACGGCAGGGTCCCCCTGGTGGTCGACCCGGTGTGCGCCTCCATGCACGGCGACCCGCTGCTACACCCGAGCGCATTGAACGCGCTGCGTGACAAGCTTTTTCCGCTCGCAACCCTGGTGACCCCGAACCTCGACGAAGTGCGCCTGCTCGTCGACATCGACGTGGTCGACCGGGAGTCCCAGCGCGCCGCCGCCCGCGCACTGCACGCGCTCGGACCGCAGTGGGCCCTGGTGAAGGGCGGGCACCTGCGCTCGTCGTCCCACAGCCCCGACCTGCTGTTCGACGGCACCGACTTTTACGAGTTCGACTCCACTCGCATCGACACGGTGCACGATCACGGCGCCGGAGACACCCTGGCCGCGGCCACCGCGTGTGCCCTCGCGCACGGCTACACCGTCCCCGACGCGGTCGCGTTCGGGAAACGCTGGGTCACCGAATGCCTGCGCGCGGCCTATCCGCTGGGCCGGGGGCACGGACCGGTGTCAGCTCTGTTCCGGCTCGGGACATGACGGCGGGCCGCGATCTCGACGACATCGCGGGCATCGCGCACGAACCCGACGGCGCCCCCGCAGGCGTCGTCGCGCTGACGCACGGCGCCGGCGGCAGCCGGGAATCGCCGATGCTGGCGGCGCTCTGCGACCAGTGGGCACGCCGCGGCTGGCTCGCCGTGCGCTACAACCTGCCGTACCGCCGCCGCCGTCCCAAGGGCCCGCCGTCCGGTTCCGCGGCCGCTGACATGGCCGGCATCGTCGAGGCGGTCGCCGCCGTGCGCTGTCTGGCCGACGGCCCGGTGATCGCCGGCGGGCACTCCTACGGCGGCCGGCTCACGTCGATGGCGGTGGCCGACGGCCTGGAAATCGACGTGCTGACCTTGTTCTCCTATCCGCTGCACCCGCCCGGCAAGCCGGAACGCGCGCGCACCGAGCACCTGCCGCGGATCACCGTGCCCACGGTGTTCACCCACGGCACCGCTGACCCGTTCGGCACCCTCGACGAGCTCCGGCCCGCGGCCGCGCTCATCGCCGCCCGCACCGAGATCGTCGAGGTCACCGGCGCGCGCCACGACCTGAACTCCAAGAAACTCGACGTTGCGGCCCTTGCCGTCGATGCCGCCCTGCGGATGCTGGCCTGAGTTATCGTCGCAGCGTGACCGTGCCACCACCCGGCGGCTATCCACCGCCGCCTCCGCTGCCGTACCAGGGCGGGCCGGTTCAGCCTTTTGCGACACCCGCCCCGCGGACCAACTGGTGGGCGGTCGTCTCGCTGGTCTTCGGCGTCATCGGCGGGGTCCTGATCAGCCTGGTCTGCGGCTTCGTCGGCCTGAAGAAGGCCAAGCAGTACCGCAGCGGCCGCGGCATGGCGATCGCGGGACTCGTGCTCTCGGCGCTGTGGTCGGTCGGGATCGTCGTGCTCGCGATCGTCGCGGTCGTCTCCGATGACACCGTCGCGGCGACGAAGGTGAAGCTGGGCGACTGCCTGGCCGAGATCCCCGGCGGGGACCGGGTGCTCGACGTCACGACGGTCAGTTGTGACCAGCCCCACGCCGGTGAGGTGTTCGCCGTGCTGACCATGCCGGACGGCGTGTTCCCCGGTCAGGCCGCGGTCGAGGGCTATCACCAGAAATGCGCTCCTGAGCTGCGCAGCTACTCGCCGCAGTCCGTATCCGACGATTCGGTGCAGCTCTACGTGCTCTTCCCCACGGCCGAGACCTGGGCCGACGGCGACCGCGCCGTGACCTGCATCGCGACGGTCAACCCGCCGCGGGCGGGATCGCTGCGCGGCTGAATCGGCACGAACCTCGGGTACCGTTGCGCCATGGCTTCGGAGCACTTCGAGGCGGTCATCGTGGGAGCCGGCTTCGCCGGTATCGGTGCTGCCATCCAGTTCAGGCGGATGGGCATCGAGAACATCGTGATCCTGGACCGAGAGGATGACCTCGGCGGCACGTGGTACGTCAACCACTACCCGGGTCTCGCGGTCGACGTCCCGACGACCACCTATTCCTACTTCTTCGAGCCGAACCCGAACTGGTCGCGGCTGTTCTCCACCGGCGCGGAGATCAAGCAGTACGCCGACGACGTCGCCGACAAGTACGACGTACGCCGCCACATGCGCTTCGGGGTCACGGTCGAGGGTGCGCGCTGGGACGAGGACGCCAAGCTGTGGCGGGTCAACCTCGCCGACGGCTCCACACTCGCCACGCGGTACCTGGTCACCGCCACCGGATTCCTGTCCCAGCCCCGCATGCCCGACATCCCGGGCATCACCGAGTTCGACGGCCGGATCATCCACACCACCGCCTGGGACGACTCCTACGACCCGACCGGCGACAGGATCGCCGTCATCGGCACCGGTGCCACCGCGGTGCAGTTGATTCCCGAACTCGCGGACAAGGCCGCCGACCTGACGGTCTACCAGCGCACCCCGATCTGGGTCGCACCCAAGGTCGACTTCCGGTTCTCCGAACGCGCCAAGCGGCTGTTCGCCCGAATGCCGTGGACGCAGCGCATCATTCGCGCGATCACCGACACCGTCTACGAGACGATGATCAACGTCGGTGTGGTGCACTACCGCGTCCCGTTGTTCCGCCGCCTGAACATCTCCGCGATGGACCTGTGCAAGATCAACCAGTTCATCCAGATCCGGGACAAGGACCTGCGCCGCCGGATGACACCGGACTACGACATCGGATGTAAGCGGCCGACCTTCTCCAATAAGTACTTCCGCACGTTCACCCGCCCGCACGTGCACCTGCAGAGCGATGGTATCGAGCAGGTCACCGCCGACGGGATCGTCAACGCCGACGGCTCCAAGACCGTCATCGACACCCTGGTGCTGGCCACCGGATTCGACCTGTGGGAGGCGAACTTCCCGGCCATCGAGGTGATCGGCCGGGACGGCCGCAACCTCGGGAAGTGGTGGCGGGAGAACCGGTTCCAGGCCTACCAGGGCGTGTCGATGCCCTACTTCCCGAACTACCTCAGCCTGGCCAGTCCGTACGCGTTCCTGGGTCTCAACTTCTTCAACACCATGGAGTACCAGATGCGGTTGATGGACCGGCTTTTCGGTGAGCTCAAGCGCCGCCACGCCACCACCTTCGAGGTCACCGAGCAGGCCAACACCGCGTACCTGGACAAGATGACCGAACTGCTCGGTGACTCGTTGTGGACGCTGGGCAATTGTGCGGCATCGCGCTCGTACTATTTCAACCCGCACGGCGAACCGAGTCTGCTTCGGCCGATGTCGACGCAGAACGCCATCACAGAAGCTTCGACCTTCCCGCTCAGCGACTACCAGATCGTCTAGTATCCGGTTGTGCCCAAAGAAAACTCACGCGTCGCCACTATCGCCGGACTGCTCCTCGCCGGTGCCGGGGTCTCGCACTTCGTCGCCCCCGCTCTCTACGAGGGTCTGACCAAGCCCGCGTTCCCGACCGACACCCGGCAGCACGTGTACATCGACGGCGGCATCGAGACCGCCGTCGGTCTCGGCCTCGCCTACCCGAAGACGCGCAAGCTGGCCCTGTTCGGGCTGGTGGGCTATCTGCTCTACTTGGCCGGCAACGTCGCCCGTAACCGGTAGCGGCCCAGCAGCGTCACGTCCACCAGGCCCTGCACGGTCTGCCTGGCGTCCTCGGAATCCGCGTAGCGGACCAGGCGTCCCAGGTCGACCACCAGGGCCATGGCGGCGTGCACGGCGAAGCGCGCCTCGGCGGCGCTCCACTCCGGCCGCACCGCGACGACGAGCTCGACCCAGGACTCCACGGTGGCACGCTGCAGGTCCCGCACGATGCGTTGGTCGGCGGCGGACATGTTCAGGCGCTCGCTGTAGTAGACGCACTCCAACTCGGGTTGATCGAAGGTCCGCTCGACATAGCCGTCGATGACCGCGGTGAGCGCCTCCTCGGGGTCTGACACCGTCGCGACGACCGACGTCAGTTCGGCCGACACTCGATCGGCGGCGCGCCGGAAGATCGCGGCGAGGATGTCACTTTTGCCCGAGAAGTACTTGTAGATGCCGGAAGTCGGTATCCCGACAGCCGAGGCGATCTCCTCCATCGTGGTGTCTCGGTACCCGTTGCGGTTGAACAGTCGCATCGACTCCGTCAGCAGCGCTTCGTATTTCGACGCCTCAACCGCCGGCCGCACCGGCGCCGGCCCGACGCGGACGCGCGGCGGGTCACCCGTCGGCTCGGCGGCCAGCACCTCGCGGCAGATCTGCGCGAACAGCCGGTGCACCTGCGCGGCAGGCAGTTTCGCGCGATGGTCGACGATGCTGCCGACGATCGAGAGCACCGCCGTCGACCGGATCGACAGCTGCCCGTCGCTCAGCTCCGGCCGTAACACCGCCAGCGGCCGGTGGATCCGTCCATGCACGGTCTGAATCTGTTCGAGCAGGGTCGCCTGGTCCTCACCGCGCAGATACCGGTTCTCCCAGCGGTACAGGCCTCCCGAGCTGCGGTTGGCCAGCGCGGTGTCGGTCAACGCGGACACCAACCGGTCGAGCACCTCCTGCGGGTCGTCCCCGTCGATGTCCGCGGTGCCGTCCACCAACTGCTGACCGAGGTTGAGCACGGCGTCGCGGAACAACTCGTACTTGCCGGCGTAGTGCCGGTACAGGGCGGCGGCGGAGATGCCGACGCGGGAGGCGATCATCTCCATGCTCACGCCGTGGTAGCCCAGCGCGCTGAATGCTTCGGCCGACGCGCGCGCGATCTGCGCTTTACGGTCCTTGGGCCGACGTCGGATGCCGTTTTCCCCGGCGGTGCTCGCCACCGTCCCACGATATCGTGGGTCCGTGAACTCGCCCGATGAGTCGGCATTGCGGCGGCGTCTCGGATTATTCGACACCGTCACTCTCGGGCTCGGGTCGATGATCGGGGCGGGCATCTTCGTCGCGCTGGCGCCGGCCGCGGCCGCCGCGGGCGACGGGCTGCTCGCCGCGCTCGCTGTCGCCGCCGTGGTCGCCGTCTGCAACGCGATGTCGTCGGCCCGGTTGGCGGCGCGCTACCCGCAGTCGGGCGGCACCTACGTCTACGGCCGGGAACGGCTGGGGCCCTTCTGGGGTCACGCCGCGGGCTGGAGCTTCATCGTCGGCAAGACCGCGTCGTGCGCGGCGATGGCACTGACGGTCGGGGCGTACGTGTGGCCGGCCCACGCCCACGCGGTGGCGGCCGCATCGGTGATCGCGCTGACCGCGCTGAGCTACGCCGGGGTGCAGCGGTCCGCCGCGCTCACCCGCATCATCGTGGCGCTGGTACTGGCGGTGCTGACGGTGGTGGTGGTCGTACTGTTCGGCGCCGGCCACGGGTTTGAGCTGGTGCCCGGTCCCGGCGTCAGCGCCTACGGCGTGCTGCAAGCGGCGGGGCTGCTGTTCTTCGCGTTCGCCGGCTACGCCCGCATCGCCACCCTCGGCGAGGAGGTGCGCGACCCGGCGCGGACGATCCCGCGGGCGGTCGCGCTCGCACTGGCACTCACACTGGCGGTGTACGCGTTGGTGGCGGTCGCCGTGGTCGGTGCACTCGGCGTCGCGGGACTGGCGTCGGCCACCGCGCCCTTGTCGGATGCGGTGCGCGCGGCCGGTTTTCCGGCGCTGGCCCCGGTGGTCGGTGTCGCCGCGGCGGTCGCGGCGACAGGTGCACTGCTGGCGCTGTTGCTCGGGGTGTCGCGCACCGTGCTGGCGATGGCGCGCGACGGGCACCTGCCGATGCGCCTGGCCGCCGTGCATCCGCGGCACGGCACGCCGTACCGTGCCGAGGTCGCCGTCGGGCTGGTCGTCGCGGTGGTCGCCGCGCTGGTCGACGTGCGGGCCGCGATCGGGTTCTCGTCGTTCGGAGTTCTGCTCTACTACGCGATCGCCAACGCGTCGGCATGGACCCTGGGCCACCGCCTGGTGCCTGCCGTCGGCCTGGCCGGCTGTCTGGCCCTGGCATTCACGCTCCCGCCGGCGTCCGTGCTGGCCGGCGCGGTGGTGGTCCTGATCGGCGTGCTCGCCTACTGGACTGGCGGCGCGCACCGTCATGGTGTGTAGTCGCACCGTGGCTTTCCCAATGAAGACGTGGCAGCAGGTGGATTCGCGCTCGGATCCGGATTTCGTCGTCGCACCGGGCGAGCGGCTGAGCTGGCCACGCACGGTCGGCCTCGGCGCCCAGCATGTCGTCGCGATGTTCGGTGCGACGTTCCTGGTGCCGGTGCTCACCGGGTTCCCACCCGCCACGACCCTGTTGTTCTCCGGGGTCGGCACCATCCTGTTCCTGCTGATCACCGGCAACCGGCTGCCCAGCTATCTGGGGTCGAGCTTCTCGGTGATCGCTCCGGTGACGGCGGCGGTGGCGTCGGAGGGCACCGGCAGCGCGCTGGGCGGGATCGTCGCGGTGGGCCTTTTGCTCGTGTTGGTCGGCGGTGTCGTGCACGTGGTGGGTACCCGCTGGCTCGACATCGCGCTGCCTCCCATCGTGACCGGTGCGATCGTCGCGCTGATCGGGTTCAACCTGGCGCCTGCGGCGAAGACCAACTTCGAGCAGGGTCCGCTGCTCGGGTTGGTGACATTGGTGCTGCTCGTCGCCGCGCTGGCATTCTTCCGCGGGATGATCGGCAGGCTCGCGATCTTCGTCGCGGTGGCCGCCGGATACGTGCTGGCGCTGCTGCTCGGCGAGGTGGACACCTCAGGCATCGCGGCCGCGCCCTGGATCGGTCTGCCCGAGTTTCAGACGCCGACGTTCACGCTGTCGGTGCTGCCGATGTTCCTGCCCGCGGTCATCGCGCTGATCGCCGAGAACATCGGGCACGTGAAATCGGTGAGCCAGATGACCAAGACGGACCTCGACCCGTTGATGGGGCGCGCCCTGGCCGCCGACGGTGTCGCGACGACGCTGGCCGGGTTCGGCGGCGGGTCGGCGACGACGACCTACGCGGAGAACATCGGGGTGATGGCGGCGACGCGGGTGTACTCGACGGCCGCGTACTGGGTGGCCGCGCTGGTGGCGGTCGCGTTGTCGCTGTGCCCGAAGGTCGGTGCGGTCATCGTCGCGGTCCCGGCCGGGGTGCTCGGTGGAGCGACGGTGGTGCTCTACGGCCTGGTCGGCATCCTGGGCGTGCGCATCTGGCTGACCAACCAGGTCGACTTCTCCAAGCCGATCAACCAGATGACGGCCGCCATCCCGCTGATCATCGGCATCGCCGACTTCACCTGGAGCGCAGGATCATTGACGTTCACCGGGATCGCGCTGGGTTCGATCGCCGCGTTGCTCATCTACCACGGCATGCGGCTGCTGGGATTCCGGCAGCGCGAGGCTACGGCGTCCGCCGGTCCCGTTGCTCACGGGTAGGCACGCCGTTGACACCCTCGATCGACCGCGCGTAGGTGCCGACGGCGAATGCGACCGACGACGCCATCACCGCGAGAGCCTCGCGGTCGATGTTGTCGATGGTGTCGCCGCGGGTGTGGTAGTTGGGGTCGAAGGGCGCTCCGGCCTTGCCACCCCAGAGTCGGGCCTGCACATCGGTTTTGCGCTGCGACGAGCCGGTGGTGAGGCCGCCGACCGGGATGCCCGCGGCCAGGAACGGCTCGTAGTCGGTGATCCGCTGCAGCGGGATGTCCGCCGGGCGCACCCCCGCCGTATTCAGCCTGGCGGCCAGGGTGCGTTCGATACCCGCCGAACCCATTGGCGCCGGGACGATCTCACCGGTCTGTGCGGACTGGTCGCCGTCATCGGTGAAATATCCGGGATTCGGCGAGCCGAGCATGTCGAAGTTCAGGTACATCGCGATGTCGTCAAGCTGCTCATCACCCAGTGACGCCAAATACTTCTTGGTGCCGTCCATCGACACTTCCTCGGCGCCCCAGAACGCGAAACGCACCGCGTTGGCGGTGTCCGGCGCGCCGCCGAGTTGCAGCGCCGTCTCCAGGACGGCGGCCACGCCGGTGCCGTTGTCGTTGATCCCAGGACCAGAACGGACGCTGTCGAGGTGGGCACCGACCATGACGACGTTGCGGGTGTCGCCGGTTGTGGTCTGGGCGACGACATTCCGGGATTTCGTCATCACCGGCTCGTTGTCCAGAACCAGGGTGACCGGCGATTCGGTGCGGCGCAGCGCGGCGTCCGCGGCCGGGTCGATGACCCCGACCGGGATGGTCAGCTCGGTGTAGTACGCCGTGGTGAACAGCGTCGGCGGTGAGCCGGTCGGCCTCGTCGGGGTGGCCTGGCTGACCACGAGCATGCCGACCGCGCCTTCCTGCAGCGCGACCCGGTGTTTGTCGACGACCGAGCATCCGGTGTCGTCGACGACGGCGATGGCCTTGGCGACCGACACGTCACCGTAGTCGGCGGCCGCGCACCCGGCCGGTCTGCGCGGCCGCAACGTGGGCGCCTTCAGCCCGCCGGGCACGGTGGTGATCAGCAGCGAGGCCTGGTCCACTCGGAAGTCGCGGCCGGCCACCGTCAGGGCGGGACTCCCGCCCTTCGAGCCGGACAGCCGCTCGAACTCCGGGGTCTGCACGTCGAAGCCGTTGTCGCGCAGGAGTTGGGCGACGTAGTCGACACTGGCCTGATAGCCGGGTGTGCCGTCGGCCCGGTTGCCGTCGTGTGCGTCGGCGATGTTCTGAAACTCGACCAGGTGCCGGTAGACCCCGTCGATCGTGACCTTGTCGGCGAGTTCGGGTCCCAGCTGCGGCGCGGGCGGCGGGCTGCCCGGCGCGCACGCCGCGACCAGCGCGCCCACCACGACCACGGCCGCCCACCGGCCGGTCATGGTGTGGTCAGCTTGTGCCGGACGCGGTCCTCGCGCACCGGAATCCCGTTGCGCCCGCGCTGGTCCTGGGCATACAGCCCGACCGCGAAGGCCACGCCGCCGCCGTGGATTTGCAACGCGGTCCTGTCGATGTTTCCGATCGTGTCGGTGGCCTTGTGGTAGTTCGGGTCGAACGGCTGGTCGGCCTCACCGCCCCACAGCTCGGCCTGTTCGGCGGACTTCTTGTCTTCGGCCCCCGAGAACAGGCCTCCCACAGGCACTCCCGCTCTGGTGAAGCCGTCGTAATCGGATCGGCCGTCGAAGGAGGTGTCCTGTCCCGGTTTACCGGCCCGGTCCAGGTAGGCGGTCAGCGTGCGCTCGATGCCGGCCGACCCCTCGGGCACCCGGGGCACGCCCTCACCCGGTCCGGGCCTGGTGGACTGGTTGCCGTCCAGGGTGAAGTAACCCGGGTTCGGGGAACCGATCATGTCGAAGTTGAGGTACAGCGCGATGTCCTTGAGCGCCTCGTCGTCCAGCGACGCCACATAGTCGGTGGAGCCCAGCAGACCTTGCTCCTCGGCGCCCCAGAACCCGAACCGCACCGCGTTGGCCACATCCGGCGAAGTGCCCAGCTGCAGCGCGGTTTCCAGTACCGCGGCCACCCCGGAACCGTTGTCGTTGATCCCGGGCCCCTCCTCGACGCTGTCGAGGTGGGCACCGACCATCACGACGTCGGCGGTCGAGCCGGTCGTGGTCTGGGCGATCACGTTGCGGGTCCGCTCCTGGCGAACCCCGGCGTTCAGGTTGATCACCGTGGTCGCCCCCTGCTGCGCGCGCAGCTGCTCACCGACCTCCTTGCTGACTGAGATGACCGGGATCTTGACGTCGGTGGTTTCGCCGAGGGTGCCGGCACCCATGTCGGGACCGCCCTCGTTGTTGGCGACGATCAGCGCCACCGCACCGCGCTCGGCGGCCACGGCCTGTTTCCCGCCGAACGGGCAGGCGCCGCGGTCGACGAGCACGACCGCGCCCCGGACCGGCAGCCCGTCGTAGTCCTCGGCGGTGCAGCCCGGGGTGTCCTCGGCACGCGCCGCGACCAGCGGACCGGAGACCCCTTCGGGCCCGGTGCCGATCGTGAACTGCAGCGGCCGCGCCTCGGCCTTGCTGCCCGCCACCGTCAGCGACGGCTCCTCGGCCCACGGTATCCGCACCTCGAACTCCGGCGTTTCAACCTGGAAGCCTTTGTCCCGCAGAGCTTTCGCGATGAAGTCGACGCTCGCGTCGTATCCGGGTCTGCCCAGGGCGCGATTGCCGCCGTGTTCGTCGGCGATCTCCTGCAGCCGGTCAAGGTGCGCCATCAGCGCGTCGGCGGTGATCTTGCGCGACAGCGCGTCGGCGAACTCGGTGGCCGCGCCGGTGTCCCGGACCGGCTGGGGCGCCGGGGCGGCGTCGCGTCCGCAGCCCGCGAGGGCCAGCACGGGGACGGCCGCCATGGCCACGAGTCTCGTCCGGATCACGACCCCCACGTTAGCGCGGACCGGTGCGGTCACCGAGAAAGCCCAGAACCGCCGACGCGGTGTCCTCGGGTCGCTCGATCTGGACGAAGTGCCCGGCCCCGGGGATCATGACGACCCTGCTGCCCGGGGGCAGCGCCGCGCCGATCGGTTCGACGTACTCGGCCCGCATCGCGCCGTCCTGCTCGCCATGGACGTGCAGGACCGGCACCCGCGGCATCGCAAAGCAGTGGTGGTGCAACTCGGCATACTTCTGCCCCGGCCGCGACGGCCGCACCAGCGCGCGGTAGTAGCCCACCGCCGCGCGGCGGTGGACCGGGCTGGGCAGCGCGGCCAGCGCGTCGTCCAACTCGGAGCCGGTGTCATGGCCGGCGGGTCCCCAGTCCTGCCACAGCCTCGGAATGACGCGCGACAGAACGCGTTCGGGCAGCTGCGGAAGTTGGAAGAACAGGATGTACCAGCTGTTACGCAGCTGACGCGGCATCATCCGCAGTTGCCGGCCGAGCGAACCGCGCATGCGCCTGACCGCACCGATCGGCGGTACGGCGATCGTAATGTGCTCGGCGAATGGCGATTCCGGGTACGCCGCGAGGGCGCCTGCGGTGAACCCACCCCAGTCGTGGCCGATCAGCACCGCGTCCTCGGGCGCACCGAGCCCGCGGTGCACCGCCAGCGCGTCGTACATCAGCGCACCGATGTGATAGTCGCCGTCGGGCGCGGGTCCGGTCGGCGCGTACCCGCGCGAGAACGGCGCGACCACCCGCATACCGCGTTCGGCCAGCAGCGGAGCCAGCTTTCGCCACCCCCACGCGCTATCGGGGAACCCGTGCAGACACAAGGCGAGCCGACCGTTTGGCGGACCCCAGGCCAGCGCGGTCACCTTCAGGTGCGGCAGATCGAGTTCGAGCGTCTGCGGTGCGGTCACCTGCGCCATGCTAGGCGTCGCGCCGGTTGACGGTGATGACCGCCGCGACGAACACGGCGCCGGCCAGGACCGCAAAGCACACCAGCGAGCCCGCCGGGCCCCACCGCATGACGAACCCCGGGTACAGCCACTGCACGTCGAGGAATCGCAGCGCGTTGCCGAACGGCAGGTAGGGGCCGAGCTGCCAGCCGCGGCCGGGCAGGTTGGCCAGCAGCGGTTCCACCAGCAGAGGCCACAGCAGCAGCACGGTCACCGCACCGGCGGTGTGCCGGAACAACACCGCGACCCCGACTCCGAGCACGGCTGCCGACGCCGCGTACAACGCCACTTTCGCGGCGAAGCCAAGCGTGGCCGGCACCGTCAGCGCGGCCGCGACGCCGGGATCGGCGGTCAGCCGCGCGGCCGACACCGCGCCCAGCACCATGACCGCCGCCCAGGCCGCTGAGAAGACGGCGCTGACAACAGCTTTGGCGCATATCACCAGTGTGCGGCCAGGCGTGGCCAGGAAGGTGAGCACGATCAGCCCGCTGCGGTACTCCCCCGTCACCGTCATCGCCGCGACGATCATCAACACCGGAATGCCGAACACCGCGACTCCGAGCGCCGCCTCGGGCACGGTCAGCCGGGCGTAGCCGGAGGCGACCGAGGTCTGCAGCGCGGCGAGCCCTACGCTCAGCGCGGTGGCCGCCAGGGCCGCCCACAGCGGTGAGCGCAGCGTGGTCAGCTTGATCCGTTCGGCGTCGAGGACGGCGGCGGCGCGCCTCATCGGGACCCTGCCCGGAACTCGGTGGCGTCGTCGGTGGAAGCCAGGTAGGCCTGCTCGAGCGAGACGTGGTGTGCGCTCAGTTCGTGCAGCGCGATCGACTGCGCCGCGGCGACCTCACCGACGGCGTCGGTGGTGGCGTCCCGCACGGTCAGGGCGTCTGGTTCGGCCGCAACGGTGAACCCGGCCGCGGTGAGCGCGGCGTGCAGCTCCGGCAGCCGCGGACTACGCACGCGTACCGTCGCGGCACCGGAGCGCCCGACGAACTCCGACACCGTGGTCGACGCGATCAGCCGGCCCTTGCCGATCACCACCAGCCGATCGGCGGTGTTGGCCATCTCCGAGAGCAGGTGGCTGGACACCAGCACAGTGCGGCCTTCTGCGGCCAGCGTGCGCATCAGGGTGCGGACCCAGTGGATGCCCTCGGGATCGAGGCCGTTGACCGGTTCGTCGAACAGCAGCACCGGCGGATCGCCCAGCAGCGCCGTGGCGATGCCCAGGCGCTGACTCATCCCGAGCGAGAGCGTGCCGGCACGGGAGCCGGCCACCGAGGACAGCCCCACCGTCTCGAGCACCTCGTCGGGACGGCGTCTGCCGAGCACGTTGCTGGCGGCGATCCAGCGCAGATGGTTGCGCACCGTGCGGTTCGGATGGATCTGCCGGGCGTCGAGCAGCGCACCAACGGTGCGCAGCGGGTCACGCAGCCGGCGGTAGGCGCGGCCGTCGATGGTGGCGGTGCCCGAGGTCGGGTGGTCGAGGCCGAGGATGATCCGCATCGTGGTGGTCTTGCCCGCGCCGTTGGGGCCGAGGAACCCGGTCACGACGCCGGGTTCGATCGTGCACGTCAGCCCGTCGACGGCCCGCGTCGAGCCGTAGGTCTTGCTCAGCGCGGTCAGTTCGATCACGCGGCGGCCACCACAAGGTCGGCGACCGCGCGCATGCCCGCGGCGTTGGGATGCAGCGGCGCCGGCCGGCCCGGCACGGGCAGCCCGAATCTGGCAGGCAGGGTGGTCCAGGGCTGCGCTGACCAGGCGTGGTGATCGCGGCTCGCTTCGGCCGCGCGCACCAGGCCGCACCCGCTGGCCCGGGCGGCGTCGGCCGTGAGCTGTTCCAGCGTGTCCGCAATGTGCCTGCCCAGCGTCAGCTCCGCGGCGCGCAGCGGCGGCGCGTCGCCCGTGGCCGGCAGCAGCGTCAGATAGTCCACGAACAATACGGTGGCCCGCGGTGCCCGCCGCCGGATCTCGTGTCCGACCTCGATCAGGGCACTGCCGGCTTCCCGGAGCGCCAGGTAGCGGGCCGCCGGGTCCAGCAGGTCGCGCAACCGGCTGCCGAGCAGCGGCACCGACCGCAGTGCCCGCGGCAGCCCAGCCGCGAAAAGCATCGGGACGTAACCGGCGTCGTTGCCGCCGATCGTCACCGTCACCAGCGACTCGGTGCCGTCGAGCGCGCGGATCTGCGGTGGTGCGCCGTGCTGGGTCTCGCGCAGCACGTGCGCCGTCGTCGCCCCGGAGAAGGTGACGTCGGTCAGGTCCAGACCCAGCGCGTCGGCGACCAGGTGCGGATAGTTGCGCGCCGATCGGCCCGCCGCGCGCGGGGAGCCCGGTGCCCGCGGCCCGATGCCCGGCCCGGCGGCCATCGAACTGCCCAGGGCCACATATCTGTTCACAGGGCCGGGCTGCTCGCCTGCGCCCAGAACCTCTTCGGGATGCGGCCGGCCCGGCGGGCCAGATACCCGGCCCGCACGGCGGCGGCCATCGCCGCGGCCATCGCGGGCGGATCGGCGGCGCGGGTGACGGCGCTGGCCAGCAGCACCGCGTCACAGCCCAATTCCATCGCCAGCGCCGCGTCGCTGGCCGTGCCGATGCCGGCGTCGAGGATCACCGGGACCTCGGCCTGGTCGACGATCATCTCGATGTGGTGCGGGTTCGCGATGCCCAGGCCGGTGCCGATCGGGGAACCGAGCGGCATCACCGCCGCGCAGCCGGTGTCCTCCAGCCGTTTTGCCAGTACCGGGTCGTCGTTGGTGTAGGGCAGCACCACGAACCCATCGTCGACCAGTTGCTCTGCGGCCCTGACCAATTCGAGCGCGTCGGGCAGCAGGGTGCGTTCGTCGGCGATCACCTCGAGTTTGACCCAGTTGGTGTGCAGCGCCTCGCGGGCCAGTTGCGCCGTCATCACCGCTTCGGCGGCTCCGCGGCAACCGGCGGTGTTGGGCAGCGGCGTGATGCCCAACCGCGTCAGCAGATCCAGCACGCCGGTGCCGCCGTCGGCGTCGACGCGGCGCATCGCCACCGTGGTCAGCTCGGTCTCCGAGGCCACCAGCGCCGACTCGAGCACCGCGAGGTTCGCGGCGCCGCCGGTGCCGAGGATCAGCCGGGAGCCGAACTCGCGGCCGGCGATGCTCAGCTTGCCCGCCGAGAAAGAGGTGCACACGTCAGCCACCCTGCACCGCCGTCACCACCTCGACCTTGGCGCCGTCGGAAAGCGCGGTGTCCCACTGCGAGCGCGGGATCACCGACCAGTCCACCGCGACCGCGATCCCCTTCTCGGGGAAGCCGAGGCCGTCCAGTAACGAGGCGATCGTCGTGCTCTCGTCGACTTCCACCGTTTCGTCGTTGACCGTGACCTTCATCGAACCAGTGCTCCTTCCAGCTCGGCGGCGATCGTCTGCGCCGTCCACGGCGCCAACAGGAAACCCGACCGACCGTGCCCCGCGGCGACAAGGGTGCGCTCGTCGACCCTGCCGACAAGCGGCAGGTTGTCGGGCGTCATAGGCCGCAGACCGGCGCCGACCTCGGCGAGCTCGTACTCGCCGAGAGCGGGCATCACCGCGCAGGCGTCGTCGAGCAGATCCCGCACGCCGCTCACCGTGGGCGCGGTGTCGCGGCCGTGTTCGTACTGCGTCGCGCCGACCACGACGCCGTCCGCACGCGGCACCACATAGACCTGACGGCCGTGCACCCGGGCGCGCACCACCAGTTTCGGCACCGGCAGACACCCGCGACGCCAGCGCAACCGCAGCACCTCGCCCTTGACGGGGCGCACCGGCAGCCCGGGCCACAGCGTCGGGGCGTCGATGCCGTTGGCGATCACGACGCTGTCGGCGGCACCGGTCTCGGCCAGCGAAGGCACCGGCGGGGCCCACTGCACGCCGAGCCGTTCGCACTCGGCGGCGAGGCCGGCGACGACGGCGCGGTTGTCGACGGCGAGTTCGGTGTCGGCCACAAAGCCGTGCCGGATACCTTGGGCGAGAAGGGGTTCGATATCACGCGCCGACGTGGTCGGCGTCACCGGGTGACCTTGTTCGGACAACCACCCCGCAACGGTCCTGAGGTCGGCGGCGTCCGCGCGGTCGACGGCGACGACCAGCGACCGGCGCGCGGTGACGACCTCAGGCGGCAGCCCGTCGAGGAAGCCGTCATGCCACAGCTGAAGGGATTCCAGGCCGATCCGCAGCAGTTGTTCCTCGCCGGGCCAGCCCTCGCTGTGCGGGGCGAGCATGCCGCCGGCGACCCAGGACGCGCCGGCCTGCTCGGCACGGTGCACGCGGACCGCCCAGCCGTCCTGCAGCGCCCGCCGTGCCACGGCGAGCCCGATGACACCGCCCCCGACGACGGCAAGCGTCCCGCGGGTCTGGGTGGGCATTCACTGGCTCCCTTCGCCGGCATGACCCGGATCAGGTGTGACGGTAAGAGTCGGCGGACTCACTCTCAGTCCCCGTACCCGGGACTCCCGTGTGGTCGGCTACCAGCCTACGTCGCGCCGGCGCTAGCGTTCGAGTGTGCGTGAACCCCGACTAGCGAGCGCTTCGCTGTACCTGTGCACCGACGCCCGCCGTGATCGCGGCGACCTCGCCGAGTTCGCCGACGCGGCGCTGGCCGGCGGCGTGGACATCATCCAGCTCCGCGACAAGGGGTCGCCGGGCGAGCAGCGGTTCGGGCCGCTGGAGGCGCGCCAGGAGCTCGACGCGCTGCAGGTGCTCGCCGACGCGGCCCGCAGGCACGGGGCGTTGCTCGCGGTCAACGACCGCGCCGACATCGCGCGCGCGGCCGGCGCCGACGTGTTGCACCTCGGTCAGGACGACCTGCCGCTCAGTGTGGCGCGGGAGATCATCGGCGACCGCGTGGTCGGGCGCTCGACGCACGACCTGGACCAGGCGCGGGCCGCGGCGGCCGAAGACGTCGACTACTTCTGCGTCGGGCCGTGCTGGCCGACGCCGACGAAACCGGGCCGACCCGCCCCGGGGCTGGACCTGGTGCGGGCGACCGCCGCGCTGGGCACCGACAAACCGTGGTTCGCGATCGGGGGCATCGACGCCGACCGGCTGCCGGAAGTGCTGGCGGCCGGGGCGCGGCGGGTGGTGGTGGTGCGGGCGATCACCGCGGCCGACGACCCGAAGGCGGCGGCCGAAACGCTGGCCGGAATGCTCAGCGCTGCGGGTTGACCAGCAGCGGGATCGCGGCCGTGACCTCGCGCAGACGCTGCCAGCTCGCGGCGAAGCCGGGATGCAGGGGAAGGTCGGCGACCTCGTCCTCGGCGACCCAGCGCAGCTCCGCGCTCTCCCGGTTGGGGATGGTGTCGAGTTCTTCGGAGGTGTCGGCGATCACCGTGGTGTAGGTCCATCCGGACACCTCGGCGGTGACCACCGTGGTCCGCACGGTCAGTTGCTCCGGAGGCAGCCCGGCCTCTTCGTGCGCCTCCCGCACCGCCGCCTGTTCCGGGGTCTCGTGACTGTCACGGGCACCGCCCGGCAACCCCCACGTGCCGCCCTGGTGACTCCACGGCGCGCGGTGCTGGAGCAGTACGGCGGCCGACCCGTCCGGGCGGGGCGCCCGCAGTAGCAGCCCGGCGGCGCCGTGCCGGCCCCAGTAGGCATTGCCGGTCGCCGACACCACCCAGCCGTCCCCGTCTCCACGCACGCGTTCAGGATAGGGAACGCGTCCGGATTCTTGACACGTGAATCCCCGCACGCCGACCGATGAGCTCTTAGAATTCCCTCATAGAATTCGCGGTAGCTAGAGTTTGTGGCCGAACGACCACCGGAGAGATCGAGACCAGGATGAGGTCCGCGCAGACGTGACTGTGGAGTTGGCGCACCCCTCGACCGAGCCTCTTGCGTCGCGGTCGCCGACAGCTGCGTCTCATCCGCGGTGGTGGTTCCTGTGGACCACGCCCGGACGCATCCTGACCATCGGGCTGGTGCTCGCAGCGCTGGTCGTCGCGAGCGCGTTCGCGACCTCGACCACGATCAACGACCGCCAGCAGGCCCTGACGACGGTGCTCAACCACACCGAGCCGCTGTCGTTCGCGGCCGGGCAGCTCTACACCACGCTGTCGGTCGCCGACGCCGCGGCGGCCACCGCGTTCATCGCCGGCGCCGAGCCGCGGGCGGTGCGGCAACGCTACGAGCAGGCCATCACCGACGCGTCGGTCGCGGTGACACGGGCGTCCAGCGGCCTCACAGAGGAGTCACTGGTCCAGTTGCTGGGCCGGATCAACGCACGGCTGGCCGTGTACACCGGGCTGGTCGAGACGGCCAGGACCAACAACCGTGCCGGAAATCCCGTCGGCTCGTCCTACCTGTCGGAGGCGTCGGCGCTGATGCAGGAGAAGATCCTGCCCGACGCGCAGCGGCTCTACGAGGAGACCTCGGCGCGGGTGGACGCCGAGACCACCGCGTCGACCCGCATCCCGACGCCGGTGATTCTGGTGGTGGTCGCGACTCTGCTGTTCGGGGTGTTCGCCAACCGGTGGCTGGCCAAGCGGACCCGCCGCCGCGTCAACATCGGTTTCGTCGCCGGCGGGCTGGCGGTGCTGATCATGTTGATGTGGGTCGGCACGGCGCTGGTGATCTCGACCGCCGACAGCCGCAGCGCCAAGGAGACCGCGGCCGAATCGCTGAAGACGGTCACCACGCTCGCGATCACCGCGCAGCAGGCGCGAGCGGACGAGACCCTGTCACTGATCCGCCGCGGTGACGAGGACCTGCGGAAGCAGTCCTACTACCAGCGCATCGAGGACATGAAGGAGCAGCTGGCGAGGTATCTGGCACGCGACGACTCGATCGACAAGACCGACCTCGCCGATGCCGCCACACTGCTGGACCGGTGGCGTGCGGCCGACGACCGGATCTCGGCCTACATCGCGGTCGGCAACTACCAGGCCGCGACGCAGGTGGCGCTGGGCACCGGCGAGGACGACTCCACGCCGGCGTTCAACAAGCTCGACGAGGCGCTGAGCAAGGGCATCGAGCAGAGCCGCACCCAGCTGCGCAACGAGATCGTCAACGCCCGTCGGGTGCTGTCCGGCGCGACCGTGGGCGCCGCCGCGCTGTCGGTCGTGGCGGCCGTGGCGGTGGCGCTGGGGATCTGGCCGAGATTGAGCGAGTACCGGTGATGAGCGCTTGCGCGAAGAACAGACAGCAGGTGATGAGCGCGAAAGTCCTGGGCGCGGCGCTGGCGGCGGTGCTGCTGCTGGCCGGGTGCGCGCAGACGTCGCCGGTGGTGCCCACGCCGACCGTGATCCTCGCGCCGCCCACCCCGGCCGGTTTCGAGGAGATGCCGCCGGAGCCGGCGAAGCCGCCGGCCCGGGCCGACGACGACTGCGATCCGAGGGAGAGCCTGCGCCCGTTCGACAACGAGAAGGACGCCGAGAAGGCGGTCGCGAACATCAAGGCGCGCGGACGCCTGATCGTCGGTCTGGACATCGGCAGCAACCTGTTCAGCTTCCGCGACCCGATCACCGGTGAGATCACCGGCTTCGACGTCGACATCGCCGGCGAGATCGCCCGCGACATCTTCGGCACGCCGTCGCAGGTGGAGTACCGCATCCTGGCCTCGGCCGACCGCATCGCCGCGCTGCAGAACAACGAGGTGGACGTCGTGGTCAAAACCATGACGATCACGTGCGAGCGCAAGAAGCTGGTGAACTTCTCCACCGGGTACCTGACCGCCAACCAGCGCATTTTGGCGCCGCGGGATTCGAACATCCGCCAGTCGTCGGACCTGTCCGGCAAGCGGGTCTGCGTGGCCAAGGGCACCACGTCGCTGGAACGGATTCAGCAGATCACGCCGCCGCCGATCATCGTCGGGGTGGTGACCTGGGCCGACTGCCTGGTGGCGCTGCAGCAGCGGCAGGTCGACGCGGTCAGCACCGACGATTCGATCCTGGCCGGGCTGGTGTCCCAGGATCCGTACCTGCACATCGTGGGGCCGTCGCTGAACGAGGAGGTCTACGGCATCGGGATCAATCTGGAGAACACCGCACTGGTGCGTTACGTCAACGGCACGCTGCAGCGCATCCGGAGCGACGGCACCTGGAACACGTTGTACCGCAAGTGGTTGACCGTGCTGGGACCTGCTCCCGGGCCCCCTGTCGCGAGGTACACGGACTGATGGCCGAACACGACGACACCACCTTAGACGGCGATCCGGGTACCCAGCCCGCGAACTTCTCGGACCTGGCCGACGACACGATGTCGACGGCGCGGCCGATGGCGACCCAGGCGGTGTTTCGGCCCAACTTCTTCGACGACGACGATGACGACGACGACGCGCAGTTCCACACCGGGGACACCGAGCCGCAGCTGAACACCACGACGGTGACCCGCTACATGTCGCCGACCCGCAGACTGGGCGGCGGGCTGGTCGAGATCCCGCGGGTCCGGGCCCGGGATCCGTTGGCCGCGTTGATGACCGATCCCGTGGTGGCCGAGTCGAAACGTTTCTGCTGGAACTGCGGCCGGCCCGTGGGCCGATCAACCAAGGATGGCAAGGCCCCCTCCGAAGGCTGGTGCCCGCACTGCGGCAGCGCTTATTCCTTTCTGCCGCAGCTGAATGTCGGCGACATCGTCGCCGACCAGTACGAGATCAAGGGCTGCATCGCCCACGGCGGGCTGGGCTGGGTGTATCTGGCCTTCGACAAGAACGTCAACGACCGCCCGGTGGTGCTCAAGGGACTCGTGCATTCCGGTGACGCCGAGGCGCAGGCGATCGCGATGGCCGAGCGGCAGTTCCTGGCCGAGGTGACCCATCCCGGGATCGTGAAGATCTACAACTTCGTCGAGCACGACGACAAGCACGGCAACCCGGTCGGCTACATCGTTATGGAGTACGTGGGCGGGACGTCGCTCAAACAGGCCACCCACCACCGCAAGACCGAACGGACGCTGCTGCCCGTCGCCGAGGCGATCGGCTTCATGCTCGAAATCCTGCCCGCCCTGGGCTATCTGCACTCGCTGGGCCTGGTGTACAACGACCTCAAACCCGAGAACATCATGGTGACCGAGGACCAGCTCAAGCTGATCGACCTGGGCGCGGTGTCTCGGATCAACTCCTTCGGATACCTGTACGGCACACCGGGTTACCAGGCCCCGGAGATCGTCCGGACCGGCCCGACGGTGGCCACGGACATCTACACGGTGGGTCGCACGCTGGCCGCGCTGACACTGAAGCTGCGCACCCGCAAGGGCCGTTACGTCGACGGACTGCCCGAGGACGATCCGGTGCTGCGCGAGTACGACTCGTTCGGCCGGCTGCTGCGGCGCGCGATCGACCCCGATCCGCGGCGGCGGTTCCAGAGCGCCGAGGAGATGTCCAGCCAGCTGATGGGTGTGCTGCGCGAGGTGGTGGCCAAGGACACCGGGGTGCCCCGGCCCGGTCTGTCGACCACCTTCAGCCCGTCACGCTCGACGTTCGGGGTGGATCTGCTGGTCGCCCACACCGATGTGTACCTCGACGGTCAGGTGCACTCGGAGAAGCTGACCGCCCAGGAGATCGTCCGGGCTCTCCAGGTGCCGCTGGTCGACCCCACCGATGTCGGGGCGACCGTGCTGTCGGCGACGCTGCTGAGCCAACCGGTGCAGACGCTGGACTCGTTGCGCGCCGCCCGACACGGCGCGCTGGACTCCGACGGCATCGACCTGAGCGAGTCGGTGGAGTTGCCGCTCATGGAGGTCCGCGCGCTGTTGGATCTCGGTGACGTCGCCAAGGCCACCCGCAAGCTCGACGAACTCGCCGAGCGGATCGGATGGCGCTGGCGGCTGGTCTGGTTCCGGGCCGTGTCGGAGCTGCTGACCGCCGATTATGACTCCGCCACAAAGCACTTCACCGAAGTGCTGGACACCCTGCCCGGCGAGCTGGCCCCGAAGCTGGCGCTGGCCGCCACCGCCGAACTGGCCGGCACCGCGGACGAGCGCAAGTTCTATGACACCGTCTGGTCCACCGACCACGGGGTGATCTCCGCCGGTTTCGGATTGGCCCGTGCGCAGTCGGCTGCTGGAGACCGGGACGCCGCGGTCCGCACACTCGACGAAGTACCTGCCACCTCAAGACATTTCACCACCGCCCGGTTGACCAGCGCGGTCACGCTGCTGTCCGGTCGGTCCAGCGGTGAGATCACCGAACAGCACATCCGTGACGCCGCGCGCCGGGTGGAGGCGCTGCCCGACACCGAACCCAGGGTGCTGCAGATCCGGGCGCTGGTGCTGGGCACGGCGATGGACTGGCTGGCGGACAACACCGCCAGCACCAACCACATTCTGGGCTTCCCGTTCACCGAGCACGGGTTGCAGCTCGGGGTCGAGGCCTCGTTGCGGAGCCTGGCCCGCGTGGCGCCCACCCAGGCCCACCGGTACGCGTTGGTCGACCTGGCCAACAGCGTGCGCCCGATGTCGACGTTCTGATCCGGCACCGCCCGGCACCGCTCCGGCAACTACGGAATCCGTTGCTGGAGGTCCAGATATTGACGCCTTCGCCGGTTGCCGCGACTCGGCAGTACTGACATATGGCCAAACGTGCTGGTTAACGCACATACATGTGATTCACAACGACATATGGTCAGCCCACTGATTCCGTAGTATCGTGGCGCCACTACCAGGTGACTTCATCGGCGCAGCTTTGAGACCCAGGGCCTGCCACCTGACTTCGACTTCGTCCAGGGGAGTCCACATGTCCGCACCAGATCCACTGCCGGCCCCCAGCACACAGCGGTTCTTCCGGCCGGATCCCACCTCGTTCGAACTGCGCGAGGAACACCACCGGGCCACGTTCTCCGCCTGCGAGCTGCCACCGTCGAGCGTCCTGGTGACGATCCACGGAGAGATCGACGCCGTCAACAGCATGGCGCTCGCGTGCTACGTGGAGAAGCGTCTGGCGGGGGCCCGCAAGCTGATCCTGGACCTGCAGACCGTCGAGTTCTTCGCGGCCTCCGGCTTCGCCGCACTGTCGAACATCAACGTCGTCTGTGCCCGAAGCGGCGTTCGCTGGAGACTGCTCGCGGGAACTCACGTCCGCCGCCTGCTCCGGATCTGCGATCCGCAACGTGAGCTACCCGTCGCCGAGCCCAGCGCCAAGTACTCCCGCACACGCCCGAGCAATCGCCAACTCCTCGTTGGTGGGTATAACTAGCACCGCCGTCGGCGCCCCCTCCGGGGAAATTCGCCTGGCCGTCCGGGCCGGGCTCTCGTTGAGGTGCTCGTCGAGTTCGATGCCGAACGCCGTCAGACCGGAGAGCGCGTCGCGCCGGACCGCCGCGTCGTTCTCGCCGACGCCGGCCGTGAACGTGATGACATCGGCCGAACCCAGTACCGCCAGGTAGGCGCCGATGTACTTGCGCAGCCGGTGGATGTACACCTCGTAGGCCAGTTGCGCTGCGGGGTTACCGGACTCGATCTTGCGGTGCAGTTCCCTGAAGTCGACCTCACCGCCGAGACCGCGCACCCCGGAATGCCTGTTCAGCATCGTCTCGATGTCCTCGACCTTCATCCCGGCCGTGCGCCACAGGTAGAAGATCACGCCGGGATCCACGTCACCGGACCGGGTTCCCATCACCAGTCCCTCCATCGGGGTCAGCCCCATGGAGGTCTCGACCGGCCTTCCCCCGACGATCGCCGACGCCGATGCGCCGTTGCCGAGGTGCAGCACGATCTGGCTCAGCGAGTCCAGCGGCTCACCAAGGAACTCGGCGGCCCGTTCGCTGGCGTACTGGTGCGACGTGCCGTGGAACCCGTAGCGGCGGATGCGCCAGGACTCGGCGACGTCCGCGTCGATCGCGTAGGTGGCCGCCGCAGGCGGCAGGTCGTGAAAGAACGCGGTATCGAACACCGCGACGTGGGGCAGGTCCGGCAGCGCCTGGCGGGCCACCTCGATTCCCAGGATGGCCGGCGGATTGTGCAGCGGCGCAAGGGCGGACAGTTCCTGTAGGCGGGTGATGGTTTGGTCGTCGATGACGGTGGGCTGATAGAGGTCAGGACCGCCGTGCACGACGCGGTGCCCGACCGCGACCAGCCCGAGCTCATCGAGGTGGTGGCCGTCAGAGGCCAGCGACTCGAACACCACCTGCATCGCCGCGGCATGGTCGGTGACCCGCTCGACGATGCCGTCCGCGACGAGCGCACCTGAATCCGGTTCCACCACAGCGTATTTCACCGACGACGAACCGGTGTTAAGCACCAGCACCGAGCGTGTCATCGCCAGTCACCCCTGCGCCTGGATCGCGGTGATGGCCACCGTGTTGACGATGTCCTCGACCAGCGCGCCACGGGACAGGTCGTTGACCGGCTTGTTCAAACCCTGCAGCACCGGTCCGATCGCGATGGCGCCGGCGCTGCGCTGCACCGCCTTGTAGGTATTGTTGCCGGTGTTGAGGTCGGGAAAGATCAACACGGTGGCGTGGCCGGCCACCTTCGAGTCGGGCATCTTGGTCTCGGCCACCGACGGTTCCACCGCGGCGTCATACTGGATCGGCCCCTCCACCAGTAGCTCGGGCGCCCGGGATCGCACGAGTTCGGTTGCCTTACGCACCTTTTCGACTTCTTCGCCGGCACCTGAGGTGCCGGTCGAGTACGACAGCATCGCCACCTTCGGCTCGATGCCGAACTGTGCGGCGGTACGCGCCGACGAGATCGCGATGTCGGCGAGCTGCTCGGCGGTGGGATCGGGCACGATGGCGCAGTCGCCGTAGGCGAGCACCTCGTCGGCCAGGCACATGAGGAAGATGCTGGACACCGTGGAGACATCGGGCTGGGTCTTGATGATCTCGAAGGCCGGGCGCACCGTGTGCGCCGTGGTGTGCCGCGCACCGGACACCATGCCGTCGACGATGTCGTTGTGCACCAGCATCGTGCCGAAATACGACACGTCGTGCATGATCTCGCGGGCCTGCTCCACCGTCACGCCCTTGTGCGCACGGAGCTTCGCATACTGCTCGGCGAACCGGTCACACAGGTCGCTTGTCCGGGGGTCGAGCACGGCCGCGTCCGACAGATCCACGCCGAGTTCAGCTGCCCGGGACCGGATCTGGGCTTCGTCGCCGAGGATGGTGAGGTCGGCGACACTGCGGTCCAGCAGTCTGCCGGCAGCCTTGAGGATGCGGTCGTCGTCGCCCTCGGGCAGCACGATGCGCTTGCGGTCCGCCCGTGCCTGGTCGAGCAACTGATAGGTGAACATCTGCGGGGTGACCACCGACGGGATCGGAAGGGCCAGCTGCGCCAACAGCTCCGCGGTGTCGACGTGGGTCTCCATCAAGGTCAGCGCGGTGTCGATCTTGCGGTGCGACTTCGAGGTGACCCGGCCGCGGGTGGCCGCCACCCGGCTCGCGGTCTCGAAGGTGCCGAATCCGGTCTCGATGATCGGCACCCGCAAGCCCAGTCCCGACACCAGCGATCCGATCGCCGGGTGCAGAGTCAGCCCGCCGTTGAGTATCACCGTCGACAGCGACGGAAAGCCTTCTGCGGCATGCGCGCTGAGCACGGCCAGCACCACGTCGGAGCGGTCCCCCGGCGTGATCACCGCGATGCCCTCAGTGAGTCGTTCCAGCACATGCTCGGCCGTCATACCCGCGACGAGCACGTCGAGCACCTCGCGGTCGAGCAGCGCCGAATCCCCCTGCACCTGGGTGCCATCGACCGCGTCCCGCAGCTCGGCCACCGACGGGGCCACCAGCAGCGGCTCCTCGGGCAGCACGTAACTGCGCGGCTCGACCGCGGTGAGCGCCTCGGCCACCGCGGTCATCTGCGTCGGCTCACAGCGGTTGGCCACCACCGCGGCGGTGTGGGCGTGTTGCGCGGCGATCTCGTCGATGCAGACCTCGGCCACCTGGACGACCTGCTCGGGGGTGCGGTCCTTGGCCTTGATCGCGAGCACCACCGGCGCACCGAGATTGGCCGCGATGCGCGCATTGGTGGACAGCTCGCTCGGCGCGGCCACGTCGGTGTAGTCGCTGCCGACGATCAGCACCGCGTCGCTGCGGTCCGCGACACGGTGGAACCGGTCCACGATGTCGGCCAGCGCGGCCTCGGGGTCGTCGTGCAGCTGCTGATAGCCCACACCCACGCAGTCCTCGTACGGCAGCTCCGCGGTCGTGTGATCGAGCAGCAACTCCAGGATGTAGTCCCGGTCCTCACCGGTCCTGGTGATCGGCCGGAACACCGCGACCCTCGGCACCGTGGCGGCGAGCCGGTGCAGTATGCCCAGCGCGATGGTCGATTTTCCGGTGTCGCCCTCCGGCGACGCGAGGTAGATCGAGGAGGTTGCTCCCGTCGAGGCGTCAGGCACGGGTCAAAGCCTGCCTGTCAACTGGCTGTCATGTCCACCGGCACCTGCAGGGTGGCCACCAGACCGCGGTGGTCGGCGCCCGGCACGGTCACCGTGGTGGCGCCGACGGTGGAGCAGTTCTTGGTCAGGACGTGATCGATGCCGAGCAGCGGCGGGCGCATTCCGCGGCCGGGATAGGTGCGGACCAGGCCGGCTCCCGCGTCGGCACCGGCGTCGCCGTAGCCCTCGTCCAGAAGGCGGCGGAACGGCGCCATGTCGGAGGTGGCGTTGAAGTCCCCGGCGACGATCACCGCGCCCGCGCCCGCCGTGCGGCCGACGTCGCGCAGGGTCTCGGGCAGGCGGGCGATGTCGTCGCGCCACCCGTCTATGGGCGCCGGCCAGGGACCGGGCAGGTGTATCGACAGCACGGTGGCGTCGACACGCACGCCAGGGATCCGGATCCGCGACCCGACCATCGGCATCGTGTAGCCGTCGATGCGGCCGGAGTGCACGATCGGATACCGGCTCCAGATCCCGATGCCGGAGGCGTTGCGGGCCGGCAGGATCACCCGGTACGGAAAGACCCCGTCCATACCCGCCGCCGACAACCCGTCCGCGGATTGCTGCGTCAACTCCTGCACCGCGACGATGTCGGCGACGTTCCGGGCCAGCGTGGCGAATGCAGCCGGATCAGCCTGCCCGAGATAGAGATTCGCGGTCAGCACGCGCACGTCGACCGCCGCGGTTTCGGGAGCCGCCGAACTCAGGTACCGCGGCACGTACATCCACATCAACGCGACGGTCAGCGCGACCGAGACCAGGGTGAGCAGCCACCGCCTGCCGACGGCAAGCAACAGCATCGCCGCCGGCGCCGCGAGCGCCAGGTAGGGCGCCGCGGCGGCGACGATCAGCATGGGGTGCCCGGTGATGGGCAGGTAGCGGGCGGCGAGGCCTACCACCGCGGCGGCCAGGGCGCCCACGCCCAGCACCGTCGCAGGAATGCGGATCATGCGCGGTGCCGCTGCTCAGCCGAGCTTGCGCAGCCTCGGTTCCAGGTCGCGCTGGAACAGTTCCAGGAACCGCCTCTGGTCGTGCCCGGGCGCATGGAACACCAGATGGTTGAGGCCCCAGTCGACGTAGTCCTTGACCTTGGCGACGGCCTCGTCCGGGTCGGACGCGACGATCCACCGCTTGGCGACCTGCTCGATCGGCAGTGCGTCGGCGGCCTTCTCCATCTCGATCGGATCGTCGATCGAGTGCTTCTGCTCGGCGGTCAACGACAGCGGGGCCCAGAACCGGGTGTTCTCCAGCGCCAGTTCGGGGTCGGTGTCATAGGAGATCTTGATCTCGATCATCCGGTCGATGTCATCGGGGTTCTTGCCGGCCGCCTCGGCGCCTTCCCGCATCGCCGGGATCAGCTTCTCCTTGTAGAGCTCCTCGCCCTTACCGGAGGTGCAGATGAAGCCGTCGCCGGCGCGGCCGGCGTACTTGGCGACCTGCGGCCCGCCCGCGGCGATGTAGATCGGGATACCGCCCTCGGGCACGTCGTAGATCGAGGCTCCCTTGGTCTTGTAGTACTGGCCCTCGAAATCGACCCGGTCGCCGAGCCACAGTTCGCGCATCAGCTGCACCGCTTCGCGCAGCCGCGCGAAGCGCTCCTTGAAATCGGGCCACTGGCCCTCGTAGCCGGTGGCGATCTCGTTGAGTGCCTCGCCGGTGCCCACCCCGAGGAAGATCCGGTTCGGGTACAGGCACCCCATCGTCGCGAAGGCCTGGGCGATGACCGCCGGGTTGTACCGGAAGGTGGGGGTGAGCACCGACGTGCCCAGCACCAGCCGCTGGGTGCGCTCCCCCACCGCGGTCATCCACGCCAGCGAGAACGGGGCGTGCCCGCCCTTGTGCCGCCACGGCTGGAAGTGATCGCTGACCGTCGCGCTGTCCATGCCGTACTCCTCGGCCGCGACACCGAGTTCGACCAGTTCCCGCGGGGCGAACTGCTCCGCCGACGCCTTGTAGCCCAGTTTGAGTTCAGCCATAACTATGTTTCTACACTCGCCTGATGGCACCGGTACTGACGGCCGTCACCGACCGCGTCCACTTCGCCCAGACCGACCTGGTGAACTGGACCCTGGTCACCGGAGGTTCCGGCTCCCGGGAGGGCGTGGTGCTGATCGACGCCGGATTTCCGGGCAGCCGTCAGGATGTGCTGGATTCACTGGGACAGCTGGGGTTCGGGCCGGCCGACGTCCGCGCGATTCTGTTGACCCACGCGCACATCGACCATCTCGGGTCGGCCATCTGGTTCGCCCGTGAGCACGGCACCCCGGTGTACTGCCACGCCGACGAGGTCGGCCACTCCAAACGCGAGTATCTCGAGCAGGCCTCACCGCTGGCTGTCGCCGCGCAGGCGTGGCGGCCCAGGTGGCTGGCCTGGTCGGTGGCGATCATCCGCAAGGGCGGACTCGACCACTCCGGCATCCCCACCACCGCCACGCTGACCGAGGACGTCGCGGCGGGGCTGCCCGGCGCCCCCCGGTGCGTCCCGACTCCCGGGCACACCGGCGGGCACTGCTCCTACCTGGTCGACGGCGTGCTGATCAGCGGGGACGCCCTGGTGACCGGTCACCCGGTGTCCACGCGGCAGGGCCCGCAGCTGCTGCCGTCGGTGTTCAACCACGACGAGGACGCGTGCCGGCGCAGCCTCGAGGCGCTCGGCATGCTCGACACCGAGGTGCTGCTGCCCGGGCACGGGCCGGTGTGGCGGGGACGGGTCAGGGATGCGGTGAAGCAGGCGGCCACGGCGCAGCCGTGAATTCAGGAGCACGGCGCAGCCGTGAATTCAGGACCACGGCGAGCCGTGAATTCAGGACCACGGCGAGCCGTGAATTCAGGCCAGCGTCAGAGCAGTCCGAGCTGCCGATAGATGTCCGGGAGTAGGGCCTGCGCTTCGGGAAGCCAGAAGATTCCGGCCCAGGCGTGGAGTTGATCCTTCCGCAAGACGAACGTGACATCCGATCCCTTCGTCGCGATCGCCTTGTCCTGCAGGACCAGGACGTCCGGGGCGAGCAGATCGAGACTTCCGGAGTAGATCGCGGTCGGCGGCAGGCCCGCCAGCGATCCGTACAACGGGCTCACCAACGGGTCTGTCAGCTCCAGGTCCCCGGCCCACTGCTGGGCTCTGCGCACGGTGGTCGACGTCAGAATCGGATCGTCGACGAACTGGATCGCCGGGTTGCTCACCGTCAGATCCAGTGCGGGCGAGGACAGCACCATGTGCGACGGGACCTGATCGCCGCGACGCACCAGTTCCTGTACAGCGGTCAGAGCGATGCCGCCTCCCGCGGATGTACCTGTGACGCTGACATTTCGGGCGCCGTGTTGCTCGATCTCGTTCGAGATGAGGTCGGCGATGACGGGGACCACTGTGCGCGCGGTGCCGCCCGGCGCCAACGGGTAGAGGGGCATCAGGACTGTCGCGCCGGTGTCACGGGCCCACGAGGCGTACTGGAGCCATTCGAAGACGGTGGGTTTGACGACGTAGGCGCCGCCGTGCACGGCGACCACATACTTGCCGGACGGTCGGGGCGGACCCAGGGCGACTACCGGCATCCCGTCGAACTCGCTGCGCCGAACCTTCACGCCGATCGTGGTGAACCACGGTGGCGACTCGCTGGCGATCAGCGGCCCGATGTCGGTGACGAAGTCCAGTCCCAGAACGCCGGTGACCGCACGGATCACCCGGAACACGGCCGTGGTGACCTTCGATGCCGCCGAGGGTTCCCCTGTGAACGACGCCGGTACGGCAGGGGCGGTCTTTCCATCCGCATCCTGCTCGATCTCGGTGGTCGTCCGGCTGAACTGCAGGTGCTGCCTGCTTGACATCCGCTCGGTGTCGCGGCCGACCGAGGTCACCAGTGTCAGCAGCGCCGGATGGGTGCCGGCCGGGCCTGTTGCCTCATGTCAAGATGCGCGCGAAGGCTGATTCGTTGCCTCACGTGAACGTGCGCGCTTGGTGACTGGGGCCTTAGTGGCGGGACCAGCTTTGCTGGTGGTGATCGTCAAGAGCTGGGCGG